>NZ_JBWLKL010000037.1:0-72057 GCF_059026065.1 Streptomyces sp. A18 | reverse complement strand
CCGCGTCGCGATGACCGGCGTGACGACCGGGGCGGCGACCGTGGCGGCTTCCGTCGCGATGACAACCGTGGTGGCGGTGACCGTCCTCCCTTCCGTCGTGACGACCGTGGCAGCAGCGATCGCGGTGGCGACCGCGGTGGATTCCGTCGTGACGACCGCCGCGATGATCGGCGCGATGACCGCCCCCGTGGTGGCGACCGCCCCGCTTTCCAGCGCGATGACCGCCGCGATGACAACCGTGGTGGCGGTGACCGTCCTCCCTTCCGTCGTGACGACCGTGGCAGCAGCGACCGCGGCGGTGACCGCGGTGGATTCCGTCGCGATGACAACCGTGGCGGTGGCGGCGGCTTCCGCGGGCGTGACGACCGTGGCCCGCGGCGTGACGACCGTGGCGGGCGGCCCGGCGGGTTCCGTGGGCGCGACGACCGGCGTGACGGTGACCGCGGTGGGTTCCGTGGGCGTGACGACCGTGACCGCGAGCCCATCAAGCGGCTCCCCATCCCCGATGACGTCACGGGCCGCGAGATCGACAAGGGCGTGCAGCAGGAGCTGCAGAGCCTTCCCAAGGGGCTCGCTGAGGACGTCGCCAGGAACCTGGTGATGGTCGCCAACCTCATCGACGAGGAGCCCGAGCAGGCCTACGAGTACTCGCGGATCGCCCTGCGCCTCGCCTCGCGCGTCGCAGCCGTACGCGAGGCAGCCGGCTTCGCCGCGTACGCGACCCAGAAGTACAGCGAGGCGCTCGGCGAGTTCCGGGCCGCCAAGCGCATGACCGGCAGCGTCGAGCTCTGGCCCGTCATGGCGGACTGCGAGCGCGGCATGGGCCGGCCCGAGAAGGCGCTGGACATGGCCGGTGCGCCCGAGGTGCAGAAGCTGGACAAGCCGGGGCAGGTCGAGATGCGTCTCGTCGCGGCCGGTGCGCGGCGTGACCTGGGGCAGATCGATGCCGCCATCGTCACCCTGCAGGGGCCCGAACTGGCGTCGAACTCCGTCCAGCCGTGGACCGCGCGCCTGCGGTACGCGTACGCCGACGCGCTGCTCGCCGCAGGGCGTGAGGACGAGTCGCGCGAGTGGTTCGCGAAGGTCATCGAGTCCGACAAGGACGGCAGCACCGACGCGTCGGACCGCCTGGCCGAGCTCGACGGTGTCGAGTTCGTCGACGTCATGCAGGACGACGTGGAGGCGCCGGTCGCAGAGGCGGCGCCGGTACCGGAGCCCGAGGCCGTCTTCGTCGCCCCCGTCCAGGAAGACGAGGACGAGGGAGTGGAAGAGTTCTACGACGAGGACGACTTCGAGCTGGACGACGACGGTGACGAGGACCGCAAGGCCTGAGCACTGAGCTGATGCCACGACGACGGGCGGGTTCCCACCAGGGGGCCCGCCCGTCGTCGTGTCTGGCGAAGGCTCAGAGGCCGAGGCTCCGCAGGACCAGACCCGATGCCGGCTTCGGGCCGAAGGACGTGGACTTGCGGGGCATCGTGACCCCCTGGCGGGCCAGGTCGCGTACGACTTCTTCGCGGACCGGGTGCATCAGGACGGCCGTACCGCCGTCGCGTTCCGCCTTCTCCACCGTCGCCTCGGTGGAGTGGATGTACGCGATGTGCTCCGGGGCGTCCGGGATCTGCCAGATGTGATCGAGCAGCGTGGAGTGCAGGACCGTCGCGTCCAGGGTGCGCCAGGCCTCGGGAGGGTCGGCCGGGATCGTACGCGCGAGGAGATCCGCGGACGGGCGGTCGACGAGGTGGAAGGCGCCGTCACCCGCCAGGAGGAAGGCATTGCTCTCGGCCGCTGCCTCGCCCAGGGCATCGAGGGCGTGCGGCAGAGGGCCCGCGACCGTCCGTACGCGGAAGGAGCCGGCGAGGGCGGCCAGGGCGTCAGGGACCGGGAGCCGGTGCAGGTAGCGGTGGATGGCGCGGACCCGGAGCGGGTAGCGCGCGGTGTCCACCAGGAGGACGAGGCCGCGATCCCACGGGCTGGGCGAAGGGTGCTCGGAGCGCAGTCGGAGGTTGGTCGCCCAGCGGTGGTGTCCGTCCGCGATCAGGGCCTGGTGGTGGGAGAGATCTGACTGGATCTCGGCGAGGTCGGCGGGGTCGGTGACGGCCCACAGGCGGTGGCTGAAGCCGTCCTCCGTGGTCGTCGACAGGAGAGGCTTGTTCAGTACGGTGCGCTCGATGACGGCTGTCGTGCCCGTCGCCCGTCCCTCGGAGCGGTACGTCAGGAGCAGCGGTTCCAGGTTGGCGCTCGTCGCGCGCATGAGGCCCGCGCGGTCCTCCACGACGTGGGGCATGACGCCTTCGTGGGGCAGGACGATGCCGTCCTGCGCGTCGGAGAGGCGCAGGGCTCCTATGACGCCGCGCTGCAGGATGTCGGCGTCGCGCTGCTCGTAGATGTAGAGGCTGGGCTCCGGGTCGGGCGCGAGGATGCCCTCGGAGAGCCAGGCGTGCAGGGTCTGGGCTGCCTGTTGGTTGCGGGCCTCCGGCGTGGTGGCCTGGGGGAGGATCAGCCGGACGATGTTGTGCGGGTCGGCGGACTCCAGGTGGAGCAGACCGTCGGGCCGTACGACCACGTCGTACGGCGGGGACGTCACGGCGGCAAGGCTGCCGACCCGTTCGGGGACGTAGCGCACGCCTCGGAACGGGATCAGGTCGAGGCCTCGGTCGTCGGTATGACCCGCTGTGTTCATTGCTGCATCGTATGTGTGTCAGTGGCATAAGCGATGATCGGGGGAGTGGGATCGATCGAGGAGCGATGAGTAATGAGCCAGACCGTCAGGACACGGCCCGAAGGCAGCCGAAATGTGCTGAGTGAGGCATATGACACAGCGCTGCTCGACCTGGACGGGGTGGTGTACGCGGGCGGGCATGCGATCGTGCACGCCGTCGAGTCGCTGGAGTCGGCCCGCGCCGGCGGCATGCATCTGGCGTACGTGACGAACAACGCGCTGCGTACGCCGGACGCGGTGGCCGGGCATCTGACGGAGCTCGGCATTCCGACCGGGGCCGCGGACGTCATCACGTCCGCGCAGGCGGCGGCGCGCCTTGTGAGCGAGCAAGTCCCTGCGGGCGCACGGGTGTTGGTGATCGGTGGGGAAGGTCTGCGGGTCGCGCTGCGGGAGCGTGGTCTTGAGCCGGTCGAGTCGGCGGACGATTCTCCGGTGGCGGTCGTGCAGGGGTATGGCGGGCCCGACCTGGCGTGGGGGCGGTTCGCCGAGGCCTGTTACGCGATCGCGCGCGGGGTGCCGTGGTTCGCGTCCAACACGGACCTGACGATTCCGAGCGCACGGGGCATCGCGCCCGGCAATGGTGCGGCGGTCGAGGTCGTACGCATCGCGACGGGCGCGGAGCCGCAGGTGGCGGGCAAGCCGCTGCCTCCGATGCACCGCGAGACGATCCTGCGGACGGGCGCCGAGCGGCCGTTGGTCGTGGGGGATCGGCTCGACACGGACATCGAGGGCGCGTTCAACGGCGAGGTGGACTCGCTGCTCGTCCTCACCGGGGTCACGGACGGCGCCCAACTGCTCGCGGCACCGCCCGAGCACCGCCCCACGTACGTGGACGCGGACCTGCGCGGCATACTGACCGGCCAGCCCGAAGTGACCCCGGCCGATGGCGGCTTCGGCTGCGGTGGGTGGACGGCGACGGCGCGGGGCCAGGAGCTGGTGCTCGACGGCGACGGCGATGCGATGGACGGACTGCGGGCGCTGTGCGCGGCGGCGTGGACGGAGGCGGGTGACGGGGTGTGCGCGCTGGACGGGGAGAAGGCGTTGAAGCGGCTGGGGTTGTAGCTCCTGGGGCAGGGTCGGCCCGTCACCACGCCTGAAGCTCCGACCGGCGAGCGGGCGGAGCTTCAGGCGTAGGGAGGAAGAGTCAGGCCGTCTCGTTGCGGTCGATCAGCTCGTCCGTGGTGGTGCCCTTGCGCCAGTAGCCGGAGAACGAGATCCGCTTGCGGTCGAAGCCGCGGTCGCCGACCAGGTGGCGGCGGACCGTCTTGACCGTCGCGGACTCGCCCGTGACCCAGGCGTACGGAGTGCCCGAAGGCAGCTCGGCGGCCCGGATCGCCGCCGGTGTCCCGCCCGTCCCCGTGAGCCAGGTGATCTCGGCGTCGGCCTTGGTCGGCAGCTCCTGCTGGTCCGCCGGGTCGTGGACCTCGATCCAGACGCGGGTCGGCGTGGCCGGCGGGAGCGTCTCCAGGATGGCGGCCACCGCGGGGAGCGCGGACTCGTCGGCGGTCAGCAGGACCCAGTCGGTGTCCTGCGGCGGCTTGAAGTCGTAGGCGCCGTTCTCGTCCTCGATCGGGGCGAGTACGCCGATGCGCGCGCCGGGGCGGGCGGACCGCGCCCAGCTGGTGGCCGGGCCGTCGTGGGGTGAGGGCTTCGTGCCGTGGACCGCGAAGTCGACGATCAACTCGTCGGGGTCGCGGCGCAGTTCACGTGTGGTGTACGTGCGCATGATGCCCCGGACGTCGGGGTCGAGGGCGAGCCAGTCGGTGTACCAGCTCGCCGCGTCCCCGGCCGACGTGTCCGGCATGACGGGGGCGTCCTGCCCCGGCTGCGGCAGGAACACCTTGATGCGCTGGTCGCGGCCGGCCGAGCCCATCCGCGCCAGGCCGTCGCCGCCGAACGCCACGCGGATCATGGAGGGGGTGACGTACTCGGTGCGCAGCACGTGGACGTCGAAGAAGTGGTACGGGGACTCAGTCATCAGTTCAGCCTCTTCGACTTCTCGATGGCGGCGGCGAGTTGTTCGAGCACCGGGGCGTAACCGGCGTAGCTGTAGCGCTCCTCCATCGACCAGGGCACGGTCTGGTCGGCCTTGACGGCGGGGAGCTGCTCCCAGGTGGGTTTCCTCGCGAGCTCCTTGGGTGGCAGCGCGCTCGAACGGTTGTCCATCATGATCAGATCGGCGTGGTACTTGTCGGCGTTCTCCCAGCTGAGGAACTCCCAGAAGCCCCATTCATCGCTCTTCTTGCCCTCGACGAACTCGACGCCGAGGTCCTTGAAGTAGTTCAGGTCGCAGTAGGAGTCCGGCACGGCGACGTAGAACTGGTCGGCGGATCCGGTCATCGCGAGGACCTTCAGGCCGCGGTTGGCCTTCGCCGCCTCGCGCAGTCGGCGCTCGGCCTTGTCGAAGCGGGCCTTTGCGGCGCGCACCTTCTCCGTACCGAGGTCTCCGCCGAGTGACTCGGCGAGTTCGGTGTAGCGCCCCAGCGGTTCGAGCAGGGAGACGCGGGCGCCCTTGATGCCGACGGTCGGCGCGAGCGCCTCGATCTTCTTGGTGCTGTCCGCGGGCACGAACCACAGCGCGGGCGGCGGGAACATGTTGCTGATCAGGAGGTCGGGCTTGAGGCTCGCGTACTTCTCGATGTTGAACTGGTTGAAGGACTCGCCGAGGCTCGTCAGTTTGTCGACATCGAGATCGCCCGCCTGGGGGTTGGGCTTGCCGTCCACCGGCTTGGAGGGCCCGAAGGTGCCCGTGCACGTGACGCCGTAGTCGTGCAGGGCGGCCGCCGTGCTGATGTAGGCGACGATGTTCTTCGGGGTGTGGTTCACCTCGGCGGTCTTGCCGCGGTCGTCCTTGAAGCTCCACGGCTTGGAGTCCGCGCTCTTCTTGTCGGACTTCTCGTCGTTCCCGCAGGCGGTGAGCAGCGCGCCGAGGCCCAGGGCCCCGCCGGAGGTGAGCAGGCCGCGGCGGGACATGCCCCCGCGGGCAAGGGGGCGGTGGGTGGTGGACATCAGGCTGCCGCCTTCTTCGACTTGTCGACGGCTGCCGCGAGCTGCTCGATGAGCGGGGCGTAGCCGGCGTGACTGAACTGGGCTTCGTTGTGCCAGGAGATGACCTGGCCGGCCTGGACCGCGGGGAGTTTCGCCCAGGTCGGTTTGGACTTCTTCAGCTCGGCGGGCTGGAGGTTGCCGGTCCGTCTGTCGACGAGGATCAGATCGGCTCCGTACGTGTCGGCGTTCTCCCAGCCCAGCTCCTGGAAGAAGCCGCCCTTGGCCGTCTTCGCCGGGGTGACGAACTCGATGCCCAGGTCGGCGTAGTGGCGCAGGTCGGTGAAGTCGGCCGGATCGCCCACGTAGAGCAGGTCGGCCTGCGCCGAGACCGCCATGACCTTGAGACCGCCCCGGGCCTTCGCCGCCTTCGCGGACTTGCGGAGGCTCTCCGATGCCGCCTCGAAGCGCTTCTTCGCCGCGGTGACCTTCTCCGCCTTGAGATCGGCGCCGAGGGATTCGGCGAGCTCGGCGAAGCGGTCGATCACCTTCGTCAGGGAGGTCCTGCCGGTGAGGATGCCGACGGTGGGCGCGAGCGAGGTGATCTTCTGTGCGGATTCCTCGGGGACGTACCAGAGCGTCGGTGACACGTTCATGGTGCTGACGAGGAGTTCGGGGCGGAGCCTCGCGTACTTCTCGACGCTGAACTCGCCCCAGGTGTTGCCGAGGATGGTCACCTTGTCGACATCGACGTCCGCGGCCTGTACGTCGGGTTCGCCGTTCTTCAGCTTCGTCGGGCCGAAGACTCCGGTGCATGCGACGCCGAAGTCCTGCAGTGCGGCGGCCGCGCCGATGTAGGCGACGATGCGGCGCGGGCGTTTCGCGGCCTTCGCGGTGGTGCCGCGGTCGTCCTTGAAGCTCCAGCCCGCGCCGCCGCCTGACGATTTCGCGTCGTCGCCGTTGCCGCCGCATGCTGTCAGGAGGCCGCCGATCCCGAGGGCGCCGCCCATGCCGAGGACGCCACGGCGGGTCAGAGCGGGAGGTATCGGGCGGCGGGTATGCATAGGTGGTGCTTCTCTCGTCGAAGTCAAGTGCGAGGGTAGGCTAACCTAACCTGGTGTTGGTCGACAGTCCCCCCGAAGCCAGCGCGGAGACCGCCCCCGCGCCACCCAACCGCCGCGCGATACGCAGCGCCGGGCTCCTCGTCTCGGTCTGTGTGCTGCTGCTCGTCGTCGTGGCGAGCATCGCGGTCGGTGCCAAACAGATGTCCCTGGACCAGGTCTGGCACGGCCTTTTCCAGGACACCGGCACGTACGGCGATGTCGTCGTCGGAGAGCGGCTCTCGCGGACCCTGCTCGGCGTGCTCGTCGGAGTGGCCCTCGGCCTCGCCGGAGCCGTCCTGCAGGCGCTGACCCGCAACCCCCTTGCCGACCCGGGCCTGCTCGGCATCAACCTCGGTGCGTCGGCCGCCGTCGTCACCGCCATCAGCTTCTTCGGCGTCACCTCGCTGAGCGGCTATGTGTGGTTCGCCTTCGCCGGCGCGGCAGTTGTCGGAGCCGCCGTCTACGCCCTGGGCGGCACGCGCAACGCGACCCCGGTGCGCCTCGCGCTCGCCGGAACCGCGCTGAGCGCCGCGCTCTACGGCTATCTGCAGGCCGTGATGATCACGGACAATGCCGCGCTCAACAAGATGCGCTTCTGGACGGTCGGCTCCCTGGCATCGGCCAAGACCGAGACCATCCTCCAGGTCCTGCCCTTCCTGGTGATCGGCATCGTGCTCGCCCTCGGCCTCGCACGGCCGCTCAACGCCATGGCCATGGGTGACGACACCGCCCGCGCGCTCGGCGCCCATCTGAACCGCACCCGCGCCCTGTCCATGGCCGCCGCGACCCTGCTCTGCGGGGCGGCGACCGCGGCCTGCGGGCCCATCATGTTCGTCGGCCTGATGGTGCCGCACGTCGTGCGCTCCTTCACCGGGCCCGACATGCGCTGGATCCTGCCGTACGCGGCGATCCTCTCGCCGGTCCTGCTGCTCGGCGCCGACGTCATCGGGCGCATCGTCGCGCGGCCCGCGGAACTGCAGGTCGGCATCATCACCGCGTTGATCGGCGCTCCGGTCTTCATCTTTCTCGTACGACGGCGGAGGCTGGCTCAGCTGTGAAGGCGATACGCACCCGGGGCGGGCTCAGCTTCCGTCTCGACGTCCGCACGGCCGTGGTCGTCGCCGTGCTCATCCTGGCCGCGCTCGTCGCGTCGGTCGTCCTGATCGGCACCGGCGACTTCTACATCCCCGCCGCCGACGTCATCCGCACCCTGCTCGGCAACGGAGACGCCGGGCAGGAGTTCATCATCAACGACCTGCGCCTGCCCCGGGTCTTCGTCGGCCTCCTCGTGGGGGCCGCGCTCGGGCTCGGCGGCGCGATCTTCCAGTCCATCTCCCGCAATCCGCTGGGCAGTCCGGACATCCTCGGCCTCGGGCAGGGGTCCACCGCGGGCGCGCTCATCATGATCGTCCTCTTCCAGGGCAGTGCGGTGCAGGTCGCGGGGGGTGCGCTCGTGGGCGGCCTGGTGACCGGCTTCGCGATCTACGTGCTCGCCTGGAAGCGGGGCGTGCACGGCTTCCGGTTCGTCCTGGTGGGCATCGGCGTCTCCGCCTTCGTCACCGCGATCAACGGCTATCTGCTCACCAAGGCGGACATCGTCGACGCCGCGCGCGCGGTCGTCTGGATGACCGGCTCGCTCAACGGCCGGGACTGGGAGCAGGTCTGGCCGCTGCTCATCCTGTGCGCCATCCTCGTGCCGCTCGTCATGACGTACGCCCGTCCGCTGCGGATGCTGGAGATGGGTGACGACGTCGGGTACGCCCTCGGGGTGCCCGTCGAGCGCACCCGCCTCGTCCTGATGGGCTCGGCCGTTCTGCTCGTCGCGGCCGCCACCGCCGCCGCGGGCCCCGTCAGCTTCGTCGCGCTCACCGCGCCGCAGCTGGCCAGGCGGCTCACCCGCTCGC
The DNA here is from genome assembly GCF_059026065.1 of Streptomyces sp. A18. Taxonomy (NCBI): domain Bacteria; kingdom Bacillati; phylum Actinomycetota; class Actinomycetes; order Kitasatosporales; family Streptomycetaceae; genus Streptomyces; species Streptomyces sp. A18. The sequence goes on along the minus strand of NZ_JBWLKL010000037.1, from coordinate 63,343 downwards.
CGGGGCCGAACCTCCTGCCCGCCATGTTCATGGGCGCCACCCTCCTCATCGTCGCGGACTGGGCCTCGCAGCGGGCGTTCGGCGCCGATCAGCTGCCCGTCGGCGTGGTCACCGGTGTGCTCGGCGGCATCTATCTGCTGTGGCTCCTCGTCATCGAGCGCAAGGCGGGGCGGATATGAGGACGGGCACCGAGAAGACGCGCATCGATACGAACACCTCTGAGAACACCGACAGGCAGGAGCGTGCCGCAGTGAACCGGCTCATCGCGGACGACGTGACCCTCGGCTACGACCAGCGCGTCATCGCCGAGAAGTTGTCCGTCGAGATACCCGACAACTCCTTCACGGTGATCGTCGGCCCCAACGCCTGCGGCAAGTCCACCCTGCTGCGCGCCCTGTCCCGGATGCTCAAGCCCTCGCACGGCCGTGTCCTGCTCGACGGGAACGTCATCCAGTCGATGCCGGCGAAGAAGGTGGCGAGGACCCTCGGCCTGCTGCCGCAGTCGTCCATCGCGCCCGACGGGATCACGGTGGGCGACCTGGTGGCCCGCGGACGCTACCCCCACCAGGGACTCCTTCGACAGTGGTCGCCGGACGACGAGCGGATCGTGGGCGAGTCGATGGCCTCGACCGGTGTCGCCGAACTGGCTGATCGCTATGTCGACGAACTCTCCGGCGGACAGCGCCAGCGCGTGTGGATCGCGATGGCGCTCGCCCAGCAGACCCCGCTCCTTCTCCTGGACGAACCGACGACGTTCCTCGACATCCAGCACCAGATCGACGTGCTCGACCTGTGCGCCGACCTCCACGAGGAGCAGGGCCGCACGCTCGTCGCCGTCCTGCACGACCTCAACCACGCGGCCCGGTACGCCACTCACCTCATCGCCCTGCGCGACGGCCAGGTCGTGGCCGAGGGCCCGCCCGCCGAGATCGTCACGACGGAGCTGGTGCGGGACACCTTCGGGATGGACTGCCAGATCATCGACGACCCGGAGTCGGGTACGCCGCTGGTGGTGCCGGCGGCGCGGCGCGGACGGCAGAAGACCGGCGCCGGTGCTGCAACCGGCGCGGGGGCTAAAGCAGCGACCTGAGGCGGAGCATGTCGCGCAGGCCCGCCTCCAGCTTGACCCGGCCGGAGGCCCAGGCCTTCGCGAAGTTCAGCTCGCCGTCGACCATCGCCACCAGATCGTCGCCGGACATGGTGAGGCGGATCTCGGCCTTCTCCCGAGGGGGGCCGGGATGGGTGTCGAGCACCGTGATCCGGCCGTTCTCGAGGCGGCCCGTGAAGATCACGTCAAGATCCGTGATCCGGCAGCTCAGCGAGCGGTTGAGCGCTGCCGCGCTGCGTACGCCGCCGTCTGCGCCCGCCAGGTTGTCCGAGAGTTGGTCGAGCGCAGTGCGGCACTCTTCGATCGTCGCCATCGTGATCGACGGTACCTCAGCGCTTCGCGGTAGCGTCGTGCCATGAGCGACTCGATGCCGGGCCCCGAGCCCGAGCCGGTGGAGCCCGAGGCCGCCGCGGCGGAGCCCGAAGCCGCCGACGTGCGGGCGCAGGAGTATGACCCCGTCGGACCCGCGCCCCTCGGGGTGGAGCGTGTACCGACCGGCGACGCCGAGGTCGACGGCCTGCTCCGGCGCCTCGGCGACGCCGACCACCTCGCCACGGACGGCCACATCGAGGTGTACGAGGATGTACACCGGGGCCTGCGTGACGCGCTGACCGCGCTCGACGCACGCCCCGGACCGCCGGCGCCCCCACCCACGGGGACGCCCGCGGCTTCGTACCAGCACTCACCCCCGTACAACAGGAGCTGAACAGAACGTGGCAGGAGTGGCACGCCGCCGCCTCGACGCCGAACTGGTCCGCCGCAAGCTGGCGCGCTCGCGCGAGCACGCGAGCCAGCTGATCGCCGCCGGCCGTGTGACCGTCGACAAGAACACCGCGACGAAGCCCGCGACGCAGGTGGAGACCGCCGCGGCCATCGTGGTCTCGACCGACGAGAACGATCCCGACTACGTCTCGCGCGGCGGCCACAAGCTGGCGGGCGCGTTCGCCGCGTTCGTGCCGCAGGGCCTTGTCGTCGAGGGGCGGCGCGCGCTGGACGCGGGCGCGTCCACCGGGGGCTTCACCGATGTGCTGCTGCGCGCCGGTGCGTCGGGCGTCGTCGCCGTCGACGTCGGATACGGGCAGCTCGCCTGGTCGCTGCAGAGCGACGACCGGGTCACCGTCAAGGACCGTACGAACGTACGGGAGTTGACGGTGGAGGCCATCGACGGGACCCCCGTCGACCTGATCGTCGGCGACCTCTCCTTCATCCCGCTCGGCCTGGTGCTTCCCGCCCTCGTACGGTGCGCGGCCCCGGACGCCGACCTGGTCCTCATGGTCAAGCCACAGTTCGAGGTCGGCAAGGAGCGCCTGGGCAGCGGCGGTGTGGTGCGCAGCGCGCAACTGCGGGCCGACGCCGTACGCGGTGTGGCGCGCCAGGCGTGGGGGCTCGGGCTCGGTGTGCGTGGCGTGACCGCGAGCCCGCTGCCCGGACCTTCCGGAAATGTCGAGTACTTTCTGTGGCTGCGTGCCGGGGCGCCCGAACTCGACCCGGCGGACGTTGACCGTGCCGTGGCGGAGGGGCCCCGTTGACTCAGACCGGATCGACCCAGACCCGAGCTCGTACCGTATTCCTGCTCGCGCACACCGGACGGCCCGCGGCCATCCGCAGTGCCGAACTCGTCGTCCAGGGGCTGCTGCGCAGCGGCATCGGCGTACGGGTCCTGGAGGCGGAGGCGGCCGATCTGCCGCTGCCGCCCGAGGTCGGCACGGTCAAGGAGGCCACCCCGCAGTGCCTCGACGGCTGTGAGCTGCTCGTCGTGCTCGGCGGGGACGGCACGCTGCTGCGCGGCGCCGAGTTCGCCCGCGCCTCCGGGGTGCCGATGCTCGGCGTGAACCTGGGGCGGGTCGGGTTCCTCGCCGAGGCCGAGCGCGACGACCTCGACAAGGTCGTCGACCGGGTGGTGACGAGGTCGTACGAGGTCGAGGAGCGGATGACCATCGACGTCGTCGTGCGCAGCAACGGCGATGTCGTGCACCGCGACTGGGCGCTCAACGAAGCCGCCGTGCAGAAGATGTCGGCCGAGCTGATGCTGGAGGTCGTCCTGGAGATCGACGGCCGTCCGGTCACCGGCTTCGGCTGCGACGGCATCGTGTGCGCGACGCCGACCGGCTCCACCGCGTACGCCTTCTCCGCGGGCGGACCCGTCGTGTGGCCGGAGGTGGAGGCGCTCCTGATGGTGCCGATCAGCGCCCATGCCCTGTTCGCCAAGCCCCTGGTGACCTCGCCGGACTCGGTGCTCGCAGTCGAGGTCCAGCAGCACACGTCGCACGGGGTGCTGTGGTGCGACGGGCGGCGGACCGTGGAACTGCCACCGGGGGCCCGGGTCGAGGTCCGCAGGGGCGAGGTGCCGGTGCGGCTCGCGCGGCTGCACCACGCGTCGTTCACCGACCGCCTCGTGGCGAAGTTCGCGCTGCCGGTGTCCGGGTGGCGTGGAGCGCCTGACTAGCGTGGTGCCGGGAGCGGATTCGTCTGCGGGGCTGGTGTGGCTGGGCGCGCCCACGCGGCGGAGCCGCATATGTCACAGCCCCGCGCCCCTGACGGGGCGCTCATGTCGCGCTCACCACGGAGATCGCCCTGCGCCGCAGCACGCTCGCCACCGGGAGTCCTGTCGCGAGCAGGGTGAGGAGCAGCGTGCCCGCCGCGATTCCCGTCGGTACGCCCCACGGCAGGTGGGGGAGTGATGAGCCGAAGGCCGTGCTGAGGATGGGGGCCAGCGTGCCGAGCGCTATCGCGGTGCCGAGCAGCAGCGCCGTCCCGGCGACGACCACCGCTTCCCAGGCCGCCATCGCCCGCACCTGGGCGCGCCGGCTGCCCACCACCCGCAGCAGGGCGACGTCGCGGCGGCGCTCGAAGGAGATCATGGCGAGGGTGTTCGCCGCGGCGATGGCGGCGAAGCCCGCGTACAGACCCGTGCCCACGTAGTCGAGCCAGACCTCGCCCGAGCTGCCCGCCGAACCCGTGTGGTGCTGCGCCGTGGTGTGCATGCCGATCTTGGTCAGGCCGAAGCCCACGACCAGGACGAGCGGCACCACCGCGGCGGAGAAGCGGCGGGGCTGCGAGCGGACGTTGAGCATCGCCAGACGCGCGCTGCTGCCCAGTCGGCCCACGAACGCGGAGACCAGCCAGGCCGCGGGCCCGATGATCCGCGGGCCGAGCAGCCCCGCGCCGACGCAGAAGAGGATGAGGACGAGGAACGCGCCCTCGCTCGCTTCGTCCGCGGGCTGCTTCGACAGCAGCACCGAGACCACGCAGGCCCCCGCGACGGCGATGAGGCCGAGCGGTGCCCGGAGCAGGCCGAGCCCCCGCCGCCCGGTCGCCGCCTCGCTCAGGGCGCGGGCCGGGCCGAGCAGCGAGAACCGCAGTGCCGAGAGGAGCGCGGCGAGCGTCGTCGTCACCACGGCCACGCCCAGGCACACCGGCAGCGCGAGCCAGGCGAACCGGAAGTGCGCTTCGGCGGGGAGCAGTCCGTGCGACACCATGCCCGCGTGCCACCAGCGTGCGACGAAGCCGCCGAGGACGAAGCCGGCGAGTGCCGCCGGTATCGACGCGGCGAGGGCCTGGACGGCCACCGCGCGGCGGACCTGGCGGGGCTTGGCGCCGATGGAGCGCACCAGGGCCAGCTCGCGGTGCTGCTGCGTGACGGCCGTGCCCATGGTCGACGCGACCACGAATATCGACATGTAGATGGAACCGATCAGCAGGACGACCGCCATGTCGCCGACGCCGTTCTCGTCGATCTGCCTCCGGGCCCCCGCGGAGAGTCCGTCGGTGCCCGTCGTGCCGAGCATCATCGTCGATGCGCTCACCACCGTCGCCGCGAACAGCGCGGCCACCGCCGTGCCCACGAATGCCGGGCGATGCGCCCGCAGCGCCGCCTGTGCCAGTCCCGTTCCCATACTGATCAGATTGGCGTGCTGGGGCACCCGCGCACCAGGAGGCTGTCAGGAAGATCGTGGTGGGGAAATCCCCCCGGAAACCCCATCCCCCTGCGGGTGACAGCGTCCGTTCGATCCGCCTTTGCCACCTGCGTCTTCGCCGACGGAAGGGGGAAGGAAGCCAGGGCCCGTCGCACACCTGGCCCATGACCTCGTAAGGTCGTGTCCGTGTTGGAGGAGATGCGGATACGGTCGCTCGGAGTCATCGACGACGCAGTGGTCGAGCTGTCGCCGGGGTTCACCGCCGTGACCGGCGAGACCGGTGCGGGCAAGACGATGGTGGTCACCAGCCTTGGCCTGCTGCTCGGCGGACGCGCGGATCCCGCTTTGGTGCGGATCGGCGCCAAGGCGGCGGTGGTGGAGGGACGGATCACCGTGCCCGACGGCGCCTCGGCCGCCGTGCGGGCGGAGGAGGCCGGGGCCGAACTCGACGACGGGGCGCTGCTGATCAGCCGTACCGTCTCGGCGGAGGGGAGATCCCGCGCGCATCTCGGCGGGCGGTCGGTCCCGGTGGGGCTGCTGTCCGAACTCGCCGACGACCTCGTCGCGGTGCACGGTCAGACCGACCAGCAGGGACTGCTCAAGCCGGCCCGCCAGCGCGGGGCGCTCGACCGGTACGCGGGCGACGCGGTCACGGTGCCGCTGGCCAAGTACACGGCGGCGTACCGCAGGCTGCGGGCCGTGACGACCGAGGTCGACGAGATCACCACGCGTGCGCGTGAGCGGGCCCAGGAGGCCGATCTGCTGCGCTTCGGCCTCGAGGAGGTCGCGGGCGTGGAGCCGCGTGAGGGCGAGGACACCGAACTGGCCGCCGAGGCCGAGCGGCTCGGCCACGCGGAGGCCCTCGCATCCGCCGCCACGGCCGCGCACGCCGCGCTCGCGGGCAACCCCGAGGACCCGGAGGGGGTCGACGCCACGACGCTGGTGGCGGGCGCCCACAGGGCTCTCGAAGCGGTGCGTTCGCACGACCCCGCCCTGGCCGCCCTCGCCGAGCGGATCGGCGAGATCGGCATCCTGCTGGGCGACGTGGCGGGGGAGCTCGCCGGATACGCCGACGACCTCGACGCCGATCCCCTGCGCCTCGCGGCGGTGGAGGAGCGGCGGGCCGCGCTCACCCAGCTGACCCGGAAGTACGGCTCCGACATCGACACCGTGCTCGCCTGGGCCGAGGAGGGGGCCGCGCGGCTCACCGAACTCGAGGGCGACGACGACCGTCTGGAGGAGCTGACCGCCGAGCGGGACGCGCTCCGGGGTGAACTGGCCGGGCTCGCGCAGGCGTTGACCGACGCACGCCAGGAGGCGGCTTCGCGGTTCGCGGCGGCCGTCACCGAGGAGCTGTCCTCGCTTGCCATGCCGCACGCGCGCGTGACGATCGACATCACCGCCACGGAGGTTCCGGACGACGCGGACGGTGTGCCGGTCGACGGACGCCTCGTCGCGTACGGCCCGGCGGGCGTCGACGAGGTGGAACTCCTCCTCGCCCCGCACCCGGGCGCACCGCCGCGGCCGATCGCCAAGGGCGCGTCTGGCGGTGAGCTGTCGCGCGTGATGCTTGCGGTCGAGGTCGTCTTCGCGGGCACGGACCCCGTTCCGACGTACCTCTTCGACGAGGTCGACGCGGGTGTCGGCGGCAAGGCCGCCGTCGAGATCGGCCGCAGGCTCGCCAAGCTCGCCAAGTCCGCGCAGGTCGTGGTCGTGACGCATCTGCCTCAGGTGGCGGCGTTCGCCGATCGGCAGCTGCTGGTCGAGAAGACCAATGACGGGTCCGTCACTCGGTCCGGGGTCCTCGTGCTCGAAGGGGAGGACCGCGTACGGGAGTTGTCGCGGATGCTGGCCGGGCAGGAGGACTCGGAGACGGCGCGGGCGCATGCGGAAGAGTTGTTGGCGACGGCTCGGGGGGACGGTTAGCGGGCGGGGTCGCCTTGATCGGGGGGCGCCTTCTGCGGGCGGGGGCGCCTTCTGCGGGTACGCCTTGTGTACCGCAGATCACCGGCTCCGCCGAGTTCGTCCTCAAACGCCGGACGGGCTGAGATGCCGGCCCCCGGCTGAAATCCCAGGCCCCCGTACCCTGATTCGCATGATCAAGTGCACGCCTGCCCGACGTATCCCTGCCCTTCTCACCGCAGCCTCCGTCACCCGCGCGGTCACCGCCGCGCTGCGCTCACGTGCCCCCGGCGGCACCGACCGCTGGCGGCGGAAGAACTACGCGGGGCGGACAGTGGAGTTGTACGCCGGGCCCGCCGCCGCCCTCGGTGCGGCGGCCGGAGCCGTGGCGCTGCCTGCGGGGTCCCGTGCCGCCGCCGGGCTCGCGGTGCTCGTGGCGGGGGCGTGCGGGGCGTACGACGACGTGGCGGGGGACGGCGATCCGCGCCGGGGTTTCCGCGCGCACCTGGGCGCCCTGCGGGACGGCGAAGTGACCAGCGGGGCGGTCAAGTTGTTCGGGATCTCCGCGGCGGGTCTCGCCGCCGGGGCGCTGCTCAAGGAGCGCCCGGTGGACAAGCTCCTTGCCGGCGTCGTGATCGCGGGTACGGCCCACTTCGTCAACCTCGTGGACGTACGCCCGGGGAGGGCCGCCGGGGCGGTGATCGCTTTGGGGGCACCGGGTCTGCTGCGCGGCGGCACCTCCGGGGTCCTCTCCGCGGCCGCTGTGGGAGCCGCGGCGGCGGTGCTCCCGGAGGACTTCGGAGAGCAGGCCATGATCGGCGACGCGGGAGCGCACGCCTTGGGCGCGGCAATGGGCGCGGCCATCGCCACGGGCAACGGCCGCGCGGGGCTTGCGGCCCACGCGGCGGCCCTCGTGGCTGCAGCGGCGTACGGCGAACGGGTCAGCGCGGCGGCAGGATCCGGCGAGCGGGTCAGTGTGACTGCGGAGACGGGATCCGGCGAGCGGGTCAGTGTGGCTGCGGAGACGGGATCCGAGGGCTAGTGGCTCCCCCCCCCGGGGGGTGCCCCCGGCCCTCGCCCCACACCTCCCCCCTGAAAGCCTTCCCTCCGGCATATCCCCGCTGCAAAGATGCGGGGGCCGCAGATCGCTCGCGGTGCTGTGATCCCGTTGTCCTCACCCGTGTGGGTGATCCGGGTCAGGGAGTTGCCCGTCGCGACACGGAAGGGACCTTTCGGCGGTGCCGGAACGTCCGTGCGGACTGGCATCCTTGGCGCAGCCCCCCGACGCCGATCCAGGAGCCCCGGCTACGTGAGCCACGTGAGCAGCCACTCACCGCACGGTCAGACCCCCCTGCACACGGTGCAAGTACTGGGCGGTGGCAGCGCGGGCAGCAGTGCCCACGTCAGGTCGCTCGCCGCGGGCCTCGCGGCGCGGGGCGTGCGGGTCACGGTGTGTGCCCCCTCCGCGGCGGCCACCGCCTACGACCTGACGGGCACCGGAGCCCGGCACGTCCACGTGCCGCGCAGCGGTGACCCCGCGTCCGTCGCCTCCCTCCGCCTGGCCTGCGCCGACGCCGACCTCGTGCACGCGCACGGACTGCATGCCGCGCTCCGCGCCGCCCTCGCGCTCACCGGACGCCGCATCCCCCTCGTCGTCACCTGGCACACCCGCGCGCACGCGGAAGGAGCGCGCGCCCGCGTCCTGCACCTCCTGGAGCGGCGCGTGGCCAAGGCCGCCGCCGTGGTCCTCGGCACCTCGTCCGACCTCGTCGACCGAGCTCGCAGCAGAGGGGCGCGGGACGCCCGCCTGGCACCCGTCACCTTCCCCCCGCCGCGTCCGGACGGTGCCGGGGCAGCCGAGGACGCCGAGGGGGTGCGCCACAAGGCCCTCGCCGAACTCGGAGCCATCGGGCGGCCGTTGATCGTCACGGTCGGCACGCTCGAACGGCAGCGGGGCTATGACGTCCTGCTCGACGCCGCGCGTGCGTGGCGTCATCTCGACCCGCTGCCGCTCCTCGTCATCGCCGGTGAAGGGCCCGAACGCGGCGCCCTGCAGCGCCGTATCGAGGGCGAAGGCCTTCCCGTACGGCTCGTGGGGCGGCGCGACGACGTATCCCAGATGCTCGCGGCGGCCGATCTCGTGGTGCTGCCCAGCAGTTGGGAGTCCCGCTCCGTGCTCGCCCAGGAAGCCCTGCACGCGCGCGTGCCGCTCGTCGCGACCGCTGTCGGAGGCATCCCCGAACTGGTCGGCGACGCGGCCACGCTCGTCCCGTACGGCGACGCGGAGGCCCTGGCCACCGCCGTCGCGCGCCTCCTGGCCGACCCCGCGCTCAGGGAGCGACTCAAGGACAAGGGCACGGCCCAGGCGGCGACATGGCCGACCGAGGACGAAACGGTCACCCAAGTCCTCAGCGTCTACGACGAGTTGACGCAGCCGCTCGCCATGTAGCTCCGAGACGCGGTACGGCGCCTACGCCACATGCCTGCGTGCCCGCAGCGCCAGGCTCAGCGCGAGGACCGTCTGCGGGTCGTCCAGGTCCGTGCCGAGGAGTTCACTGATCCTGGCCAGGCGGTTGTAGAGCGTCTGACGGTTCAGGTGCAGTTCGCGTGCCGTCTCCGCCTTGCGTCCCGCATGCGCCAGGTACGTCTGCAGGGTCGGAAGGAGCGGCGGCTTAGAGCGCTGGTCGTGGGTGCGCAGCGGGCCGATCGCGCGGTCCACGAACGCCGCGAGCGCCGAGTCGTCGTAGTTGTGCAGGCGCCACAGGAGCAGGTCGATGTCCAGGCGCCGCGCGTCGTACCAGGGGCGGTCGATGAGTCCCTGCGCGGCCGTCGCCGTCTCCGCCGCGTGCCGGAGCCCCGCCGAAGCCGCCGCCCAGCCGCCCGCGACCCCGACCACCACGACCGGCGGCAGCGCCCCCGCCCGCTGCATTCCCGCTCGCTCCACGCCTGCCCGCAGCGCCGCGGCGACCCGGTCGGCCACCGCGGTGCGTTCGGATTCCGTACGCAGGCCGAGGAGGAGGGGGACCCGCCCCTCGACCGGGCGTACGCCGAGCAGCACCGGCACCCCCACCGCGGCGAGCTCCTCCGCCACCGCCCGCGCGAGCACGGCCCAGCCGCCGCCTGGCGGCAGCCCGTCCGCGAGGCGCATCACGACCGGGAGCAGCGGGCTCTCGCCGGGCTTGAAGCCGAGCACCCGCGCCTGGGCGGGCGCGTCGTCGGCCAGGATCCGCCCCTCCGCCAGATCGGTCAGGAAGTCGCCACGTCCGCGCGCGGCGAGCTCCTCCTCCTGCCGGGCCTGCATCAGGACCACCGCGAGCGAGCTCGCGGCCCGCTCCGCCGCGATCCGGTGCACCGGAAGCAGCGCGGACTCCACGGCGAGCAGTACGAGGCGTGCGCGCACCGAGCCGGAGCCTGGACCACCGCCCGGCACGTCCACGAGCAGCGCGCCCGCGGGCGGACCGTCCCGGTCGACGGTCCGGCCTCGCAGCCCCACCCACACCTGGAGGGGGTCGGCGCACTCGGTGCCCGCCCCGGCGGCGTACAGGAGCTGCCCGTCCGCCGTCTCCAGGAACACCGGGTTGCCGCTGAAGTCCGCGAGGACGCCCAGGACTTGGGGTACGCCGCCCCCGCCGAGCAGCGCCTCCGTGCAGCGCCTGTGGACCTCCTCGGCCCGCTGGAGCAGCGCGTAGTGGCCGTTGACGATCTCGGTGTGTATTTCTTCGGTGACCGTCACGAAGGGCACCTCGCGGTGCAGCTGCACCAGCGTAAGACCCGCGGCGCGCGCCGTCTCCACGATCGCCGCCGGGAGCCGCGTGAAGCGCGGGCCCAGCTCCACGACGAGCGCGGCGATGCCGCGCTCGGCGAGTTTGCGCACGAAGACACGCTGCTCGGCGGGGCGCGTGCCCAGGCCGAGGCCCGTGGTCAGGAGCAGCTCGCCGCCCTTGAGGAGCGAGGCGATGTTCGGCACCTCGCCGGCGTGCACCCAGCGCACCGTGCGCTGCAGCCGCTCCGCGCCCGCGACCACCTCGGGGAGCCCGCCGCGAAGCCCCGGAAGTTCCAGGGCCCGCTGCACGGTGATGCCGCCCTGAGTGCCCTGCGTGCCCTGACTGTCCATGGGGCGGACGGTACCTGCGCATACGTTCCGGGGACATCTCCGGCCCGTTACGGGAATGATCTGATCCGCTCATACCCCGACAACTCGTCGCCCCAGGACGTCAATTGCGCGACCTGTTGTCGGTTGTGGCGTACGTCACGCCACGGAAGGGTGCCCGCCATGCCAGAGCACACGCCAGCACGACCCACCACGCCCGAGGTCCACCGTCTCAAGGCGAACTCCGTCGGCCTCGTCGGCGTCGTCTTCATGGCGGTCGCCACCGCCGCGCCGATCACGGCGATGACCGGCAACCTCCCCATCGCCGTCGGCGCGGGCAACGGCACCGGAGCGCCCGCGGGCTATCTCTTCGCGACGCTCGTCCTGACCGTCTTCTCGGTCGGGTACGTCGCCATGGCCAAGCGGATCACCGCGGCCGGCGCCTTCTACGGCTACATCTCGCACGGCCTCGGCCGCATCGCGGGCATGGCGTCCGGGATGCTCGCCGTCCTCGCGTACGTCGTCTTCGAGGCGTCGATCGTCGGAGTCTTCGCGTACTTCGCCAAGACCACCGTCCACGACCAGCTCGGCGCCGACCTGCCGTGGATCCTCTACGCGGCCGCGATGCTCGCCGTCACCGTCGTCCTGTCGTACTTCGACATCAACCTCACCGCGAAGGCGCTCGGCGTGATGCTGATCGCCGAGATCGCGGTCCTCTTCGCCGTCGCCACCGCCGTACTGATCCACGGCGGCGGCCCCGACGGCATCCCGGTCGAGCCCATCAACCCGAAGAACGCCTTCACCGGCACCTCGGCAGGGCTCGGCCTCTTCTTCGCCTTCTGGTCCTGGGTCGGCTTCGAGTCCACCGCCATGTACGGCGAGGAGTCCCGCAACCCCAAGAAGGTCATCCCGCGCGCGACACTCGTCTCGGTCGTCGGCGTCGGCCTCTTCTACATCTACGTCTCCTGGATGACGATCGCCGGCAACGGCCTGGCGGGTTCGGTGAAGGTCTCGCAGTCCACGAGCCCGCTCGACCTGTTCTTCGACCCGGCGCACGCCTTCATCGGCGCCTGGGCGGTCGACACCTTCCAATGGCTCCTGATCACCGGCTCGTTCGCCTGCGGCATGGCCTTCCACCAGTGCGCGTCCCGCTATCTGTACGCGATAGGGCGCGAGGGATTCCTGCACCGCGGCCTCGGCCGCACGCACCCCAGGCACGGCTCCCCGTACATCGCCTCCTGCGTCCAGTCCGCGATCGCCGTCGCGCTGGTCGCCGCCTTCTGGCTCACCGGTCAGGACCCGTACATCCACCTGTACACGCTGCTCGCGATCCTCGGCACGATGGCGATCCTCATCGTGCAGACCCTCTGTTCGTTCGCCGTCATCGGCTACTTCCGCAAGAACCACCCCGAGGACCGGCACTGGTTCACGACCCTGGTCGCCCCGCTTCTCGGCGGCATCGGCATGATCGCCGTCGTCGTCCTGCTCGTGATCAACATGGACACCGCGGCGGGCAGCGCCGCCGATTCCCTCTTCTTCAAGGCCATCCCCTGGATCGTGGGCCTCGTCTTCTTCGGGGGCCTGGGACTCGGCCTGTATCTGCGGGCGAAGCAGCCCGCCCGCTACGAGATCATCGGCCGGATCGTCCTGGAGGACGCGGCCGAGCGCACGACCGACACCGAGCCATCGTCCGCCACTGTCTGAGGAGATCTCCCGTGTCCCGTACGCATCCCATGCACGCCTTGAAGCAACTGGCCGCGGAGCACGGAGAGGCCCAGCGCCTCGGCATCCCCGTGGCCGAACTGCGGGGCGCCGCAGAGGCAGCACCGCCCAGCCGCAGAACGGTCCTCAAAGGGGCAGCCGCAGCGGGCCTTGCGGCCGGTGCGGGCCTCGCGGCAGCTCCCCGCGCGAGAGCCTCGGCCACGAGAGGCGCACCCCGCATAGCCGTCGTAGGAGCCGGAATATCGGGCCTGACCGCCGCTCTCACCCTCCATGACGCGGGCCTGAACTGCACGCTTTACGAAGCGAATCCCGACCGGGTCGGCGGCCGCATGTACTCCCAGCGCGCCCATTGGGCGTACGGCCAGAGTTCCGAGATCGGCGGCGAGCTGATCGACACAAGCCACAAGAAGATCCTGGAGCTGTGCCGCCGCTTCGACCTCCCCGTCGAGGACTTCCTCGGCGGCGGACCCCGCGGCGCGGAGGAGATCCTCTGGTTCAACGGCGCCTACTACCCGCGGGCCCAGGCCGACGAGGACTTCAAGGATGTCTACCAACTCCTGCGCCGCGACCTGTCGGAGGCGGGCGAGGTCTTCTGGAACCAGACCACGCCGACCGGAACGGCCCTCGACAGCATGTCGATTCATGAGTGGATCGACTCCCGCGTCCCCGGAGGGCACAACTCCCCGCTCGGCCGCTGGTTCGACGTCGCCTACAACGTCGAGTACGGCGCAGACACCACCGACCAGTCCGCGCTCGCCCTCGTCCTGCTGATGGGCTACCAGACCAATCCCGGGCACTTCAACATCTGGGGCCTGTCCAACGAGCGCTACCACATCACCGGCGGCAACGACCAACTCCCGCGCGCCATCGCCGACTTCCTGCCCGACGGCACCCTGCGCCCCGGCTGCTCCCTGACCGCCGTACGCGCCAACGCCGACGGCACCCAGACCCTCACCTACACGGAGGCGGGCGCCACCCGCACCGCCACCGCCGACCAGACGATCCTGTGCGTACCGCTGCCGGTGCTCAAGCAACTCGACCTCACCAAGGCCGGGTTGGACACCCGCATGACGAACCTGCTGCGTGACGCCCGCATGGGCCACTGCACCAAACTCAACATGCAGTTCTCAAGCCGCCCCTGGCGCGGCACCGGCGCCTGGCCCGGAGTGAGCGCGGGCGACTGTTTCACCGACGTCGACTTCCAGCAGACCTGGGACACCACCAAGATCCAGCCGGGCACCGGCGGCATCCTCATCCAGTACGGCGGCGGCACCCTCGCCGAGTCGCTGTCACCGGCGGGCCCGTTCAGCACCGAGACGGACCCCTACGTACGCGACCTGTCCACCCGCTACCTCGGCCAGATCGACCGGGTCTTCCCGGGCGCCAAGGCGGCCTGGACCGGCAAGGCCCAGCTCTCCGCCTGGCACAAGAACCCCTACGCCCTCGGCGCCTACTCGTACTGGCCCGTGGGCTATCTGCACCGCTATGCGGGCTACGAAGGCACCCCGCAGGGCCCGCGGGGCGCGCTCCACATCGGCGGCGAGCACTGCTCCTACGACTTCCAGGGCTTCATGGAGGGCGGCGCGACCGAGGGAGAGCGCGCCGCCCGGGAGGTCATCGGGAAACTGGCCTAGCCGCCGTACGCCCCGGAAGCGGTCAGCCGCAGTGCCGTGTCGATCAGCGGCACGTGGCTGAACGCCTGCGGGAAGTTGCCGACCTGGCGCTGCAGCCGCGGGTCCCACTCCTCCGCGAGCAGACCCAGGTCGTTGCGGAGCGCGAGCAGCTTCTCGAAGAGCTTGCGGGCCTCGTCGACGCGGCCGATCATCGCCAGGTCGTCCGCCATCCAGAACGAACAGGCCAGGAAGGCGCCTTCGTCACCCTCGAGCCCGTCCACTCCCGCGTCGTCGCCCGTGGTGGGGTAGCGCAGGATGAAGCCGTCCGACGTCGAGAGCTCCCGCTGGATCGCCTCGATCGTGCCGATCACGCGTTTGTCGTCGGGCGGCAGGAAGCCCATCTGCGGGATGAGCAGCAGCGAGGCGTCCAGCTCCTTGGAGCCGTACGACTGCGTGAACGTGTTCCGCTCCTTGTCGTACCCCTTGTCGCAGACGTCCCGGTGGATGTCGTCGCGCAGCTCGCGCCACTTCTCCAGGGGGCCGTCGGCGTCGCCGGACTCGATGAGCTTGATCGTGCGGTCGACCGCGACCCAGCACATCACCTTGGAGTGCACGAAGTGCCGGCGCGGACCGCGGACCTCCCAGATGCCCTCGTCCGGCTGGTCCCAGTTCGACTCCAGGTAGCGGATCAGCTTGAGCTGGAGCACCGAGGCGTAGTCATTGCGGGTCAGACCCGTCATGTGCGCCAGGTGCAGGGCCTCGGTGACCTCTCCGTACACATCCAGCTGGAGCTGGTGCGCCGCGCCGTTGCCCGCACGGACCGGGGTCGAGTCCTCGTAACCCGGAAGCCAGTCGAGCTCGGCCTCGCCCAGCTCGCGCTCGCCCGCGATGCCGTACATGATCTGCAGGTTCTCGGGGTCGCCCGCCACCGCGCGCAGGAGCCACTCGCGCCAGGCGCGGGCCTCCTCGCGGTATCCGGTGCGCAGCAGCGAGGAGAGCGTGATGGCGGCGTCACGCAGCCACGTGTAGCGGTAGTCCCAGTTGCGGGAGCCCCCGATGTCCTCGGGCAGCGACGTCGTGGGCGCCGCGACGATTCCGCCGGTCGGGGCGTACGTCAGGGCCTTCAGGGTGATCAGCGAGCGGACCACGGCCTCGCGGTACGGACCGTGGTACGTGCAGTGGTCGACCCACTCCCGCCAGAAGTCCTGCGTGGCCACGAGGGCGTTCTCGGGCTCGGCCGGAGCGGGCGGCTCCTTGTGCGAGGGCTGCCACGAGATGGTGAACGCGATCCGGTCACCGGGGGCGACCGTGAAGTCCGAGTACGTCGTGAGGTCCTTGCCGAAGGTCTGGGCCGAGGTGTCGAGCCAGACCGAGTCCGGCCCGGCGACGGCCACCGTGCGCCCGTCGACCTTGTGCACCCAGGGCACCACACGGCCGTAACTGAAGCGCATCCGCAGGGCGGAACGCATCGGCACCCGGCCGCTGACGCCCTCGACGATCCGCACCAGCTGCGGGGCGTCCGTGTCGCGCGGCGGCATGAAATCGGTCACGCGGACCGTGCCGCGCGGGGTGTCCCACTCGGATTCCAGGATCAGCGAGTCACCGCGGTACGACCGCCGCGCGGCGGTCGGCGGTTGCGCGTCGGGGCTGTGAGCGGGCCCGAGGCGCCAGAATCCGTGCTCCTCCGTGCCGAGCAATCCGGCGAAGATGGCGTGCGAGTCGAAGCGGGGCAGGCACAGCCAGTCGACTGTGCCGTCCCGGCAGACCAGGGCAGCGGTCTGCATGTCTCCGATGAGTGCGTAATCCTCGATGCGCCCGGCCACGTGCATCTCCAGTCAAACGGCCACGTCGCCCTCTCGGGGGCGCTCGCTCTACGGTCAAGGGTTCGCTGTAAAACGAACTGCACGAGCCTCTTGTTCCGGTGGAACGGACGGGGGGTGGTTGCCGTTGGTCGGTCCGGCTCTGCAGCGAGTGTCCGAGCAGGATACGACGCACCCGGCTGATCTGCGCGCCGCTCCCGACAACCAGGCTGCGCCGAACGGGTGAGCGCCAGGTGAGGGACGTGTGACGTGAGTACCCGAGCGTGGCCGGAAGCAGCCTCGTCCCGTCGCTGATACCCTGGTAGCCCGTGAGCCGGTGGTCATTGAACCCCCGAACCGCAGCGACGGCACCTCCTCCAAAACCTGGGACGAGGCCGGTACGCACCCTTCAGACCGCGACCACGGGAGCCCCCCTTTGGCTATGCAGCCTAAATCCACGACGACCAAGCACATCTTCGTCACCGGGGGTGTCGCCTCTTCCCTCGGCAAGGGTCTGACTGCCTCCAGCCTGGGTGCGCTCCTCAAGGCGCGCGGCCTGCGCGTCACCATGCAGAAGCTCGACCCGTACCTGAACGTCGACCCGGGCACGATGAACCCCTTCCAGCACGGCGAGGTGTTCGTCACGAACGACGGCGCCGAGACCGACCTGGACATCGGCCACTACGAGCGCTTCCTGGACGTCGACCTCGACGGCACGGCCAACGTCACCACCGGCCAGGTCTACTCGCAGGTCATCGCCAAGGAGCGGCGCGGCGAGTACCTCGGCGACACGGTCCAGGTCATCCCGCACATCACGAACGAGATCAAGCACCGCATCCGCCGCATGGCCACCGACGACGTCGACGTGGTCATCACGGAGGTCGGCGGCACGGTCGGCGACATCGAGTCCCTGCCGTTCCTGGAGACCGTCCGTCAGGTCCGCCACGAGGTCGGCCGCGACAACGTCTTCGTCGTGCACATCTCGCTGCTGCCCTACATCGGCCCGTCCGGCGAGCTGAAGACCAAGCCGACCCAGCACTCGGTCGCGGCCCTGCGCAACATCGGTATCCAGCCCGACGCCATCGTGCTGCGCGCCGACCGCGACGTGCCGACCGCCATCAAGCGCAAGATCTCGCTGATGTGCGACGTCGACGAGGACGCGGTCGTCGCCTGTGTCGACGCCAAGTCGATCTACGACATCCCGAAGGTCCTGCACACCGAGGGCCTCGACGCGTACGTGGTCCGCAAGCTGGACCTCCCGTTCCGCGACGTGAACTGGACCCAGTGGGAGGACCTCCTGGACCGGGTGCACAACCCGAACCACGAGGTCACCGTCGCGCTGGTCGGCAAGTACATCGACCTGCCCGACGCCTACCTCTCGGTGACCGAGGCGCTGCGCGCGGGCGGCTTCGCCAACCGCGCCCGCGTCAAGGTCAAGTGGGTCACATCGGACGACTGCAAGACCGCGGCGGGCGCCGCCAAGCAGCTCGAGGACGTCGACGCGATCTGCATCCCCGGCGGATTCGGCGACCGCGGCGTGACCGGCAAGGTCGGCGCCATCACGTTCGCCCGCGAGAACAAGATCCCGCTGCTCGGCCTCTGCCTCGGCCTGCAGTGCATCGTGATCGAGGCCGCCCGCAACCTCGCGGACATCCCCGACGCCAACTCCACGGAGTTCGACTCCGCCACCGGCCACCCGGTCATCTCGACCATGGCCGAGCAGCTGGACATCGTCGCCGGTGAGGGCGACATGGGCGGCACGATGCGGCTGGGCATGTACCCGGCGAAGCTCGCCGAGGGCTCCATCGTGCGCGAGGTGTACGACGGCAAGGAGTACGTCGAGGAGCGCCACCGTCACCGCTACGAGGTGAACAACACCTACCGCGCGGAGCTGGAGAAGAACGCGGGCATCGTCTTCTCCGGCACCTCCCCGGACGGCAAGCTCGTCGAGTACGTCGAGTACCCGCGCGAGGTGCACCCCTACCTGGTCGCCACCCAGGCGCACCCGGAGCTGCGCTCGCGCCCGACCCGCCCGCACCCGCTCTTCGCGGGCCTGGTGAAGGCCGCGGTGGAGCGCCAGACGGGTAAGTAACACAAGAGCGATACGGTTGCCGGGGTACGAGCCTTATGAGGCTGGTGCCCCGGTTTCTGTTTGCACGTGTGGGAGGGCAGGGCGACATGACGATCAAGGACACCGCCGAGGAGTGGCAGGTCACGGCCACGGAGACACCCTTCGTGGGGAACAAGACCTCCGTGCGCACCGACGACGTCGTCATGCCCGACGGGACGGTCGTCCGCCGCGATTACCAGGTGCACCCCGGCTCCGTCGCCGTGCTCGCCCTGGACGACGCCGGCCGGGTCCTGGTCCTGCGCCAGTACCGCCACCCCGTCCACCACAAGCTCTGGGAGATCCCGGCCGGGCTGCTCGACATCCCCGGCGAGAACCCCCTGCACGCCGCCCAGCGCGAGCTCTACGAAGAGGCGCACGTCAAGGCCGAGGACTGGCGCGTCCTGACCGACGTCTACACCACGCCCGGCGGCTGCGACGAGGCCGTGCGCATCTTCCTCGCCCGCGATCTCTCCGAGGCCGAGGGCGAGCGCTTCGAAGTCTCCGAGGAGGAGGCCGACATGGAGCTGGCGCGCGTACCGCTCGAAGAGCTCGTACGCGGAGTGCTCGCCGGTGAGCTGCACAACAACTGCCTCGTCGTGGGCGCCCTTTCGCTGACCGCCGCGCTGAGCGGGGACGGCGTCGACGCGCTGCGCCCGGCCGACGCGCCCTGGCCCGCGCGCCCCTTCGAGGCCTGAGAGGTACCGCTCTGAGCCATGGGAGCTCTCCGGTGTGACGATCTACTGATCCGATCGGGGGACTTGTGCGCGCCGCTCGTCGGGGGAGGCGGCAGGGCCTGAACTAGGCTCTGGAAGCGTCCCGACCGGAGTCCCGGTCGGGTTCGCGCGCAGGCGGACGGAGCATGGCCCGTGACGGATCAGGCAGTCGACACGGACGGATCGGCAACGGGCGGCGCGGTGCCGCGGCCCGCTCCGGCCCAGACCTCCGGCGGCGGTCAATTCGTCGGCCGCCGCAGGGAGTTGAAAGAGCTCCGCGCCGACATCGACCGCGCGGGGCTCGACACCATCTCGGGCCGCAAGGCGCCACGCGCACGCGTGCTCCTCATCGCGGGCCGCCCCGGCTCGGGCCGCACCGCGCTCGCCGAGGAACTCGTGCGGCGGATCGCCGACGACTACCCCGACGGGGTGCTCCGCGCCCACCTCACCGAACCGGACGGCACCCGCGTGCCCACGGAACGCACCGCCCGTGAACTCCTTGACACCCTCGATGTCCCGGCACCCCCGGGAGCCGACGAGGACGAGCTCGCCGAAGTGCTCCGGGATGCCCTCTCGGGGCGCAGGGCCCTGCTGCTCCTCGACAATGCCGCGGACGCCGAGCAGGTCGACCCACTGCTGCCCGACGCGCCCGAATGCCTGGCCGTGGTCGTGTCGGAGGGCCCGCTCACCGGGATCCCGGACGTGCGGCCCTGCACGCTGGGCGGCCTGGACTCCGCGGCCGCGGTCGAGATGCTCTCCCGCGCGGTGGGCCCGGTGCGCGTCACCGTGGACCCGCGCTCGGCGGAGAGTCTCGTCGAGGCGTGCGCCGCGCATCCCGCCGCGCTCGTCCTGGCCGGCGGCTGGCTCTCCGTGCGGCCCAAGGCCGCCGTCGCCGACCTGGCCAAGCAGGTGCACGACCGGCCCGAGGAAGGGTCCGCGCTCACGCGTGTCTTCCGGCACACGTACGCCTCGCTGCCCTCGGCGGCGGCGCGGATACTGCGCTTCCTCTCCCTCGCTCCCGCCGGGCACGTCGACCCGCACACCGCGTCCGCGCTCGTGGGCTGCTCGGTCTCCGCCGCTCGCACCACTCTGGACGACTTCGTGAAGCTCGGCCTGGTCAGGGCCGTGGAGTCGCCGCTGCCGCAGTACGAGCTGCCGAGCTGCCTGATGCCGCTGCTCCGCACGCTCACCGACACCCAGGACCGGCCCGCCGAGGTGCAGCTCGCGCGGGCCCGGATGCTGGAGCGGACCGTGCGCCTCCTCCAGTCCTGCCGGGCGATCACGGAGCCGGACGGCTCGGCGGCCCGCAAGAAGCTCGCCGGCCTGCCGCGCGCCCTGCGCTTCCCCAGCCCCGCCGCCGCCTCCGAGTGGCTGCGCATCCGGCAGCCCGCCCTGCTCGCCGCCGCCAGGCTGGCGGTCGCCGACGGTGAGCTCGACACCCTCGCGCGACGCCTGATGGCGGCCCTGACGCGGGCCCTGGTCGCCCACCGGGGCACGGAGGACGCGGCCCCCGAGCTGTACGGCATCCACCGGCTCGTCCTCGATGTCGCCGAGCGCAGGCACCTGCCGCGCGAGCAGGCGGCGGCCCTTTTGAACCTCGCGGACCTGGACGCCAGGACGGGACGCACGCAAGAGGCGCTCGCGCGCTACCGGCTGGCTCTGGACGCCGGACGCGACGCGAATGATCCGTACGCGACGGGCCGCGCGATGGAATCCGTAGGCGGCGCCTACCAGGAACTGGGGGACTGGTCGCGGGCCTCGGACTGGTTCGGTCGCGCCCTCGCCCACCGGCTCGCGCGCGGCGAGCGCGCCGACGCCGCCCGCCTCTACGGCCGCATCGGAACGGCGCACACCTATGCGGGGCGCTATGGCGAGGCGCTGCGCAACTGGAGCTCGGCCGTCACCGGACACCGCAAGACCGGCGATGTGGCGGGCCAGGCAAGGGCGTTGAGCGAGCTGGCGCGGGTGCAGGAGTACGCCGGGCGGCCCGAGGAGTCGCTGCGCACCTGCCAGGAGGCCGTCGAGTGGGCGCGGCAGGCAGGCGACGTACGACTTCAGGCGGCGCTGCAGCTCAGGCTTGCCGACACCCTGGACCGGCTGGGGGACCCGGCGGCGGCCCGGCTGCACCGCAGTGCCGCCGAGCGCATGCTGGGAAGGGAGCTCGAGGAGGTCACAGGGCTTGCATCGAAAGAAGGAGCGAGGACTTCCGCCTACGAAATCCGTAGCGCTTCCGTAGAAGATTGATGCATTGAAAGGCTAGACAGCGAGAAGTCCTTCATTAGACTGGCTCCGCCGCGTACTTCCGTGGTGTCTCCGATGCGCCCTCTTGTGTGTCGGTATGTAGCGCATTGCCCGAAAAACCCCTGAGCCAAGAGGACCGTGATCGACGTGAAGGTCGGCATCCCCCGCGAGGTCAAGAACAACGAGTTCCGGGTGGCCATCACCCCCGCCGGCGTGCATGAGCTGGTGCGCCACGGCCACCAGGTCGTCATCGAGCGGAACGCCGGTGTCGGCTCCTCGATCACGGACGCGGAGTACGTCTCCGCGGGCGCCGTCATCCTGGACACCGCCGACGAGGTCTGGGCCACCGCCGACCTTCTCCTGAAGGTCAAGGAGCCCATCGCGGAGGAGTACCACCGCCTCCGCAAGGACCAGACCCTCTTCACCTACCTGCACCTGGCCGCGTCCAAGGAGTGCACGGACGCGCTCCTGGAGTCCGGCACCACCGCCATCGCGTACGAGACGGTCGAGACCGCGAACCGCGCGCTCCCGCTGCTCGCCCCCATGTCCGAGGTCGCGGGCCGCTTGGCCCCGCAGGTCGGCGCCTACCACCTGATGGCCGCCCAGGGCGGTCGCGGTGTCCTGCCCGGCGGCGTCCCCGGTGTCGCGGCCGGCAAGGCCGTCGTCATCGGCGGCGGCGTCTCCGGCTGGAACGCCATGCAGATCGCCATCGGCATGGGCTTCCACGTGACCCTGCTCGACAAGGACATCAACAAGCTCAAGGAGGCGGACAAGATCTTCGGCACGAAGATCCAGACCGTCGTCTCCAACGCCTTCGAGCTCGAGAAGGCCTGCCTCGACGCCGACCTCGTCATCGGCGCCGTCCTCATCCCCGGCGCCAAGGCGCCCAAGCTCGTCACCAACGAGCTCGTGTCGCGCATGAAGCCGGGAAGTGTCCTTGTCGACATCGCGATCGACCAGGGCGGCTGCTTCGAGGACTCGCACCCGACGACGCACGCCGAGCCGACCTTCCCGGTCCACAACTCGGTGTTCTACTGCGTCGCGAACATGCCCGGCGCGGTGCCCAACACCTCGACGTACGCGCTGACCAACGCGACGATGCCGTACATCGTCGAGCTCGCGAACCGCGGCTGGGTCGAGGCGCTGCGCCGCGACAAGGCCCTTGGCCTGGGCCTCAACACCCATGACGGCAAGGTTGTTTACAAGGAGGTCGCGGAGTCGCACGGCCTCGAGCACGTCGAGCTCGAGATGCTCCTCGCCTGAACCTGACCTCTTTCGTCAACGAAAGTCGTCAATCTCACGCCCACGGCCGGACCTTGAGAGGGGTCCGGCCGTATGCGTATGTCCATGGACATGGTCAACTCGCCTTGAACGTAACCCTTTAACCGATTCGCACACCCCGGAAATGTGCCAATGGCACCCCGCGCGCCCTTGACATGGGGGCGTTCGATTGCCGACACATCGGGCCGGGTCCGGCGGATTGTGTTGCTGCGGACCGGTGACACGCCATAGAGTCGCCAACCGTCGGCATGGTGCCACGCTGACCTATCGAGAAATTTCCTGGTCACCAAGGAGGTAAGACGACTTGTGAATGAGTCGACATTTGCTCCCGGGGGTGGTCAACCAGGAACCTCTGAGCGGGGCCAAGGACCCGTGGGGCTCGAGGCTGTCGGCTCCGTCGCTGTCCGCACCTTCGAATCCCGCCAGAAACCGCAGCCGACATTGTCTGCACCCCAGAGCATGGATGGCCATCACGTGAACGCCATGGCCGGCGACCGGAGTGGCGAGAACACCACCCACACCCAACTCGCCGACTACGAGGAACTGCCCCAGGGGCACTTCTACGACCCTGACGCCGAGTACGAGCCCGATCCCGAGTACGCGGCCACGCTGGCCCCGGACGCGGCCCGTCAGCGCCGTGAGCGCATCGGTCCCACCGGACGCCCGCTGCCCTACTTCCCGATTCCGGGCCCCCTGACCGATCACGGCCCCGCGAAGATCATCGCGATGTGCAACCAGAAGGGCGGCGTGGGCAAGACGACGTCGACCATCAACCTGGGCGCCGCGCTCGCGGAGTACGGACGCCGGGTCCTGCTCGTCGACTTCGACCCGCAGGGCGCCCTTTCCGTGGGCCTCGGGGTCAACCCGATGGAGCTGGACCTGACGGTCTACAACCTGCTCATGGAGCGGGGCATGTCGGCGGACGAGGTGCTGCTGAAGACGGCGGTCCCGAACATGGACCTGCTGCCCAGCAACATCGACCTGTCGGCCGCCGAAGTGCAGTTGGTCAGCGAGGTCGCCCGAGAGTCCACGCTGCAGCGGGCGTTGAAGCCGCTGATGCAGGACTACGACTACATCGTGATCGACTGTCAGCCCTCGCTCGGCCTGCTCACCGTGAACGCCCTGACGGCGGCCCACAAGGTGATCGTGCCGCTGGAGTGCGAGTTCTTCGCGCTGCGCGGTGTGGCCCTGCTGACGGAGACCATCGAGAAGGTCCAGGAGCGGCTCAACCCCGACCTGGAGCTCGACGGCATCCTGGCCACCATGTACGACTCCCGCACGGTGCACAGCCGTGAGGTGCTCGCGCGGGTGGTCGAGGCCTTCGACGATCACGTGTACCACACGGTGATCGGACGCACGGTCCGCTTCCCGGAGACCACGGTCGCCGGTGAGCCGATCACGACGTACGCATCGAACTCGGTCGGCGCGGCCGCTTATCGCCAGCTCGCCAGGGAGGTGCTCGCCCGGTGTCACGCCGAGTGAGTCTGCCGGGGGCCGACGAACTGTTCCGCACGACCGGGGGGATGGCGCTGACGTCGTCGTCCCCGCGGCGCCAGGCGAACGGCGAGGCACGGGTGCCGGGCCCCGCGGGGGAGAGCGACGAGACCGCCGCGGGGGATTCCCGCGGCGGCGCGACGGCCACGGATGGCGGTGACCCCGCCGAACACGGCGCCGCTGACGCGGAGTCGGGTGAATCCCGCAGCCGGTCGGCCGCCGCCGATGCCGAGAAGGACGGGCCCCGTCCGGCCCAGGACCAGGAAGGCGCCGCCGCACAGAGCGGCGGCGGCCGGTCCGCGAACTCCTCCTCGACGGCACAGGCACGGCGGCGCGCGCGGGCGGCCAACCGGCGGCCCAGCGGGCGTGAGCGGCACGACGAGAAGATCACCGTGTACGTGTCCGCCGAGGAGCTGATGGACCTCGAGCACGCGCGTCTCGTGCTGCGGGGCGAACACGGGCTCGCGGTCGACCGCGGGCGCATCGTCCGCGAGGCGGTGGCCGTCGTTCTCGCGGATCTCGAGTCCCGCGGGGACGCGAGCATTCTCGTACGACGGTTGCGTGGGCGGTAGCGGTAGCGTTCCCGCCTGATGGCCACGACTGACGACTCCGCACCGCCTGCCCCTCGCCGCGCCCTGGGGCGGGGTCCAGGGGCGGCTCCGGCGGAGCCCGAACCGGAGCCACAGTCGGCCCCCGAGCCCGAACCTGACGCGCCCGCCGAACCTGACGCGCCCGCCGAACCTGACGCGCCCCCCGAGCCCGACGCGCCCGCCGAGCCCGACGACGGCAGGTTCAAGGTCCGTCTCGCGAACTTCGAGGGCCCCTTCGATCTGCTGCTTCAGCTCATCTCGAAGCACAAGATGGACGTCACCGAAGTCGCGCTGTCCACGGTGACCGACGAGTTCATGGCGCACATCCGCGCCATGGGGCCCGACTGGGATCTCGATCAGACCACCGAGTTCCTCGTGGTCGCCGCCACCCTGCTCGACCTCAAGGCGGCCCGGCTGCTGCCCTCCGCCGAGGTCGAGGACGAGGCGGATCTCGCGCTGCTCGAAGCGCGGGACCTGCTCTTCGCGCGGCTGCTGCAGTACCGCGCGTACCGGCAGATCGCCGACATCTTCAGCGGGCGGCTCGAGGAGGAGGCGCGGCGCTATCCGCGGACCGTGGGGCTCGAGGCCCACCACGCGGAGCTGCTGCCCGAGGTCGTCATCAGCATCGGCGCCGAGGGGTTCGCCGCGCTCGCCGTGAAGGCGATGCAGCCCCGGGCCAAGCCCCAGGTGTACGTCGACCACATCCATGCCCCGCTGGTTTCCGTGCAGGAGCAGGCCGGTCTGGTCGTGGCCCGGCTGCGGGAGCGGGGCGAGGTCAGCTTCCAGGTGCTCGTCGAGGACGCGGGGGACACCCTGACCGTCGTCGCCCGCTTCCTGGCGCTCCTGGAGCTGTACCGGGAGAAGGCCGTCGAGCTGGACCAGGAGACCGCCCTGGGCGAGCTGATGGTCCGGTGGACCGGCGGCGACGGCGCGGAGGAGCCGACGGTGACCGACGAATTCGACCGCGCCCCCGAGACGACGAGTGAGGAGACGGTCACATGAGCCCAGTGAGCGACGTGAGCCCCGCGGGAGACCTGGTCGGCGCCGTCGCCGATCTGGAGCTGCGGCCCGCCCTGGAGGCCGTGCTCATGGTCGTCGACGAACCGGCCACCGAGGAGCACCTCGCCAAGATCCTCGACCGGCCCCGTCGGCAGATCGCCGACGCCCTGCGGGAGCTCGCCGACGAGTACACCGTGCAGCGCAGGGGCTTCGAGCTGCGGCTCGTGGCGGGCGGCTGGCGGTTCTACACGCGCCCGGAGTACTCCGCCGCCGTCGAGCGCTTCGTGCTGGACGGGCAGCAGGCACGGCTCACCCAGGCGGCCCTGGAGACCCTCGCGGTCGTCGCGTACCGCCAGCCGGTCAGCCGTTCCAGGGTCTCCGCGGTGCGCGGAGTGAACTGTGACGGAGTGATGCGGACGCTCCTCCAGAGGGGTCTGGTGGAGGAGGCGGGCGCGGAACCCGAAACAGGTGCGATCCTGTACAGGACGACGAACTACTTTCTGGAGCGGATGGGCCTGCGTGGCCTGGACGAGCTCCCGGAACTCGCGCCCTTCCTCCCCGAGGCGGAGGCGATCGAGGCCGAGACGCTGGAAGGCGTTCCGTCGTTCGACCCGGACGCACCCGATGCACCGGGTGACGAGTACACCCAGGACACAGCCGACTAACGGAAATTTGATGCGAAGCAGCAACGGCAGGAACAGCAGCGGAAACAACGGCGGGAGCCGTGGTGGCAACAGCGGCAGCCGTGGCAGCAGCGGTGGACGCCCCAGCGGCGGCGGTCGCGGGAGCGGCGGTGGCCGCCCGACCGGCGGTGGCCGTGGCAGCGGTGGCGGCCGTGATTACCGGGGCTCCGGAAACAGCCCCGACCGGCAGGGTCGCGGCGCCGGTGGCGCGCGCGACGACCAGGCCGCCCCGAAGCGGGAGAGCAGGCCCCGTCCCGAGGAGCGCCGCTACGACGTAGGCGGCGACGCCTCGAAGAAGGGCCGTGGCGCGGCGGCGCGCGGCGGCGCCAAGGGCGGCCCCAGGGCGCCCCAGGGCTCGGACCGGGGTACGCGGCGCGGCGCGGGAGCCCCCGCGACGTCCCGTGAGTACGACGCGCGGCAGGAAGAGCGCAACCGCGAGCGTTACGCGGGCAAGCCGAAGGCCGGCCCGCCCAAGACCTTCCCGGGCGCCGAGCAGGAGGGCGAGCGGCTGCAGAAGGTCCTCGCCCGCGCGGGCTACGGCTCGCGCCGTGCCTGCGAAGAGCTCGTCGAGCAGGCCCGTGTCGAGGTCAACGGCGAGATCGTGATGGAGCAGGGCCTGCGGGTCCAGCCGGAGCGGGACGAGATCAAGGTCGACGGCCTGACGGTCGCCACCCAGTCGTACCAGTTCTTCGCGCTGAACAAGCCCGCCGGCGTCGTCTCCACCATGGAGGACACCGAGGGCCGCCAGTGCCTGGGCGACTACGTGACCAACCGCGAGACGCGGCTGTTCCACGTGGGGCGTCTGGACACGGAGACCGAGGGCGTCATCCTGCTCACCAACCACGGTGAGCTGGCCCACCGCCTCACGCACCCGAAGTACGGCGTGAAGAAGGTCTACCTCGCGCACATCGTCGGCCCGATCCCGCGTGACCTGGGCAAGCAGCTCAAGGACGGCATCCAGCTCGAGGACGGGTACGCCCGCGCGGACCACTTCCGCGTCGTCGAGCAGACCGGCAAGAACTACCTGGTCGAGGTGACGCTGCACGAGGGCCGCAAGCACATCGTGCGCCGCATGCTCGCGGAGGCCGGTTTCCCGGTCGACAAGCTGGTGCGGACGTCCTTCGGGCCGATCGCGCTGGGCGACCAGAAGTCGGGATGGCTGCGCAGGATGTCCAACACCGAGGTCGGCATGCTGATGCAGGAGGTCGACCTCTAGGTCGTACGGAGCTCCTGAGGCCCTGGGCCATTGAAGGCGGCCGGTCCCTGCGCACGCAGGGGCCGGCCGCCTTCTGCCTGTTGCGGGCCGCACGTGACCCCCTTTATAGTCTCAGTGACCATAAAGAGAGGGGGGTCGGGCCATGCAGGGCTACGACAAGTACGCCTTCGAGCCGTTCGCCGTCACCGTGGACCTCGCCGTCTTCACCGTCCGCGCGGGCCGTCTGCACGTACTGCTCGTCGAGCGCGGCCAGGAGCCGTTCGCGGGCCGCTGGGCACTGCCCGGTGGATTCGTGCTGCCGGACGAGTCGGCCGAGACCGCCGCCGGGCGCGAGCTCGCCGAGGAGACCGGCCTCGCGGACGCCGCCGGGCTCCACCTGGAGCAGCTGCGCACCTACAGCGAACCGGACCGCGACCCGCGGATGCGCGTCGTCTCGGTCGCCTTCACGGCCCTGGTCCCCGACCCTCCCGCAGTGCGCGCGGGCAGCGACGCGGCCCGCGCGGAGTGGCTGCCGTACGCCACCCAGGGGCCGCTCGCCTTCGACCACGACCGGATCCTCGCCGACGCCCACGACCGCGTCTGCGCCAAGTTCGAGTACACCGGCCTGGCCACGGCCTTCTGCCCGCCCCAGTTCACGCTCGGCGAGCTGCGGCAGGTCTACGAGACGGTGTGGGGCGCCGAACTCGACCCGGCCAACTTCCGCCGCAAGGCGCTCGGCACGTCCGGCTTCGTCGAGGCGATCCCCGGCGCCGCGCGCCTGACGGGCGGCCGGGGCAAACCGGCGGCTCTGTACCGCGCCGGTCCCGCCACCTCCCTGCACCCGCCCCTGCTGCGCCCCTCGACCGTTTCCTCGGAAGGAAGGCCCTCATGAAGCGTGCCGCCACCGGATCCCTCATGGGCCTCGCCCTCGGGGACGCGCTCGGCTTCCCGACCGAGTTCAACGACGTACCGTCGATCCTCGCCAAGTGCGGGCCCTGGCGGGAGATGGAGCTGCCGAGGCCCGCGATCGTCACGGACGACACGCAGATGACGCTGGCGCTCGGCCGTGCGCTCAAGGCCGCGTCGGCGCGGGGGCTCTGCGGGCCCGAGCGGTTCGCGTTCCTGACGCGCAGGGAGTACGTCGCCTGGTACCACGACCCGGAGAACAACCGGGCCCCCGGCAACACCTGCCTCCGGGCCTGTGAACTCCTGGACGACCCGGACCGCGCCTGGCGCGACGCCAGCCAGCTGCACTCCAAGGGGTGCGGGGCAAACATGCGGGTCGCGCCGCTCGGGCTCATGCCGTGGCTGACCGACGAGATGCGGGCCGGCGCAGCACAGACGCAGTCCGCGCTCACCCACGGCCACCCCACGGCGCTCGCCGCCAGCGACCTCACGGCGTACGCGGTCAAGTTGCTCGCCGAGGGCACGGAGCCGATGGGCCTGGTCGGCCTGCTCCGCTCGTACGCGATCGAGAACCGCACCAACTACCGCCACGACTGGCTCGGCGACCTGTGGACCCGCTCCCAGGACCCGACCCCGGAGCACTTCATCACGCGCGGCTGGGACGACTGCCTCGCCGTCCTGGAACGCCTGGGGGCAGCGCTCCGCGACGCCAACCCGGAGACGGACCCCTGCCTGGCCACCGGCGCGGGCTGGATAGCCGAAGAGGCGCTCGCCACCGGCCTGCTGTGCTTCCTGATGTTCCCCGACGAGCCCCTCACCGCGCTGCGCCGAGCCGCCTGCACCTCCGGCGACTCCGACTCGATCGCCTGCCTGGCCGGGGCGTTCGCGGGTGCCCACCTGGGCGCGGACGCCTGGCCCGCCGAGTGGGCCGAGCGGATCGAGTACCGCGGGGAGCTGCTCGAGCTCGGGGCGCTCTGGGATTCTTGAGCCTTGCCCGTCGATCTGGGCCCCGGCCCCTACGCCGAACTCGCCTCCGTCTCTGCGGGTGTCGCTGCGGGCTCCCGGGTGTCCACTCCGCGTTCGACGCCCTGCACGATCTCGTCGTCCGCGTACGGCTCCAGGGCTGACGCCCGCCGCGCGCGGAACAGGAAGTCCGCCACCCGCTTCCGGTCCGGCTCGGCGGGCAGCGGGCTGCGGGTGGCCGCCGCGTCCGTCTCCTCCGCGAGGCGCGCCATCCAGGACTCGACCTCCGGCCACGGCACCTCGCCGCGCTTGACCGCGAGCAGCGGCTCGCGCCGGTCGCCTACGTCGATCGTCAGCTCGCCGGTGCGCAGGAGGTCGCGGCAGCTCGCCAGGAGGCGCAGGAGGTGCATCGCGTGCTTCCAGCGGGGGGCGCCGTGCACGCGTACGTCCGCTTCGAGCTTCTTGCGCTGGCCGAGCGCGTACCGGGCGAACGTGTCGTGGGCCTGGCGGGAGAGGAAGGCGCCGCGCAGGGCGAGGAGTTCGCGGCCGGTGTCCGTCACGTGTTCCACGAGGGGGGAGTGGAGGCACTCCAGGACGTTCGGGTTGGCCCGCAGGGCCAGTTCGCAGAAGCGTTCCAACTCCCAGCTGAACTGTTCCTCCGCCGGTCCTTCCACGTGCGTGGGCGGCTTCTCGAAGTGCCAGAACAGCGGGGTGGGGGCCAGGAAGACACCTCTGCGGTCGGTGTCGCTGCCGTCCGTGGCCAGGCCGAAGGCGCGCGAGCCCATCACGCAGGCGTAGACGGTGTGGTCGCGTACGAGGTGCAGGTCCTGATCCGTGGGGCGGTGCATGCGGGGAGCGTACGGCCCTGGGCTAGCCGAGGGTGATCGAATTTCCGGTGACCGTGATGTTCTGCGGGGGGAGCGGGCGTGGCGCGGGGCCGTCCGCCACCGAGGCGTCGGCCACGCGGTACTTGCTGCCGTGGCAGGCGCAGTTGATCGTGCTGTCCGACACCTCGCTGACGATGCAGCCAGAGTGCGTGCACACCGCGGAGAAGGCCTTGAAGTCACCCTCCTCGGGCTGGGTCACGACGATCTTCTTGTCCTTGAGCACCTTGCCGCCGCCGACCGGGATGTCGGAGGTCTTGGCCAACTCCTCGGCCTTGGGCGGCGGTTGATCCTCCCCGACGGACTTCGACGCCGAGGGGGATGCCGGTGCCGCCTCCGACTTCGGCGGCTCCGGTTCCGCGCCCTCGTCGCCGTACTTGCTGCACCCGGCGGTCAGCGTGACGACCCCGCCCGCGGCCAGGACGGTGCGCCGTGAGAGGGCTGCCTCGCTCATGTCGTCACTCCGAACGTACGGAAGAACCACAGCGCCGACGTCCACCAGACCACCGTGAGGACCACGAAGACCAGACCGCCCATCACCGGCAGCAGCCGGCCGGGCAGCTTCTCCGAGCGCAGCAGCAGCATCTTGGCGCTGAACGCCCCGAAGAAGAAGCAGCCGAGCAGCGAGTGCCACATCACCCGGGTCGAGTACGTCTGATAGCCGAGCGCGTAGAGGCAGTGGACCGCCACGGGGACCGCAGCCAGGAACGCGATCCGGCCCGACCAGCGGTGCAGCGCCGCCGACCAGGACGGCCCCGGAAGCCGCCCGTACACCATGAGCGCGGAGACGATCTGGACCAGGGCGAAGGCGAACGCCGTCGTGCCGAGCCAGGCCTTGACCGCGCTCGTGCTGCTGAACCCGGCGAGGTTGAACGCCGTGCCCTCGGGGTCGTGCGTCTTGCCGTACACCCCGAGGCCGACCGCGACCGCCGCGGCGACCAGGGCGGGGACGAGATAGCGCGCGGCGCTCGGACGGCGGTGGTCGCCCGCCGCGGGGGGCGGGGTGAAACCGCCCTGTGTGGCGGCGTTCGGGTCGACGCTCATGGCGGCTCCCTGGTCGGGGCGGAGCGGGTCAGGGAACGACGGGACGGGCGGTGAGGTCCCCGCCGTCGAACGGGACGCTGCCGGTCTCCGGGTCGAGGCGCGGGGCCTTTCGCGGCTTGCCGTTCTCCTTGAGGATCCCGACCTGTCGGCCGTCGGGCAGGACGATCCAGCCGCCGTCGATCTCGGCGCCGCGCACCTCGGTCGTCGCGCGGTACAGGCCGGAGGGCGGCTTGGCCCTGGCGGCGGTGAAGTCCCGTGGCCGCTCGCCGATCTCGACCGTGCCGCGGACCGCGTTGTCGGCGAGGGTGCCGTCCAGCTTCGCGCCCTGCTTGCCGGTGAGGCGCATGGAGCCGTCGTCCTCGACGTCGCCCTTCAGCCAGGACTCGGCGTCACGGCCGTTGCAGTAGTACGCGATGGCCTTGTCGTCACGGATCGAGATGGAGACCGCGGCGGCGTCGTCGGCAGTGCGGCCCGCGTACTCGGACTTCCCGGTCGGCAACTTCGAGGGGCTCTTCGACGGACTCTTGGACGGGCTCGTCGTGGGCGCGGGCGTGCTCTCGGTGGGCTTCGCGGACGTGGGCGACGGCGACGCGGCATCGCCGGCCGAGTCCCCGCCGTACGACGAATTGCCCGTCCCCGTGGTCGCGTTGAGCGACAGCATGAACAGGGCGACCAGCAGTCCCCCGAGAAGCGTGTAGAGCGGTCCGGAGCGCTTCATGCGGGCCTCCCCCGAGGCGTTGCCTTCCCGGCCCCTCCATGCAAGCGGACCCGCGCCACCGGCGTCCATAGCTGAACGCCCACCAATCGGGCCAGGTGGCGACAGGGGGCGATTCGGGCGACATTGGCATGGTCTGAGGTCCGCGCCCCTCCGAGGCGCCGACCCGGCCACTCACTCGAAAGGCGCGACCATGGCGGGTAACGATCTGGGAAGCCTTCTCGGCGGTCTCCTCGGCGGCGGCCAAGGCGGCGGTCAAGGCGGTCACGGCGGCGCGGCCGGCGGCTCCGGAGGCGGCAACGTCCTCGGCTCGCTGCTCGGCGGCCTCCTTGGCGGCACCGGAGGCACAGGCGGCACAGGCGGCACAGGCGGCGCGGGCGGCGCCCAGGGCGGCTCCGGCGGCGGGAATCCGCTGGGCGGCCTGATGGACATGATCACGAAGTCGGGCCTGGTCAGCCAGGACCAGCTGGACTCCTGGGTCGGCAAGGGCGACAACCAGCCGCTGAGCCCGGACCAGGTCAAGCAGGCCGTCCCGGACGAGACCCTGGACAAGGTGGCCACCGACGCGGGCGTCAGCCGTGACGAGGCCGCCGACCAGATCGCGCAGCAGCTGCCCCAGGCCGTCGACAAGCTGACCCCGGAGGGGCAGGTCCCCACGGGCTCGCTGGAGGACATCATCAAGGAGCAGAAGCTCTGAACCGGGCCCCGGCCCCACCCCGGTGAGCACGCGGCGTCCGTCTCGGCAGGCGGGCGCCGCGCACCCGTTCCCGGGGCCCTGACTACCCTTGTCGGTACATCAGTCGTACGTAACGCGAGCGAGGAGCAGCACTGTGGCGGTACGAGCGGTCCGGGGCGCCGTCCAACTGGAGCGGGACGCCGCCGACCACATGGACGAGCAGGTCAGCGAGCTGCTCACCGCCATCATCGAGCGGAACGGGCTCAGCCAGGAGGACCTGATCAGCATCTGGTTCACCGCGACGCCCGATCTGCACAGCGACTTCCCCGCCGCGGCGGCCCGCAGGCTCGGCATCGTGGACGTCCCGCTGATCTGCGCGCAGGAACTGCAGATCGAGGGCGCCATGCCGCGCGTCGTCCGCGTCCTCGCGCACATAGAGTCCCCCAAGCCCCGCGCCGAGATCACGCACGTCTACCTCGGCGCCGCGGCCACCCTGCGCAAGGACATCGCCCAGTGAGAACCGCCCTCGTCATCGGCACCGGCCTGATCGGCACCTCCGCCGCCCTGGCCCTCGCATCGCGCGGCGTGACCGTGCACCTCGCCGACCACGACCCCGGGCAGGCCCGCACGGCGGCCGCACTCGGCGCGGGCACCGACGAAGCGCCCGAGGGCCGTGTCGACCTGTGCGTCGTCGCCGTACCGCCCGCGCACGTCGCCCAGACGCTGGCCGACGTCATGCGGCGCGACGTGGCCCGCGGCTACCTCGACGTGGCGAGCGTCAAGGGCGGCCCGCGCCGTGAGCTGGAGGCGCTCGGCATCGACCTCACCCCGTACATCGGCACGCACCCCATGTCGGGGCGCGAGCGCAGCGGCCCGCTCGCCGCCACCGCCGACCTCTTCGAGGGGCGGCCCTGGGTCCTCACGCCCACCCGCGACACCGACACCGAGGTCCTCAACCTGGCCCTTGAGCTCGTCGCCCTCTGTCGTGCCGTGCCGGTCGTCATGGACGTGGACGCGCACGACCGCGCGGTCGCCCTCGTCTCGCACATGCCGCACCTGGTCTCCAGCATGGTCGCGGCGCGGCTCGAGAACGCCGAGGAGACGGCGGTGCGCCTGTGCGGGCAGGGCATCCGTGACGTCACGCGCATCGCCGCGTCGGACCCGCGGATGTGGATCGACATCCTGTCGGCCAACCCCGGCCCCGTCGCCGACCTGCTCGCCGCCGTCGCCACCGATCTCGACGAGACGGTGACGGCGCTGCGCGCCCTGCAGTCGGCGGACGACGACAAGCGGCGCGAGGGCGCCGCGGGGGTGGAGAGCGTGCTGCGGCGAGGGAACGCGGGACAGGTCCGGGTGCCCGGCAAGCACGGGGCCGCGCCGACGACGTACGAGGTCGTCGCGGTGCTCATCAACGACCAGCCTGGCCAGCTGGCCAGGATCTTCGGCGACGCGGACCGGGCCGGGGTGAACATCGAGGACGTACGCATCGAGCACGCGACGGGCCAGCAGGCGGGCCTCGTGCAGCTCCTGGTGGAGCCGAAGGCGGTCCCGATACTGACGGGGGCGCTGCGGGAGCGCGGCTGGTCGATCCGCCAGTAAAGGCCCGGGGCATCCGGCAGTAAGAGGTGCGCGCGGGAGCCAGTAACCTTGTGCGGGGCGTGTCTGCGCCCCGCTACCTCGCCCCCGCGTCCTGAGAGAGGTTCCGCACCCCGTGGAAACCGTGGAAACCGCCCCGGCAGCCGTGATCGTCGCCATCGACGGGCCCTCCGGCACGGGCAAGTCGAGCACCTCCAAGGCCGTCGCCGCCCAGCTCGGCCTCAGCTACCTGGACACCGGCGCCCAGTACCGCGCGATCACGTGGTGGATGGTGCACAACGGCATCGAGCTGACGGACCCGACCGCCATCGCCGCGGTCGCGGGCAAGCCCGAGATCGTCTCCGGCAACGACCCGCTCGCCCCGACCATCACGGTCGACGGCACGGACGTCGCCGGGCCGATCCGCACCACCGAGGTCACCTCCAAGGTCAGCGCCGTCAGCGCCGTCCCCGAGGTGCGCACCCGCATCACGGAGCTGCAGCGCACCATCGCCGCCTCCGCCGAGAAGGGCATCGTCGTCGAGGGGCGCGACATCGGTACGACCGTCCTGCCCGACGCCGACCTGAAGATCTTCCTCACCGCCTCGCCCGAGGCCCGCGCCGCCCGCCGCAGCGGCGAGCTCAAGGGCGCGGACGTCGCCGCCACGCGTGAGGCGCTCATCAAGCGGGACGCGGCCGACTCCAGCCGCAAGACGTCCCCGCTGGCCAAGGCCGACGACGCCGTCGAGGTGGACACCACCGAGCTCACGCTGCAGCAGGTCATCGAGTGCGTCGTCACCCTCGTCGAGGAGAAGCGGGCCGCGAAGTGACCGCGGCGCCGTCGGAACGGGGTGCGGAGGTCGGCCGCCGCATCGGCGTCGGCCTCATGTACGGCCTGTGGAAGCCCCGCGTCCTCGGCGCCTGGAAGGTCCCCGCGACAGGACCGGTGATCCTGGCCGTGAACCACTCCCACAACGTCGACGGCCCGATGGTGATGGGGACGGCCCCCAGGCCGACGCACTTCCTCATCAAGAAGGAAGCCTTCATCGGCCCCCTCGACCGTTTCCTGCGCGGCATCGGGCAGGTGAAGGTGGACCGTGAGATCGCCGACCGCACGGCGATCACCCGGGCCCTCGGCGTGCTCGACGGCGGCGGCGTCCTCGGGATCTTTCCCGAGGGCACCCGGGGCGAGGGCAATTTCGCCTCGCTGCGTGCCGGCCTCGCGTACTTCGCCGTACGGAGCGGGGCGCCGATCGTTCCGGTCGCCGTTCTGGGAAGCACGGAGAAGCGCGGACGGTTGTTGAAGGGGCTGCCTCCACTGCGCAGCAGGGTCGACGTCGTCTTCGGCGACCCCTTCGAGGCGGGCGACGACAGCGGACGGCGTACGCGCAAGGCGCTCGACGAGGCGACCGTGCGCATCCAGGAGCGGCTCACCGCCCACCTGGCCGACGCCAGGCGCCTGACCGGGCGCTGAGCGAGACTTTCAGTAGTGGATCGTCGCGAGGCGGTCCACCGATCACGAATACGACAGAGGTACGGACTTCATGAACGACCAGATCCAGCCCGAAGGCTCGGCTGAACACGAGCACGGGGCGCTTGGCGATGCCGAGTACGCGGAGTTCATGGAGCTCGCCGCGGAAGAGGGCTTCGACGCCGAGGAAGTCGAAGGCGCGATCGGCGAGGCGGGCCACGGCCCGCTGCCCGTCCTCGCGGTGATCGGCCGCCCGAACGTCGGCAAGTCGACCCTCGTCAACCGCATCATCGGCCGCCGCGAAGCCGTCGTCGAGGACCGCCCCGGCGTGACCCGCGACCGTGTGACGTACGAGGCCGAGTGGGCGGGCCGCCGCTTCAAGCTCGTCGACACCGGCGGCTGGGAGCAGGACGTCCTCGGCATCGACGCGTCCGTCGCCGCCCAGGCCGAGTACGCGATCGAGGCGGCCGACGCGGTCGTCTTCGTCGTGGACGCGACGGTCGGCGCCACCGACACGGACGAGGCGGTCGTACGACTGCTCCGCAAGTCCGGCAAGCCCGTCGTCCTGTGCGCCAACAAGGTCGACGGCCAGTCCGGCGAGGCCGACGCCACCGCCCTGTGGGCCCTCGGCCTCGGCGAGCCGCACCCCGTCTCCGCGCTGCACGGCCGCGGCACCGGCGACATGCTGGACGCCGTCCTGGACGCGCTGCCCGAGGCGCCCGCCACGACCTTCGGCCTCACCGTCGGCGGCCCGCGCCGCATCGCGCTCATCGGCCGCCCGAACGTCGGCAAGTCGTCCCTGCTCAACAAGGTGGCGAACGAAGACCGCGTGGTCGTCAACGAGGTCGCGGGCACCACCCGTGACCCGGTCGACGAGCTGATCGAACTCGGCGGCGTCGTCTGGAAGTTCGTGGACACCGCGGGCATCCGCAAGCGCGTCCACCTGCAGCAGGGCGCCGACTACTACGCGTCGCTGCGTACGGCGGCCGCCGTCGAGAAGGCGGAGGTCGCGGTCATCCTGATCGACGCCAGCGAGTCGATCAGCGTCCAGGACCAGCGCATCGTCACGATGGCGGTCGAGGCGGGCCGCGCCATCGTCGTCGCCTTCAACAAGTGGGACGTCCTCGACGAGGAGCGCCGCTACTACCTGGAGCGGGAGATCGAGACCGAGCTCCTCCAGGTCGCGTGGGCTCCGCGGGTCAACGTCTCCGCCGAGACCGGCCGCCACATGGAGAAGCTCGTCCCGGCGATCGAGACGGCCCTCGCGGGCTGGGAGACGCGCGTCCCGACCGGGCGGCTCAACGCCTTCCTCGGCGAGCTCGTGGCCTCCCACCCGCACCCGATCCGCGGCGGCAAGCAGCCCCGCATCCTCTTCGGCACGCAGGCGGGCACGAAGCCGCCGCGGTTCGTGCTCTTCTCCTCCGGCTTCATCGAGCACGGCTACCGCCGCTTCGTGGAGCGCAGGCTCCGTGAGGAGTTCGGCTTCGAGGGCACGCCGATCCACATCTCGGTGCGGGTGCGCGAGAAGCGCGGCCGCAAGAAGTAGGCAGGGATGGACAGAGGGGCCGGGCCCCGCCTTCGAGTCGAAGGCGGGGCCCGGCCCCTCGTCGGTGGTGCCTCAGAGCCCTCTGCGCGGCCCCGGCGGCAGCGCCGCCGGGTCGTGTCCGCCGTAGCGCGTCACGTGCAGCTGGCTGAAGGTGTTGTGCCGCGGTTCGTGCCGGTCACCGACACGGTGCATGCCGTACGGCGCGCTGCCGAACGACGTGAACCCCAGATCCTCCTCACCGCTCCGGTCCCCCGGAAGGGCCTTGAACGACCTGCGGTACTCCGAGTAGAGCGCGTCGTAGATCGGAGTGGCCGAGTGGTCGCCCCCCGCTTCCTGCGCCGAGCGCATGGAAGGGATGGGGGTCTGGTACGCCGGCCGGGGGCGGGAGGGGTCGTATGTGTGCACGTATGTGCCAACGACCCCACCCGCGTACGGATGCGGGGGCCGCGCCGCTTTCACGGCCCGCGCGGGCTCAGGTGCCCGCGAGCGGCATCGCTGCCGCGACCAGGCGTCCGTGTTCCGCCGCCCTGTCCAGGGCGCCGCGCAGCACGTCCTCGCGGGGCTGGCGGCCGATGGAGCCGACCGGCGCCGCGAACAGGAGCACCGACTGCAGCTTGTTGGCGGCCGCCCGCCAGTCCTCGGTGACCTGGAGGGGGTGGTGGGCCTGCCACCAGGCGACGGGGGAGCCGCCGCCGGCCCCGGGCTGGAGCACGGCGTGCAGCTGGCCCATGGCGAGCAGCACCGACCAGCCCGGCAGCACCGGTGGTACGCCGTCCAGCGAGGCCACCGGGGTGAAGCCCTGCTCGACCAGGAGCTGCAGGAAGTCGTCGCCGCCGCCGGGCGCCGAGCCGGGGCGTGCGATGGCGCCGGTCGGCTCGACGACGAGCGCGGGCCGCAGCTCGCCCTCGATGAGGATGAGGCCGCTGGTCACGCCGAGGACCGCCTGGTCGGGCACTCCTTCGCTGGGAGCGGGGGCCGGGACCCCGGCGAGGCCGTTGCCGTCCTCGCCGGTGATCGAGCGCACGGCACCCTGCAACTGCTCCTCGGAGACCTGGACGATCTGGGAGGGCAGGCAGGTGGCGTGGGCGAAGGCGAGTACGGCGGTTTCGTCGCCGATGAACAGGACCGTGCTGGTGCGTTCCTGCTCCGTGTCGCCCGGGGTCCGGCAGGACGTGCAGTCGTAACTGCCCGGGGCGTTTTCTCCGGCGAGCAGCCGGTCGGCTTCTTCGTCGCCGATCTCGGCGCGTACGTCGTCGCCGACGTCGAGCATGCGCGGCACGGGTGGCTCCTCGGAATCGTTGCGTGCGGGCCGGGGGTGTCCTCGGCTCATAAGAAGACAACGGGCGATCAGTGGCGCAGGTCACGCGCGAAGGCGAACGGAATCGAACCATCCGCAGCGGAGGGTGAGTTGTCCGGAGGAATCCGTCACTCCGCGCCAACGCCTTCTGTGTACAGGGAAGTTGGCGCGGTGAACTGGGTCACAGATCGCCGGGGTGGTTGGTAGACAAATACTGAAATCAGTGAATTAAGTGGCTGGCTTGAATTCGCCGATACTCCGGGTAACGGCCAACTGGCCTGGAATGACAAGGAGTTGGTTGTTATCGGGGCGAGTGGGCGCCTAGATTCCACCGCCGTGTGCAGCGAGCACCGCTCGGGTACGTCCGCCGGCCGCACCAGGCAGCCAGCTGGGGCATCACGGCACGAACGTGCCGAACTCCGGCGGACGGGGTGAGCGGGCCTCCGGCGTCAGATGCGCGGAGAGGTCCGGGACACCTGGGGGATCCCGGGTCCTTCGAGAGGGATATTCATGTCCGCACGTCCCAAGTGCGTTCGCAGGACAGCAGTGATCGGCGGAGCGGCGTTGCTCGCCCCGCTGGGACTGCTCACCGCCACCGGCCAGTCATCGGCGGCGGACGGCGGAGTGTGGGATCGCATCGCTCAGTGCGAGAGCGGCGGAAATTGGAGCATCAACACCGGGAACGGGTACTACGGAGGGCTGCAGTTCTCCCCGTCCACCTGGAGTGCGTACGGCGGTGGAGCCTATGCGGCAACCGCCGACAAGGCGTCCAAGGCGCAGCAGATCGCTGTCGCCACGAAGGTCCAGCGCGCTCAGGGGTGGGGCGCTTGGCCCACATGCTCGGCGCGGGCGGGTGCGTCCGGCAGCGCGCCGGGGGCGGCGGCAGCTGCTCCGTCGGCACCCAAGGCACCCAAGGCTGTGAAGCAGCAGCCTGCCGAGCCGCAGCAGCGTACGCCGAGCCATGCCGACCGGGGCTCCGGGCGCGGTGACTACACCGTGCGGCAGGGGGACACCCTGAGCCGGATCGCGGCGGCGCACGGTGTCGGCTGGCAGAAGGTGTACTCCGCCAACAAGGGGGTCATCGGCGGGGATCCGAACGTGATCATTCCCGGGCAGCGGCTCGATCTCTGAGCTTCGCTACTTGAGGGGCTCGATCCCTGAGTTCCTCTTCTGTGGGCGCGGTCCCGCTCGGTCGTCCGACCGGGTGGGGCCGCGCTCGTGGCGGCGCGGCACGGCTCCGTGCCGTGGTGGCGCTGCCTAG
Organism: Streptomyces sp. A18; assembly: GCF_059026065.1. Classification (NCBI taxonomy): domain Bacteria; kingdom Bacillati; phylum Actinomycetota; class Actinomycetes; order Kitasatosporales; family Streptomycetaceae; genus Streptomyces; species Streptomyces sp. A18. The sequence goes on along the minus strand of NZ_JBWLKL010000037.1, from coordinate 23,549 downwards.
CGTGGCCGGATGTATCCGATGCCGATCAAGAGTCTTCGGTCGCTGTGGCCCGCTGGTCTGGTCGTCGCCGCGGTCTCCGCACTGCTGCTGCCCGCCCCCGCGGTCGCGGCCCCGCCCCCACCACCGCCCCTGCCGGGGCCGGGTCCCGCCGCCGCGGCGTACGACTGCTCGCGCACGGAGGGGCCCTGGAACTGCCTCGCGCAGTGCGAGAGCAGTGGCCGGTGGCACGTGAACACCGGGAACGGCTACTACGGAGGGCTGCAGTTCTGGCAGCCCACATGGGAGGAGCACGGCGGTCTCAAGTACGCGCCGCGTGCCGACCTCGCCACCAAGGAGGAGCAGATCAAGGTCGCCGAGGAGGTGCTGCGTACCCAGGGGTGGAAGGCCTGGCCCGTCTGTTCGAAGAAGATCCCCAAGGAGATCCGGGAGGGCCGGGTCGTCGTGCACGTCGTGAAGGCGGGGGAGACGTTGAGTTCCGTCGCCCGGCGGTACAAGGTGCAGGGCGGATGGCAAGCGCTGTATCAAGCCAACCGGAAGGCTGTCGGGAGCAAGCCCGACAAGCTGAGTGTCGGCACCAAGCTCGTCATTCAGAAGAAGGCCGTCCGGGCGCCCGGGGCCGCGGACTCGGTCGCGTCCGCTCCCGCTCGCTGAGTTCGCTCGCCTCACCACTGAACACGACCGCGCCTCGGCGCAGTTCGTGCACCACCACTGCCGTCCGGCCCGCGTGCTCGCGCAGGCCGGGCGGCAGTCGTTGTTCCGCGATGAGGACGCAGGCGTGGGCGCTGAGGGCGACGAGGAGGTCGTACGTCCGGGACGCGACGGCGGGGGACATGCCTTGGGTGGGCTCGTCGACGAGGATCACGCGGGTGTGGGGTGTCAGGAGGGTGCGGGGTGTCAGGAGGGCGCGGGAGAGGGCGAGCATGCGTTGTTCTCCGCCGGAGAGGGTGCCTGCTCGGCGGGGGAGGAGGGGGCGTAGTTCGGGGTAGGTGTCGAAGGTGGGGGTGGGGGTGTGGGTTCGTGTGGGGGTGGACAGGGCCAGGTTCTCTGCGACCGTGAGGTGGGCGAACACCGCTTGTCCGTCCGGTACGAAGCACAGGCCCCGTCTCGCGCGTTCGTGTGCGGTGAGGCGGGTGACGTCTGTTCCGTCCCAGGTGACGGTGCCTGTGGTGAGGGGGGCCGTGCCGGCCAGGGCGCGCAGGGTCGTGGTGCGGCCCGAGCCGTTGCGGCCCAGGAGGACGGTGAGGCCGGGGGCGGGAGCGGCGAGGGTCACTCCGTGCAGGGCTTCCAGTGGGCCGTAGCGGACGCGGGCCCGGTGGAGTTCGATACCGGTTCTCATGGGGTCGCCTCGCGGAGGACTTCGGCCGGGGGACCTGATGTGACGATGCGTCCTGCCGCCATGACGTGCACGGTGTCGGCGAGGTCCGCCACCAGGTCCATGTCGTGCTCGACCACGAGGAGCGCCATGCCGTCGGCGGCGAGGGCCCGCAGGACGCGGGCCAGTGCGGCCACTTCGGCGGTGTCCAGGCCGGCTGCCGGTTCGTCCAGGAGGAGGGTGCGGGGGTGGCCTGCGAGGGCTCGGGCCAGTTCCACGCGTCTGAGGGTGCCGGTGGGGAGGTCCGCGGCGGGGTGGTGGCGGGTGTTGGGGTCGTCGAGGGAGAGGAGGCGGAGGGCCTGGGTGCCGGCTTGGGCGTTCCTGGGGTTGGTCTGGTCCGCGCCTACCTGGACGTTCTCTGTGATGGTGAGTGAGGGGAAGACGGCCAGCTGTTGGAACGTGCGGGCCAGGCCCAGGCGGGTGCGGGCGTGGGCCGGGGTGCGGGTGATGTCCTTGCCGTCGAAGGTGATGCTGCCCGTGTCGGGGCGGAGGGTGCCGGCGAGGCAGTGGAAGAGAGTGCTCTTGCCTGCGCCGTTGGGGCCTACTACGGCGGTGATGTGGCCCGGGGGTACGGAGAGGGTGACGTCGTCGAGGGCGGTGAAGCCGTCGTAGGTGGCGGTGATGTGGTGGGCCGTCAGGGGGTGCGGGGGTTCGGGGCGGGGTGGCTCTGGGGGTTGCTGTGGATGCGGGTTCTTGCTTGGGGGTTGCAGTGGGTGCGGGTCCTCTCCTGGAGGTTGCTGTGGGTGCCGGTCCTCGCCTCGGGGCCGCTCTGGGGGCGGGGCCGCCTCGGTATGTCCGTCCTCGCTGTCGTCCGGTGGCCGCGTAACTACTTCGGCACCGGAGCGCCGCGAACCGTGCTCCGGGCGGACGTACCGAACCGTCCCCTCGGGCCGGATCGGCGTCTGCGGCCCGGTGCCACTGCCCGACCCTTCGGCGCGGGGCATTCGGGCAGGGCTGCCGCCCTCCAGCCAGCGGCGCAAGCGGGCGAGCCCTGCGCGCCGGCCACGGTTCGATTGGGTGAGCCCCGCCCGCCCGCTGCCGGGCCATCGGATCGGGCCCACCCGCCAGTCGCGCGATCGAGCGAAGCCCACCCGCTCGCTGCGGGGCGGTGATCCGGTGGGTGGGTGGGGAGCCAGGGTGAGGACGCTGCGGGCTCGCTGGCCCAGGGGGGTAAGGGAAAGGCGCCGCTGAAGCCCGGCGCATGCCGGCACGCGGCCCACCAGGACCGCGAGGACGCCGATCAAGGCCGCCGCCACACCGCCTCGCGTCCCCGCGTCCAGGCCCACCAACAGCGCCGCCGCAACGACCGCGCCCAGGAGGCTGTCCGCCCCGAGGACCACCACCGCCGCGAACCAGAGCAGCCCTCGCACGGGGTCGTACGCCGCAGGGTCGAAGGCCCGTAGGCCCATGCCCAGCATCCCGCCCCCCAGGGCGGCCAGCGCCGCGCCGGCCACGAAGGCCGTGAGCTTCAGGGTGCGGACGGGTACGCCCGCCGCGCTCGCCCCCGCCTCGTGGTCCCGCATCGCGGCCAGCGCGCGCCCGATGCGGCCCCGGCGCATGCTGATCGCGAAGAGCAACGCCGCGGCCAGCAGGGCCAGTTCGAGGACGTAGTAGGCGCGGTCGCTGTCGAAGCCAGCCGGGCGGCCCAGGGTGAGGCCCGACGTCGCGTACGGCTGGGCGAAGACGAAGCGGCTGACGCCGACACCGACCGCGAACGTCGCGAGCGCCAGCGCGAGCCCCCGGCGGCTGATCGCGGGCCAGCCGGTGAGCAGGCCGAGAGGGGCCACCAGGAGGACGGCCACGGCCAGGGCGGGGAGGTGGGGGAGCTCGGGCAGGCCGGGGAAGCGGCCCGCGGTCAGGAGCGCCGTGAAGAGCGCGCCCAGGCCCGCGTACGCCGCCTGGCCCAGGGAGATCTGGCCCCCTCGCCCGGTGACGATCACCAGGGAGAGGAGGATCACCGCCAGGGCCGGTACCTGGACGGACGTCGTCAGGTCCGAGCCCGCGAAGCCCAGCGGGATGAGGAAGAGGACCGCCGCCACTATCCACGCCCCCGGAGGCGTCGGGACCCGTGCCGCCGCCGTGCGCGGGAGCGTGTTCTGCGAGCCGATGCCCGGGAGTACGAGGGCCGCGATGAGGAGGGCCACGACGAAGAGGTTTGCTCCCAGGGCCTGGAGCAGGGGTTCCGCCCAGCCGGACGGGTGCAGGCGGGTCAGTTGGCTCTGGGCCACGCCGATGCCCAGGGCCACCACGACCGCGATGGACAGGCTGCGCATGCGGGCCGCCACCGCTACCGCCACCACCTCCATGACCAGGAGCGGCATGCCGTACGGGTCGAGGCGTACGAAGGGGGCCAGCAGAGCCCCGGTGAGGCCCGCCGTGAACGCGCCGAACGCCCAGCCCGCCGACGCCACCCGGTCCGCGTCGATACCGCTGAGGACGGCGAGGGGGCGGTTGTCGACCACCGCCCGCAGTTCGCTGCCGAAGCGGGTCCAGCGGGTGACCGCCCAGACGGTCGTGGCGAGGGCGATCGTCACGGCCAAGGGGGCCCAGGGGTCCGTCGAGATGAGGGTGGGTACGTCCGCCTTGGCTCCTGGGCCCCAGATCAGTGCGGCTCCTCCGACCAGGAGGATGAAGACGCCGATCGATGCCACCAGGGTCTGGGCCGGGTCGCTGCCGAGGACCGACAGGGGGCGGAAGACCGCCTTCTCCAGGAGCAGGCCGATCGCCGGGGCGATGAGGAGGAGCGTGACCGCCGTGGCCAGGGGAAGCGGCCAGTTCCACTCCACTGTCAGCTGGCGCAGGACATACGCGCAGACCATGGCGATCGCGCCGTGCGCGAAGTTGAGGACACCGGTCGCGCGGTACGTGACGATCAGGCCGATGCCGGTGAGTGCCGCCGCGCTGCCGACCGCGAGCCCGGCCAGCGTCAGGTCGTAGCTCAGGGAGTCCACCGGGTCATCGCTCCGGGGGCTGCGTGGTGGCGGGTTCCGGTTCGCAGATGGGGCAGGGGCTCAGGTCGCCCGTGGTGAGGATGTGGGCGTCCGCTGGGACCGCCTCCGGTTTCCCCGCCACCAGGGGGCAGTCCGACCGGTGCCAGAGGGTGCCGCCGGGGATCATCAGGGATTCGCCGCTGGTCGCCACCGGGGCCGGCCGCTCCGCCGTGGCCGGAGTCGAGCCCGCCGTCACCAGGAGCTCGTACAGCTCCTCCACGCGGGCCGTGGCCAGGGTGCTCCTGCCGTGGGTGAAGAGCACCGCTCCGGCGATGATCAGCGCCGCACCCGGCACCGTGCACGACGCCAGATAGGGGAGCTGCCGCTCGGCGAAGCGCTCGCCCGAGATGCCGTACCAGCCGACCACGCAGAGCACCGCACCGGCGGCGAGGGCGGCGAAGGCCACCCAGAGGACGGGGCGCACGGCACGGAGCCGGGCCGTACGAGCTGTCTGATCCGGTTGAGCCGCCCGCATCTGCGCCCCCTGGGACACGTTCGTAGCGTCGGTGGGCTGTCCATGTCAGCCGATGGCTTGCACTATGCCTTCTGCAAGCTGACCCTGAAAGCACCGGGCCCTCATGGCCCGGACCGACACCCGGTGGTGAGCCAGATGGTTCTCTGGACCAGCCCCAGGCGGGGGAGCGATCTCAAGCGGGGAAGGGTGCGGAGCGCGGCGATGGCGGCTGCCGCGGTCCTGCTCGTCGCTCCGGCCGCCGTGGCATGCGGTGACGACAGTGGCGGGGGCGGCGACAGCGATCCGCCCAAGCCGTCCGCCGAGAAGCCGACCCGACAGGCCCCTCCTTCGGATGACGCGAGCGCGCCCGCGGATCCCGCGGCGGCCGAGAAAGAGGTCAAGGAGAACTTCGAGAAGTTCTTCGATCCCGCCGTCTCCCTGAAGGACAAGGAGGCCCTCCTGGAGAACGGGTCGAAGATGCGCGCCGTCCTGGAGGGCTTCAGCGGTGACGAGCGCGGCAAGCAGGTGAGCGCCGACGTCAACAAGGTGGAGTTCACTTCGGCGACCGAGGCGGACGTGACGTACGCACTGAGCCTGAAGGGCGCCACCGCGCTGCCCGACGCCTCGGGCACCTCCGTCAACCAGGACGACACCTGGAAGGTCTCCGTCAAGACTCTCTGCGCACTGGTGAAGCTGAGCGGCAATGAGTCGCCCGGTCCGGGCTGCTGAGGTCCTAGGGGGTGCCGCGCTGCTCGTGGCCGTGGCCGGGTGCGGCAGCCGGCTCCCCGAGAGCGACTTCGAGGCCAGGAGCACGGCGCCCGCCCCCGCGGGGGCGCCGATCCGGGTCGGCATCATCACCAGCGCGACGAGCCCGGTCGGCGGCTCCGCGTTCACCGGGCCGCGGGACGGGGCCAAGGCGTACTTCGAGCGGCTGAACGCCCGGGGCGGGATCGACGGGCGCAAGGTCGAGGTGCGGACGTGTGACGACGGCGGCAGCGGCGTCGGCAACAACGACTGCGTGCACAAGCTGGTCGACGAGGACCGCGTCGTCGCGCTCGTCGCGACCAGTTCGCTGGACTACGCCGGGGCCTCCCGCGTCTCCCGGGCGCGGGTGCCCGACGTCGGGGGACAGCCGATCGGCTCCGCGTACGACACCTATCCGCATCTCTACGGGATCTACGGAAGCCTCGCCCCGCGGGACGGGAAGCCGGGCTGGGGCGGCCAGCTGATCGGCGGGACCGAGGTCTACCGCTACTTCAAGCGGGAGCAGGGAGCACGCACGGCCGCCGTCGTCTCGTACAACCAGGCCGCGTCCGCCGCGTACGCCCGTCTCGTCACCCGAGGCCTGAAGGCCGAGGGCTACAAGGTGGTCACCGAGCAGGTCGACTTCGCGCTGCCCAACTTCCGCGCGGCGGCGGCCGACCTGAAGGAGCAGGGCGCCGACCTCGTCTTCGACGCCATGGACACCCACGGCAACGCCCAGTTGTGCGAGGCGATGGACGACGTGGGCGTGCGGGTCACCGCCAAGGTCACCAACGTCCAGAACTGGACCTCCTCCGTGGCCGACGACTACAAGGACGCACCGAACTGCCGCAACACGCTGTGGGCCACCGGCGCGAGCCGCAACTACGAGGACACGGACCAGCCGGCCGTGCGCGCGTTCCGCGACGCGATGAAGGGGAAGGAGCTCTCCCAGTGGCAGCTGGAGGGCTGGGCGGCCGCCATGTGGTTCACGGACGCGGCGACGTCGTGCCGGGGGGACGTCACACGCGCGTGTGTCGACCGCTTCATGGACCGGGACGAGCCGTACACCGCGCGGGGGCTGCTGCTGCCGGTGACGTACGAGGAGCGGGCCGATCCGCCCGAGCACCGCAGGACCTGTGTGTCGGTGGCCCGCTGGAAGGACAGTGAGGGCTGGGTCACACAGGGAGACATGAACGACAACTGCTTCGACGTGCCGCAGCTCTCCTACCAGCCATGATGCGTGTACCTAGCAGGAGAGTTCCCGGATCCGGGTCCCAATGGCACAACTGTTCAAAAACAAAATGATGATGAACCCCAACCTTCTGCCCGCAACCCCCGTCTAACCCTGCGGTAGGCGGACGAGAAGGACTGTCCGCGGGGAAGCGTGGGATACGGGGACGCATGCACATCTCTTTCCTGATTCACAACGCGTACGGAATCGGCGGGACGATCCGGACGACGTACAACTTGGCGAACACACTCGCCGAGCAACACGACGTCGAGATCGTCTCCGTCTTCCGGCACCGCGACCACCCCGTGTTCTCGCCCGGCTCCCGCGTCAGGGTCAGTCACCTCGTCGACATGCGCAAGGAAAGCCCCGGCTACGAGGGGGAGAACCCCGACGCCCTGCGGCCCGCCCGCACGTTCCCCAGCGCGGAGGGCCGCTACGACCAGTACAGCGCCCTCACCGACCAGCGCATCGCCCGGCATCTCTCCTCGGTCGACGCCGATGTCGTCGTCGGTACGCGGCCGGGTCTGAACGTGCACCTGGCCCGCGAGACCGCGCGTGGCCCGCTGCGGGTCGGCCAGGAACACCTCACGCTGGACAGCCACTCCAAGGAACTGCGCCGTCAGCTGCGCAGCGTCTACCCGCGCCTCGACGTCCTGACCACGACGACCGAGGCCGACGCCCGCGCCTACCGCCGCACGATGCGACTGCCCGGAGTCCACGTCCAGGCCGTGCCCAACCCCGTGCCCGCGCCCGGCATCGAGCCCGCCGACGGCTCCCAGAAGTGGGTCGTCGCCGCGGGACGGCTCGCCCCCGTCAAGCGGTACGACCTGCTGATACGGGCCTTCGACCAGGTGCGCGCCGAGCGTCCCGACTGGCGCCTTCGGATCTACGGCGGCGGCAAGCAGAAGGACAAGCTGCGTGCCCTGATCGATGAACTCGGCCTCTACAACCACGTCTTCCTGATGGGGCCCGCGCACCCCATCGAGCCCGAGTGGGCCAAGGGTTCCATCGCGGCCGTCACCTCCAGCCTGGAGTCCTTCGGCATGACGATCGTCGAGGCGATGCGCTGCGGCCTGCCCGTCGTCGCCACCGACTGCCCGCACGGACCCGGCGAGATCATCGAGAACGGCGTGGACGGGCGCCTCGTCGAGGTCGGCAACCCCGACGCGATAGCGGGCGGACTGCTCGAACTCATCAACAACGACACACTGCGCCGGCGGATGGCGGGCGCCGCCCTCCAGGATTCCGAACGCTTCGACCCGGTCCGCATCGCCGAGCGCTACGACGCGATGTTCACCGGGATGCTCACCCGCGGCAGCTCCTTCGGCGGCCGGGTGCGCGGCTCACTTCACCGTACGCGCGGTGCCCTGCTCGGCGGCGTGTACGCGGTACGGGACATGGGACACGGGGTACCGACCAGCGGCATACAGACGAAGGGATCCACCGCATGACGGCCTTGGCCACCTCGGACGCCTCATCCCCCGGCGACACCGGTGTCGATCAGGACGTCGCCGCGGCCCCTCGCGCCGACTGCATAGCCGACTCCGCCGGCGGTCTCACCTTCGACGTCACCGACCCCGGCGGCAAGGGCGCGGCCTACCTTCTGCTGCGCCGCCGCGATGCCGCGTCCGCCGACGAGGACGTACGCCTGCCGCTGTCCCCGGCATCCGACGGCAGGCTGCGGGCGGCGCTGCCCAGCAGCGTCGAGCTGGCCGAGGGGCGCTGGAACGCCTACGCGGAGGTCGGCGGCGGCACCCCGCGCCGCCTCGCACCCGGCGTCAACGACCTGCGCTCGCTGGTCGACCGCGCCCCCAGCGGCGCCCGCGGCCACATCGCCGTCCGCATTCCGTACGCGACCAAGCAGGGCAACCTCTCCGTACGCAGCTGGCTGCGCGCCCCGCACGCGGAGATCGGCGAGCTGCGGATCGCAGGCACCGCGGTGACCGCGCAGGGCCGCGTGTTCGGCACCGCGCTGACCGGCGCCGCCTACGCCGAGGCGTCCCGCCGTGCGGACCCGGACCGGATCGAGCGCTCCGAACTGACCGTGGACGGCGCGGAGTTCAGCTTCGACCTGCACTGCGACGCGCTCGCCGACAGCGGCCCGGGACCCTGGGACCTGTGGCTGCGCCCCGCGGGCAAGGATGGCCCGCGCATCCGCCTCGCCCGGATCCTGGACGACGTGCCGGACAAGAAGCCGATCTTCACCTACCCGGCGGTGCGGATCGAGACCGCCGCGCACGGGCCGCTCGACGCGGGGCCCTACTACACGTACGACAACGACCTCTCGGTGCGGATCCGCGCGGCGGACGAGGCCGAGGACTGACGGCACCGCGGACCGGATCCCGGCGCGGGCCGGATTCCACCGAGGACCGGATGCCGTCGAGGACCGTGGCTGTCCGCGACGCCGGGCACAATCGGCCCCATGTTGGAGACCTCGGCACGACTGCTCCGCCTGCTCTCGCTCCTGCAGGCCCACCGCGACTGGTCGGGCGCGGACCTGGCCGACCGGCTCGGCGTCACCCCGCGCACCGTGCGGCGTGACGTGGACCGGCTGCGCGAACTCGGCTACCCCGTCAACGCGAGCCCCGGCACGGGCGGCGGCTACCAGCTGGGCGCGGGCGCCGAGTTGCCACCGCTTCTCCTGGACGACGACGAGGCGGTCGCCGTGGCCGTCGGCCTTCGCACCGCCGCCGGGCAGGGCATCGAGGGCATCGGCGAGACCTCCGTACGCGCCCTGGGCAAGCTGGAGCAGGTCCTGCCGAGCAGACTGCGGCGCAGGGTCGGCGCCCTGACGGCGTTCACCGTGCCGATGCTCCGGAGCCCCCAGCCGCAGACCGTCGACCCCTCGGTCCTGACCGAACTCGCCCACGCCTGCCGGGACTCCGAGCGCCTGCGCTTCGACTACCTCGACCACGGCGGCAGTTCGACCCGCCGCACCGTCGAACCGCACCGCATCGTCTGCACCGAGCGCCGCTGGTACCTGGTCGCCTGGGATGTCGACCGCGATGCCTGGCGCACGTTCCGCGCGGACCGCATCACCCCGAGGCCGCCACACGGACCGCGCTTCGCCCCGCGCACCCCGCCCGCCGATGACCTCGCCGCGTACGTCTCCAGGGGCGTCTCCACCCGTGCGTACGCCGCCCAGGCGGTGTTCCGGCTTCTGGTGCCCCTGGAGGAGGCGGCCCAGCGGATCACCCCGTCGGACGGCACGCTGGAGGCCGAGTCCGAGCGCAGCTGTCTGCTGCGCACGGGCGCCATGAGCCTGGACGTCATGGTGATCCATGTGCTGCTGATGGGCTTCGAGTTCGAGGTCGTCGAGCCGGCGGACTTCACCGAACGGCTCAGCTCGGCGCGGGACCTCCTGAGCCGGGCCCTGGACCGGGGTGTTCGGTCTGCGGATCCGGGTACTGCGCCTGGGGCGGATGGAACGCCGCGAACTCCGGATGGTGCAGGTCGAACGCCGGGGACTCGGAGCGGATCCGGGGCAGCGTGACGAAGTTGTGGCGCGGAGCGGGGCAGGCGGTGGCCCACTCCAGGGAGCGGCCGAAGCCCCAGGGGTCGTCGACGTCGACCTTCTCGCCGTACTTGGCGGTCTTCCAGATGTTGTAGAGGAACGGCAGCGTGGAGAGGCCGAGCAGGAACGCCCCGATGGACGAGATGGTGTTGAGCGCCGTGAAGCCGTCCGCCGCCAGATAGTCGGCGTAACGCCGCGGCATGCCCTCCGCGCCGAGCCAGTGCTGGACCAGGAACGTCACGTGGAAGCCCACGAAGAGCGTCCAGAAGTGGATCTTTCCGAGCCGCTCGTCGAGCAGTTTGCCCGTGAGCTTCGGCCACCAGAAGTAGAAACCGCCGAAGGTCGCGAAGACGACGGTGCCGAACACGACGTAGTGGAAGTGCGCGACGACGAAGTACGAGTCGGTGACGTGGAAGTCCAGTGGTGGCGAGGCCAGGATGACGCCGGTGAGCCCGCCGAAGAGGAAGCTCACCAGGAAGCCGATCGCCCACAGCATCGGTGTCTCGAACGACAGCGACCCCTTGAGCATCGTCCCCGTCCAGTTGAAGAACTTCACTCCCGTGGGGACCGCGATGAGGAAGGACATCAAGGAGAAGAAGGGCAGGAGCACCGCGCCCGTCGCGAACATGTGGTGCGCCCACACGACGACCGAGAGTCCGGTGATGGCCATCGTCGCGCCGATCAGGGGCAGATAGCCGAAGATCGGCTTCCTGCTGAACACCGGGATGATCTCGGAGATGATCCCGAAGAACGGCAGCGCGATGATGTAGACCTCCGGATGCCCGAAGAACCAGAAGAGGTGCTGCCACAGCAGCGCGCCTCCGTTCTCCGGGGCGAACACCATGGAGCCGAAGCGCCGGTCCGCCTCCAGGACGAGCAGCGCGGCGGCGAGCACGGGGAACGCCATCAGGACCAGGATCGAAGTGAACAGGACGTTCCAGGTGAAGACGGGCATCCGGAACATCGTCATGCCCGGGGCCCGCATCCCGATGATGGTGGTCAGGAAGTTCACCGAGCCGAGGATCGTGCCGAACCCGGAGAGCGCGAGCCCCATGATCCACAGGTCGGCGCCGATGCCGGGCGAGCGTTCCAGGCTGTTGAGCGGCGCATAGGCGAACCAGCCGAAGTTGGCCGGGCCGCCGGGGACCAGGAACGAGCCGAGCACCATCAGGCCGCCGAAGAGGAACAACCAGTACGACAGCATGTTGAGCCGCGGGAAGGCGACGTCGGGCGCGCCGATCTGCAGCGGCATGATCTCGTTGGCGAAGCCCGCGAAGGTCGGCGTCGCGAAGAGCAGCAGCATGATCGTGCCGTGCATGGTGAACAGCTGGTTGAACTCGTTGTTCGACATCAGCTGCAGCCCGGGTCGGGCGAGTTCGGCCCGCATCATCAGGGCCATCAGGCCCGCGACGAGGAAGAACGCGAAGGACGTGATCAGGTAGAGGTGGCCGATCTTCTTGTGGTCGGTGGTGGTCAGCCAGTCCACGAGGACCCGGCCCGGAGTCTTCTGCCGGATCGGTGGTGCCGCCTCGGTTGCGGTCTCGGTCCCCATCGCTCGCCCCTTCGCCGTCGCGCCCTGGGCCTGCCTGCCGTGGTGCCCGGGGAGTTGCTCCCGGACTCTCAGCCGGGGACATGATGCTCGCGTGGGACCCGACTCCGACAGGGGGCGAAGCCGCCGACTGTGCCGGAACCGCGAATTCCCTATGCCTCGTCACATCCCGTCGAGTGACCAGGATTCGAAAAAGCGGAGGGTATGTAAAGGCAACTCGCCGGACTTTTTGCCCCGACTATTCCGGTCGTTTCCGGGCGCCACGGGGAAGCCCGCGGGAAATCCGGGAATCACTTCGGAACAACTGCGGAACCGCCCGTACGTGTGACGGAGTTAAGGCGAAACGCACGTCGTGATGCTGTGACGAAAGCGTGACCGGAGAGGGACCGGTGACGCATGGTGTCCGGCTACGGCCTTCCCCGGTCGGGCCGCGCCGCCTAACGTGGCGGCCATGGCACCTATTCCGACCCCTCCCGCAGAACCCCAGGAACCCCAGTCCAGCATCGACGCCTACGTGGGCCTCACGGCCGACGGCGCCGAGCAGCAGGCCCGCGAGCGCGGCTGGTCCACTGTCAGGTCGCTGCCGCCGGGCGCGATCATCACCATGGAGTACCTCGCGGGGCGGCTCAACTTCGAGGTCAAGGAAGGCGTCGTCATCCGCTGCTGGAAGGGCTGACGGCGCCTCGGCGACGTACGACGAGGCGGCGCGGCGCACGACGGCGCGGCGCACGGCCGGGCAAGGCGAAAGGCCCCGGTTCCTGGACGGAACCGGGGCCTTCGCGATGCGGGGGATGGGTTGTGCGTACCGACCCCCGCTGCTGTGGGGTCAGCCGCCCGCCACCGGGCGGGGCGACGTGGCGGCGCGTGAGGCCCGCTCGGAGTGCGGCGGGCGGCGGCTGCCCGCCGGGGTGACCGGGCTGCGCTCGGAGCGCGGTGTGTGCGGGCCCGGCGCGAGGTGGGCCGCGGGGCGGGCGGAGCGCGGGGCGCCGACCGGCTCGCGGACCGGGGCTTCGTCGACCGGGGCGGCGGTGGGTCGCGGAACCATCGCGGGGACCGGAGCCGGGGCCGGGAGGCCTGCGCCCGCGCGGCGGTCGCGCCAGAGGTCCCGCACGCTGAAGATCCAGCCCTCGACCCGCGTGAGCAGCGGCTCCACCCAGGGCAGCGCGAGCAGGACGAGCAGACCCGCGGCCCAGCCGAGGAAGACGTCGCTCAGCCAGTGCGTGCCGAGGTACACGGTGGTCAGGCCGACGCTGAGGGACACCACGGCGGAGAGCGCCGAGAGGTAGCGGCGGGTGCGCGGGGTGGAGGCCATGTAGGCCAGGATTCCCCAGGTCACCACGGCATTGGCGGTGTGGCCCGAGGGGAATATATCGCCGCCGAGCCACATCTCGTTGGCGCCGATGGTGGTGGCGTAGTGCGGGCCGAGGCGGCCCATGCCGATCTTGGCGGCGCCGACCGTGACGTTCAGGAGCAGCAGGGCGGCGCCGAACGTCAGGAGCGGGCGGATGGTGTGCTGACGCCAGGAGCGCCAGCCCAGCCAGGCCGCGACCATCACCGCGGTCGGGCCGCGCTGGCCGAGGACCACCCAGTAGTCGAGGAAGGCGTGGATCTCGGGCCACTGCTGGTAGGGCCGGAAGAACATGACCTGCCAGTCGAACCGCACCAGCCACGAAGTGGCGAGCACGGCGACCACGATGGCGAGGTAGAAGGCGAGGGTCGCGCTGAAGAGCACGATCCGGTGCCTGCTCATCCTCGGCACATCGAGGCCGGCCGGTCGTTCCGGCTCACGGTCTAGCCGGGCGAAGACCCGGTCCAGACGGGTGAGGTTTCGTTCGGTACGCACACAATCGACGTTACAGCGAGTGAGTGCGTGACTAGGCCGAATCAGTGGCTTTGTGATGACGATGTGATGTGGCATTGATCTCAGACGAGGGTTTATTCCTGCGGCCTCCCTTTTCCGCGACAAGACCCTTACTTAATTCGTTGATCATTAGTGAGACCGTTTTATGGCGCTTATGAATTCGTTCACCGGAGCCTGGTGCGGAATTTCCCCGGCGCTCACCGGAGGGCCAGAAATGATCATGGCGGACCCGAGCCGTTCAGCCAGAACGCCCCGTACACCGCGCTCGCCGTCGCCACACCCCCGAGCACCAGCGCCGACCTGGGCGTACGCAGCCTGGCGAGCGCCGTGGCGATGGGCAGGAGCAGCGGGAAGGCGGGCAGCAGGAGGCGCGGCTTCGAGCCGAAATAGCCCGCGGCGCACAGGGCGAGCGCCACGACGATCCCGCTGTAGACGAGCAGCGGCAGCGGCTGCTTCTTCCGTACACCGATGACGTACAGCCAGACCACCAGTGCGACCCCGACGATCAGGCCGATGCCCGCGAGAGCCGCGGGGAGGGCGGTGAACTTGTCGCCGATGAAGCGGGCGAAGGCGTAGCCGAAGTCGAAGCCGTTGCCCCAGCCCGCCTGGACGTCGAGATAGCCGAGGATGCCGTCCCCCGTGCGGTGGCCGACCCACAGGACGTAACCGGCGGCGCCGAGCGGGGCGAGGACCACCCCGAGGATCACGCGCAAGTCGGCCTTGCGCTCCCGGCGGATGTGGACGGCCGCCGCTACCCAGAGTGCCGCGACGACCGCGGCGCCCACGGGGCGGGTCAGGCCCGCGCAGGAGGCGAGTGCGCCGGCCCACACCCAGCGGCCGGTGAGCACCGCGTACAGCGACCAGGCCGCGAGGGCCGTGAAGAGGGACTCGCTGTACGCCATCGACTGCACGATCCCCACGGGCAGGACCGCCCACAGGGCGACCGCGCACACCCCCGCCCGACGCCCGTAGAGGTGATCGGCGATCGCGAAGATCCCCGCGGCGGCGCAGAGCGAGGCGAGCCAGCTCACCACCAGACCGGCATCAGCGTACGACAAGGGGCTGATCGCCGAGACGAGCCGCTCCAGCCAGGGCAGCAGCGGGAAGAACGCGAGGTTCGAGTGGACGCCGCCGTCCGGGAGGCGCACCTCCCAGCCATAGCCGAACTCGGCGACGCGGGTGTACCAGAGCGAGTCCCAGCGGGCGGTGAGCAGCGTGTGCGGGCTCTTGCCCGCCGCCGCGCTCCACACCGCGAGCACCGCCACCCCCAGGGCGCGCACCCCCGCGTAGGCGAGGAGCGCGGGTGCGGCGCGGCGCAGCGCGGCGCTCGCACGGTTGCCGTACGACGGCGTGGGCAGGCGTTGGTCCAGGTCGGTCACGGGCTCGATTATCGGCGCAGCCGGGAACCGGCCGTCCGGCCGGGGGCGTGGTCCATGTGTGGTCCGGGCGCGGGCGGCGTGGCGTACGCCACACCGTCTCCGCGCAACCATGAGAGGTCCGCCACGCGCCACAGCCGTGAACTCGCGTACTCTGACGGCTCACCCGCCTTTCGCCGCCGCCAGCTGGGAGATCACGTCCCGCGGGGCCGCTGATGCGAGGGACCACTGGGAGGTATCGCACATGTCGGGTTCAACCACGGCCACCGCTCCTTCCGGCCGTCGGGTACCCGGGTCGCAGGGTGGCGCCAACCGCTGGCTGGTGCTCGTCGTTCTCTGCGTAAGCCTGTTGCTCGTCGCCGTCGACGCCACCGTCCTGCACGTGGCGGTGCCCGCTGTCACGGAGGACCTCAGGCCCGGCGGCATCGAGCTGCTGTGGATCGTGGACGTCTATCCATTGGTCTGCGCCTCGCTGCTCATCCTCTTCGGCACCCTTGGTGACCGGGTGGGCCGCAGACGGGTGCTGCTGCTCGGCTACGCCCTCTTCGGCGTGGCATCGGCCGTGGCCGCCATGGCCGACAACGCCCAGGTCCTGATCGCGGCCCGCGCCCTGCTCGGCGTCGGCGGCGCGATGATCATGCCCGCCACCCTCTCGATCCTCCGCCAGGTCTTCCCCGACCGGCGTGAGCGCGCCGTCGCGATCGGTGTGTGGAGCGCGGTGGCCGGAATCGGCGCCGCGGGCGGGCCGCTGCTCGGCGGTTTCCTCCTCGAGCACTTCTGGTGGGGCTCGGTCTTCCTGATAAACATCCCGTTGATGCTGGTCAGCCTGCCCATCGGCCGCTGGCTGCTGCCCGAGTCGACGGGCGAACGCGACGGGCCGTGGGACGTGGTCGGCGCGCTGATGGCCGCGGGCGGTCTCTTCGGGCTCGTGTTCGCGGTGAAACGGGCAGGTGGCGGAGAGTCACCGTTCGGCATGACGACCCTCCTCTCGTTCTTCGTCGGCGCGGCCCTCCTCGTCGGCTTCGTCCGCAGGCAGCGGCGGCGCAAGCATCCGCTCATAGACCTCTCGATGTTCACGCGGCCCGCGTTCAGCACCTCCCTGGGCTGCATCGTGCTCGCGATGCTCGCCCTGGTCGGCCTCGAACTGGTCGCCGCGCAGTATCTGCAGCTGGTGCTCGGCCTCTCCCCGCTGGAGACGGGCCTGCGGCTCGTGCCGCTCACCGTCGCCGCGATGGCGGCGGGCCTCGCCGGATCGAAGCTCCTGCACCGCTTCGGACCGCGCACGATGGTCGCCTCCGGCTTCACCCTGACCGCGGTCGCCGTGCTGGTGCTCACCGGGATGGGCGACCAGGCCAACGACCCGCTCCTGCTCACCAGCTTCGTGCTGCTTGGCCTCGGTCTGCAGACCACGCTCTTCGGGTCGTACGAGTCGATGCTCAGCGAGGCGCCCCAGTCGCAGGCGGGCGGCGCCGCCGCGATCGGCGAGACCTCGTACCAGCTGGGCGCAGGCATCGGCATCGCGCTGCTCGGCAGCGTCATGAACGCGGCGTACGCGCCGGGCCTCTCGTCCGTCCAGGGCGTTCCCGCCAAGGAGACCGCCGCCGCGAGTCACTCGCTGGGCGAGGCGTACGAAGTCGCTTCGGGGCTCGGTGGCGGGGCGGGCGAGGCGTTGCGCAGCGCGGCGCGGGAGTCCTTCGTGCACGGCCTGCATGTGACCTTGCTGGTCAGCGCGGGGCTGCTGCTGCTCGGCGCGCTGATGGCGCTGAAGCTGCCGCGGACCATGGAGTGCGGGGCGCCTGCGGCGCGGCCTGAGCAGGGGGTGCCGGCCCCCCGGGGGGAGGCGGGGGTCCCTGTGGAGTCCGTCCGCTGAGGTGATCCCGGCCTTCGGCCGGGGATTTCCCCCACCCACCGCCCTTATGGACGTGCGGCACGCCGCGTCGTAACGTCAACGCGAGCCGTAGCTAACTACCACTGCTAGTTTTCGTGTCGCCGGAGGCCCGCATGTCCGCAAGCGCCCGCACTCCCCTGCCGCCCTTCGACCCCGCCGACCCCCTCGGCATCGACGACCTCCTGGAGCCGGAGGACCTCGCGATCCGCGGGACCGTCCGCGCCTGGGCCGCCGACCGCGTCCTGCCGCACATCGCCGACTGGTACGAGAAGGGCGAGCTGCCCGGCATCCGCGAGCTGGCCCGCGAACTCGGCTCGATCGGCGCGCTCGGCATGTCCCTGAAGGGCTACGGCTGCGCGGGCGCGAGCTCCGTCCAGTACGGCCTCGCCTGCCTGGAGCTTGAGGCCGCCGACTCCGGCATCCGCTCGCTCGTCTCCGTGCAGGGCTCCCTGGCCATGTACGCCATCCACCGCTTCGGCTCCGATGAGCAGAAGCAGCGCTGGCTGCCCGGCATGGCCGCGGGCGAGATCATCGGCTGCTTCGGCCTGACCGAGCCCGACCACGGCTCGGACCCGGCGTCCATGCGCACGTTCGCGAAGAAGGACGGCACCGACTGGGTGCTCACCGGGCGCAAGATGTGGATCACCAATGGGTCCGTGGCCGGGGTCGCCGTGGTCTGGGCGCACACCGACGACGGGATCAGAGGCTTCGTCGTCCCCACCGGGACCCCCGGCTTCTCGGCGCCCGAGATCAAGCACAAGTGGTCGCTGCGCGCGAGCGTCACCAGCGAACTGGTGATGGACGAGGTGCGGCTGCCCGCCGATGCCGTGCTTCCCGAGGTCACCGGGCTCAAGGGCCCCCTGAGCTGTCTCTCCCACGCGCGCTACGGCATCGTCTGGGGAGCCATGGGCGCCGCCCGCTCCTCCTTCGAGGCAGCCGTCGAGTACTCCAAGACCCGTGAGCAGTTCGGCAGGCCCATCGGCGGCTTCCAGCTCACCCAGGCCAAGCTCGCCGACATGGCGGTCGAGCTGCACAAGGGCATCCTGCTCGCGCACCACCTCGGCCGACGCCTGGACGCGGGCAGGCTCCGCCCCGAACAGGTCAGCTTCGGCAAGCTCAACAACGTACGAGAAGCGATCGAGATCTGCCGCACCTCCCGGACGATCCTGGGCGCGAACGGGATCTCGCTCGAGTACCCCGTCATGCGGCATGCGACGAACCTCGAATCGGTGCTCACCTATGAGGGCACCGTCGAGATGCACCAACTCGTACTGGGCAAGGCGCTCACCGGCCTCGACGCCTTCCGGTGAGCGGCCTCGCCCGCTAGCTCTGGTTGAAGAAACCGTCCGACGGACGGCTCGTGGCTTCGCCGTTCACGATGTGCGTGTTGGCGGGGGTGAGCAGGAAGACCCTCGTCGCCACGCGCTCGATGGAACCACGCAGGCCGAAGGTGAGGCCCGCCGCGAAGTCCACGACGCGCTTGGCGTCGCCGGGCTCCATCGACGTGAGGTTGATGATGACCGGGACGCCGTCCCGGAACAGTTCGCCGATGCCGCGCGCGTCCCGGAAGCTGTCCGGGGTCACGGTCCCGATCCGGCGCCCTTCCTCCTCGGCGGCCTCGGCCACCACCCGCACGCGCGGGTCGGTCACCCAGGCGTCGCCGGGCCCCTCGGCCCCGTCGTCGTCGTAGCCGTCGTAGTAACGCTCGTCATTGTTGTTGTTGTCGTCGACGAGGCCAAGCCAGGCACTCGCCTTGCGCACCGATCCCATGGACGCCTCCTCTCGCAGCGGGCTTTCTGCAGTCCCTATCCCCATGTTCGTCCATGATGCGGATGGTGCGCCAAGTGGATAGTCGCCGCGCGGGGTTTTCGTGACGGTACTGGTGCAGAGTCAACACGGTGTTTCACGTGATTCCCCAAGGGTCGTGCTGTGTACGGCTGCTGACAGTGAGTGAAATATGATTCTTCACGGCGTATGGGTGACGACCGGTGCGTCTGGGTGAACGGGCCCCTCGTTACGATGCCTGAGTTGATCGTCACCAGACTCACGGGGGAGTCGTCGTGTTCGGAATCGTCAGGCCTTGCACCCATCGTCTGGGCGAGGGGCTGAAGATGCAATGGATGGCGCACTTGTGCGGGCTGTGTCTTGCGCTGCGTGGGGACCATGGGCAGTTCGCCCGCGTCGTGACCAACTACGACGGCCTGATCATCTCGGTTCTGACGGAGGCTCAGACGGCCAAGTCGAGCGACCGGCGGCGCACCGCGGGGCCCTGTCCACTGCGCGGAATGCGCACCGCGTCCGTCGCGCGGGGCGAGGGGGCACGGCTCGCCGCCGCCGTCTCGCTGGTCCTTGCCTCGGCGAAGGTGCGCGATCACGTCGTCGACGGGGACGGCATCCTGGCGCGCAGGCCGGTGGCCGCCGCCGCCCGGAAGGTGGCGCGGAGCTGGGACCTGGCGGGCGCGCGCACCGGCGCCGACGTGGGCTTCGACACGGCGGTCCTGCTCGACGCCGTCGAACGGCAGGTCGGCATCGAGGGCTTGGCGGGCCCCGGCACCTCCCTGCTCACGGTCACCGAGCCGACCGAGACCGCGACCGCCGCGGCCTTCGCGCACACCGCCGTCATCGCGGGCAGGCCGGGCAACGCCGAGCCGCTCGCCGAGGCCGGGCGGCTCTTCGGCAGGCTCGCGCATCTCCTGGATGCCGTGGAGGACAGGGAAGCTGACGCCGCGTCGGGTGCGTGGAACCCACTGACCGCCACGGGTACGGGCCTCGCCGAGGCACGGCGGCTCGCCGATGACGCCGTGCACGGCGTCCGGCTCGCACTGCGCGACGCCGAGTTCACCGACGGCAAGCTGGTGCATGTGCTGCTCGCGCACGAGCTGAGCCGGTCGGTGGACCGGGCCTTCGGGACGGAGTCGTGCGGGCACAGTCATGAAGTGACGGCCCATCAGGGAGGTTCCTTCGGGCCTCCGCAGGGTGGGGACCATGGCCGGCAGGGAGGGCCGTACGGTCCACAGCCCCCGTATGGGGGTGGCAATCCGTACGGAGGAGGAGCGCCCGGAGGTCCTGGTGGCTTCGGTGGCCCCGGTGGCCCCGGTGGCTTCGGGGGCGGGCCAGGATTCGAGCCCCAGCCCCCGAAGCCGGGGAAGCGGGGGTTCTGGGCGGGGTGCGCGGTCGCCATCGGGCTCTGCTGCACCTGCAAGGTGTGCTGTGCCGATTCGTACGAGGGGCCCTGGTCCCGGAAGAAGCGCGAGGGGTGCTGCAACAACTGTGGGGACAGTGGGTGCTGCTCCTGCTGTGAGTGCTGCTCGTGTTGCGACTGCGGGTTGTAGATACTCCGGGGCACTGCTGTTCGTCCGTGGGTTCGATGTGGTTGCTCGCGCACTTCCCCGCGCCCCTTCGGGGCGCTGGTCCTTGATCTCCGGCGGGGAGATCTGCGACCTCTCCATCGCTGAGCCCTGCGTGTCCCACTTCTTCAGGATGCGGTCGTACGTTCCGTCCTCGATCAGACGGTTCACCGTGGATCGCGGGCAGGACGATCGCGGTCTCCTCCGGCACCAACCAGGAGAAGATCCTCGTCGACTGGAGCGAGCAGAACGAGAAGGCCGGGCGCGAGCCGGTGGCCATCAAGTACTTCCAGAAGGACTCCGACTACTACCTGGCCCTCCAGTCGGGGCGCATCGACGCCTACCTCGGCCCGAACCCGTCGGCCGCCTACCACGTCGCGTCGTCGGGGCAGACGAAGATCATCGGGACGATGTCGGGCGGCGGGCCGAGCATCCAGGGCGAGATCGCCGCCACCACGAAGAAGGACAGCGGGCTCGTCGGCGCGTACGCCGCCGCACTCAACCACGTGATCAAGGATGGCCGTTACGTCAAGGTCCTCAAGCGCTGGGGGCTGACGAGCGAAGCCGTGAAGGAGTCGCAGATCAATCCCAAAGGCCCGCCGAAGCCGTAAGTAGCGGCCCGTATGGAAGGGTTGATCACATATGGAAGGGTTGATCGCATGACGACGGACGCATCGAAGGACGCTTCCCGCGACTGGAAGCACTGGCACGAGCAGCGGACGGAGACGGTGGCGGCGCCCTACGGCCCGCTCTCGCTCACCGGCACCCATTGGCTCGCGGACTACCCGGATGGTTCGCTTCCGGACATCCCCGGGCGCTGGACCGAGGCGGGCGACGAGGTCGTCCTGACCACAGAGGCCGGCGAGGGGCTCACCCTCGACGGGCAACCGTTCAGCGGCGAGGCCCGTCTGACGGCCGACCCCGGTCCGGTCGTCGCGGCCCGCGTCGGCCACGGCGACCGCCGCTTCGTCGTGCTGCGGCGCGAAGGGCTCTGGGCGGTACGCGACTTCGATCCGGGGTCCGTGACGCGCCGCGCCTTCCAGGGCATCGAAGCCACCGAGTACGACGCGCGCTGGGCGACGGAGGGGCGCTTCACGCCGTACGCCGCCGAGAGCACCACGGACGGGGTGCGCACCGTGCGGGTCGGCAACGCGGACGGGGTGGAGCGAGGGCTCAGCCTCGGCGGTGAGCTGGCCTTCAACCTGGCCGGAAAGGAGCACACGCTCCAGGTCTCGGTGGAGGGCGACGGGTCACTGTGGGCGGTCTTCGCCGACGCGTCCAGTGGCGTGTCCAGCTACCGCTTCCGTTTCCTGCGGCCCGCCGCGCCGGACGCCGAGGGGCGCACGACAGTGGACTTCAACCGCGCACTGCTTCCGCCGTGCGCCTTCGCCGACCACTTCATCTGCCCTTTCCCACCGCCGGGCAACACCCTTGACGCCGAGATCGCCGCGGGGGAGCGGAACCTTCTCCGCCGCTGACGCGTCAGAGTGGAGCCGATGACCAGAGCCCCGGCGGCGTACGACAGGTACGACAGCCGCCGGGGCCCGTTGCCGTGTATACGACTGACGGCCGAAAGGCGCCCTTGTGCGCGGTGTCCCCGGCCCGAATACTCCCGAGCAGCGCTTGTCAGGAGCACGGCGTATCCGGAATCCGGCTTGCCTCTTGCTCATTGGCTGCGCCTCACGGGCCCCAACCCACAGGGCCCACTGACTTCCCCTCGGGAGGAACAACAAGTGAGGAACAAGCGCACCACCCCCCGCAGCGGCATAGCGAGACGTACTCGTCTGCTCGCCGTGGCCACCGGACTTGTGGCCGTCGGCGCGCTCGCCGTCCCCGCTGCGAACGCCAATGACGCCACCACCTTCAGCTCGGCGCAGCTCACCAAGGCGAGCGACGCGGTGCTCGACGCGGATGTCGCAGGCACCGCATGGAGCGTCGACAAGGCGACGAATCGTCTGGTCGTCACCGCCGACAGCACCGTCTCCAAGGCCGAGATCGCCAAGATCAAGGAGGCGGCGGGCAGCACCGCGGGCGCCCTCAAGGTCGAACGCACTCCCGGCAAGTTCACCAAGCTGATCTCCGGCGGCGACGCCACGTACGCGTCCAGCTGGCGCTGCTCGCTCGGCTTCAACGTCCGCAGCGGCAGCACCTACTACTTCCTCACCGCCGGTCACTGCACCGACGGTGCGGGCACCTGGTGGGCCAACTCCGCGAAGACCACCACGCTGGGCACCACGCACGGCTCCAGCTTCCCGACCAACGACTACGGCATCGTCAGGTACACCAACTCGTCGATCACCAAGTCGGGCACAGTCGGCAGCCAGGACATCACCAGCTCGGGCAACGCTACCGTGGGCCAGAACGTCACCCGGCGCGGCTCGACCACCGGTACCCACAGCGGCAGGGTCACCGGACTGAACGCGACCGTCAACTACGGCGGCGGCGACGTCGTCTACGGCATGATCAAGACCACGGTCTGCGCCGAACCCGGCGACAGCGGCGGCCCGCTCTACGCGGGGTCGAAGGCGCTCGGCCTCACCTCGGGCGGCAGCGGCAACTGCTCCTCGGGCGGCACGACCTTCTTCCAGCCGGTCACCGAGGCGCTGAGCCGGTACGGCGTGAGCGTGTACTGATCCACGTACGGCCAGTCTGCAGCCAGCAGCTGGAGAGCCCCCGCCCGGACTCCGGGCGGGGGCTCTCTCCTGTCTCCCGTCTCCCTTTGTGCGCCGTGCGGCGCTACCTTCGAAGAGAACGCCCAACACGCCCAATTCGGACCCTGGGGGGCCGGCATGGTCGAGGAGCTGGTGGCGGCGGGAGTGACCGTCGGATCTGTCGGAGCGGTCTATGTGATGGCAGCGGCGCGTGTGGTCAAACAGTACGAACGGGGCGTGGTGCTCCGGCTCGGGCGGCTCCAGCGATCGGTGCGCGGGCCAGGGTTCACGATGATCGTGCCGTTCGTGGACCGGCTCCGTAAGGTGAACATGCAGATCGTGACGATGCCGGTCCCCGCGCAGGACGGCATCACCCGGGACAACGTCACGGTGCGCGTGGACGCCGTCATCTACTTCAAGGTGATCGACGCGGCCGAGGCCGTCATCCAGGTGGAGGACTACCGCTTCGCGGTCTCGCAGATGGCGCAGACGTCGCTGCGCTCGATCATCGGCAAGAGCGACCTGGACGATCTGCTCTCCAACCGCGAGAAGCTCAACCAGGGCCTGGAGTT
>NZ_JBWLKL010000036.1:0-79236 GCF_059026065.1 Streptomyces sp. A18 | reverse complement strand
ACCCGGTCCGGATCACCGGGCGTCGGATCCTTGTCCAAGTCCAGGACATGCCAATCCGCCGGACGATTCCCCGCCATGCCGCAACCCCCGCCGCATCCGCCTCACAAGTACCCGTACGCACATGCGAAGTTACTAGCTGCGTGCGGGATACGGGAAGGCGGCAGGGCCGCAGGGCGCCAGTGGTGGGGCCCGCCTACTCCGCGAAGCGGAAAGTAGACGTCACCGCATCGAAGATGTCGAAGAACGACTCCGCCAGGTCCAGGACCTGGCTGCTCCCCGCCACCAGCGCGACCTTGCCCTCCTGGCCCGGAACCGGAATGAATGTCTGCATCAGGACGACGCGAATCGTGCGGTCGTCGCCCGGGACCGAGATGTCCTCGATGCCGAATGTCCGGGCCGCCATCCCCACACCCGGTATCTCGACCGTCGTCACCTTTCGGTAGGTGTCGCCCTCGCGCTTGGCCTCTCGTACGCCGAGCTGGGCCACGATCGCCGCCGGGTCGGTCGGCATCACGTCGCCGTTCGACGTGCGGGCGCCGACCAGGGAGACCGTGACCGAGCCGGTGATCGGCACCTCGCCGCCGAAGCTCTCCGCCATGCAGCCGCAGTACAGGGCGCCGGACTGCCACGCCTCCTTGGACGCCTTGCGCAGAAAGCCCTCGAAGGTGTTTCGGTGCGGCTCCAGCTCGGGGCGCTCGCGTATGCGGTCGTTGATCATCTGCCGGATGCTGGCGTCGCGCGACTCCGGGCGGACATCGAACTCCCACCAGGTCTCAGGCACCTTGATGCTGAATCCGCCGCGGGCGATGGTCTGCGCTTCGGTGTAGCGGGCCATGCTGTTGTCCCGTCCCCTCGTTGGCTCTGGAATGTCAGCCTACGAGGCGGGCCGGAGTGAACCGCCGCTAGGCCGTGTATCCGAAACCATGCGCGCGAGTCGGCCTCGCTCCCTCCCACTCCGGACGCCACCGCGTTGCGCACCGAGCCTGTCCTTGAACCTCCGCCCGCGCCTCGACGCCCGGCACACACGCGGACCGCACACCGACCGCACACCGACCGCACGCCCTGCCGTCAGATGCGTACCGCGCGGGCGACGGGGTTCAAGGCAGGCCCTGACAAGCACCAACTACGTTCTCCGCGCCCACGTACAACCCTTCGGCGCCGCTACCGGTCTCCTGTTCGCCGACCCCACGCCCCACCTGGGACAACTTCCGGTGAATGGTGCGGCACCCCCCCCCTCACTGCCCCTCGACTCGCAAGGAACCCCGACGCCCATGCGCATCCCCACTACGGCCACGCTCGCCACCTTCCTGGTCGCTGGCCTCATCCCCCTCACCCTGCCCGCCACGGCAGCGAGCGCCGCGCCCGCGAAGCACGGCGACGACTTCAACGGTGACGGCTACCGCGACTACGCGTACTCGAGCTTCAGCGCCAGAGGGGGTGGCGGCGTCTCCGTGGTCTTCGGGACCGCCACCGGGCCCGGCTCCAGACAGCAGCGCGTCACCCAGGCGACCTCCGGCGTGCCCGGCGCCGACGAGGCCGACGACATGTTCGGCGAGGTACGGTCCGCCGCGGACTTCGACGGCGACGGGTACGGCGACCTCGCGGTCGCGGCGACCGGTGAGAACGGCTCCCACGGCGCCGACCAGGGTGCCGTGACGATCCTGTGGGGCTCCGCCTCCGGCCTGTCCAAGGGCACGACTCTCCCTAACAAGAACCCGGGCCGCAACAACTACATGGGCAAGGACCTGGCGACCGGCGACTTCAACGGGGACGGCAAGCAGGACCTGGCCGTCATCAACGACTCCATGACCTACGTCTACCGCGGCCCGCTCAAGCGCTCCGGCACCACCGGAACCGTGACCAAGCTCGACAAGACGACATCCTTCTACGCCTCGGCCCTGATCTCCGGCAAGGTCAACGGCGACAAGAAGACCGACCTCGCGATCATCGGCGACGTGGTCAGCTCCCAATCCATCGCGTCCGACGCCTGGTTCATCAAGGGGGGCGCCAGCTCGCTCACCCCGGGCAAGAGCCTGCGTCTGGAGTCCCAGTCCGGCAACGGCGGCAGCTCCGAGCGCGGCGGCGACGGTGTCATCGCCGACTTCGACAAGGACGGCTACGGCGACATCGCCATCGGCACCTCCCTCTACTCCAAGCACAAGGGCCGCGTCAGCGTTTGGTACGGCGCCTCCGGCGGCCCGTCCCGAAGCGCCCACCTCACCCAGTCGACCAGTGGCGTCGCCGGATCGCCGGAGAACTACGACGAGTTCGGCTCATCCGTCTCGGCGGGCGACGTCAACGGCGACGGCTACGCGGATCTCGCGGTCGGCGTGCGCGGTGAGGAAATCGACGGCCAGGACTACGCGGGCGGCGTGCACGTCTTCAAGGGGCGGGCAAGCGGCCTGCCCGGTGCCGGTTCGCAGTGGTTCGCCCGCAACACCCCCGGCGTGCCAGGTCCTTTGTCAGAAGACGACCAGTTCGGTGGCCTTGTACGGCTGCGCGATACAAACGGTGACGGAAAAGCCGACCTGCACGTGAGCGCCTTCGACTCTCTGCGGCTGCCCGGCTCGACCAGCGGCATCACCACGACGGGCGCGACGGAATACGACGCGGCCCCCATCGACAGCTTCTTGCAATAACTCCCCTGGACGAATAGGAGGCTGTCTTTGAACCCCCGTCGTTCGCGCGGAGCGCGGGTGCGGAGCGCGGGTGCGGAGCGCGGGTGCGGAGCGCGGGTGCGGAGCGCGGGTGCGCGCGGGGTTCAAAGACAGGCCAGGCGGGCAGATCCCTGCTCCCTCCCGCTCCCCCTTGCCCCCTCGTCAGGCTGGCCCGTCCGCGGCGGCTTGCACCACTCTCGCGATCAGGTCGTGGATCAGGAATTCGTCTGGCGAGCAGTTCTCTTTGAGGCGGGCCAAGTCGTCGCCGGGGCCGAACCAGTCGTAGGTGGAGTGCTTGGCCCATTCCAGGACCGGGTGGTCCAGGTCGCCGTCGACCTCGATCAGGTAGTCGGCCTCGTGGCGGAGTCCGGCTCCGTCGTCTCCGGACCAGACGCTGGTGCCGAGGAACCGGCTCACCCGGCGAAGGCGCCAGCCCGTCTCTTCCTCTACCTCGCGCGCGAGGGCGTCCAGGAGGCTTTCCCCTGCCTCGACGTGGCCGCCCACGATGTCCCACGCGCCGGGAAACAGGCGGCGATCCGGGCTTCGCTTCTGCGCAAAGGCTTGGCCCGTCGAGTTCAGGATGACGGCACCGACCGTCCACAGCTCGCCGGGGGCGGGCACCGGTACCTCGACGCCCTGGTCCACGGTGAAGCCGGATTCCCCCCACACCGCCTTCAGGTCCGCGCAGTGCACCGTGATCGTCGCGTCCGTCAGCTCGATCTCGTGCCTCACTCCCCCATCTTTGCCTTCGCCCCCGCCTTCGCCTTCGCCCCCGCCTTCGTACGGCAGGATCTCGTCCAGTAGCACCGTGATCGACTCCATCCAGTCGATCGACCTCGCGTAGTCGACGGAGAAGTGCGTGACACCTGCGTACTCGATGCGCAGACCTTTGGCGTGCTTCCACTGATTTGGACTGAATGTGATTGCTGCCGCGGCGGATCCATTTGCCGTCTTTGTAGGCAGCGTGATCTTCGTGAGCTCCAGGTCCTTGACGCATCGCTCGTCCGCGAAGGCGTAATGCCCTGCATCGGAAGCAAAGGCCCACGCGCCGGCTGGTAGCGCGGCTCTCAGGGCGGGCAGCGCTGCCAGGTATGACTGCGCGTCGACCCGGAAGCCGTGGTGTTCCGAGTCCCAGTCGACCTTCACGTACTTCACCCAGAACTTCCTTTCCGGAAACTAGCGGATCTGTCTTGCCAATCGATCCTCCACATTTTTAGCCGCCACCCCGGCGGCGATCTCCATCTTGCGGAGCAACGGTCAGCACCCCCATGGAAACGCCTCCGTCGCGACAGTAAAGTGCGGCCAATGAGTTACGGGGTGGGACGGGTGAGTGTGGTGGCTCAGGTGACCGGGGCGGTGGCGAACAGGGAGCCCTACGCCGTGGGCATACCGCGTGTGGGCCCGCGCGGGGCAGGCCGCCTCGCCCTACTACTCACCGCCCTCTGTTCCCTCCTCCTGCCCCTCCTCCTGCTCGGCGGTGCAGGAGCCGCCTCCGCCGCCCCGCCCACGCAAGCGACCGCGCCCGCGCCCGCGCCCGCGACAGCGCCCACCCGGGACGACAAGAACGCCCCCACCCAAGCCGCCTCCCTCGCCGCCCTCCTCCGCTCCGACCCCGTATACGTGTCCGACCAGCTCCCGCGCGAGGTCCCCCGCTCCACCGCCCCGCAGTTCAAGAAACTGGCCCAGCGGACCACGGTCCCCACCTACGTCCTCGTATTGCCCGAGCAGGGCATCGGCGGTGACCGGCTGCTCGCAGCCGTGCATGATCGGCTGGGGCGGGACGGGCTGTATGTGCTCGTCGATGACATGGGTGTCGCTGATGCCACCGCCTTCGGAGTGCGGGCGCCCGCCGATGACGCGTCGACCGTTGCCCTTTACGAACTTCCTTACGATGCCGGGCCCTTGCTCAGCTTCGAGCGGTTCACCGACGTCATCGCGCAGGGCCCCAAGAAGGCCGCCGAACGCGCCGAAGCCGCCCGTAAGAAGTACGGTGACACCGGCGAGGACGCTCCGAAGATGCACATCGGTCCCGTCGACCGCGACAACCAATCGTTCGTCACCGGGATCGCCCTCAGCGGCGTACCGCTGCTGATCATCGGTCTCAGCCCGTACGTACGCCGATGGCTGCGGCAGCGGCACCTGACGGCTGGCACCAACACCGAGGCAGTGGCCCCGCGCCGCCTCACCGCCCGTCGCGTCGAGGCCGGCGCGGCCCTTCTCGTCGCCGGGGCCATCGCCGTCGGAGCCACCCTCGTCTTCGGCCAGAAGACGTCCGGCGCCGCGCCCCCGGCCACCGCATCCGACCTGTCGAGCCGCGTCGAACGCGTCTCCGAAGGGCTGAGCGACAGCGGCCCCGTCTACAGCGATCCCGAGAGTCCACACGTCCTCGACTCCGCCCAGCAGCGTGAACTCAGCGACTGGGCACGGGAATTCGGGCGCGGGCCCGTCTTCGTAGCCGTCGTGCCGCAGCTCACCGAGGACGAGTCCGGGGGCGAGCCCGAGCTCTTCGTGGAGGCCGTCCGGCAGAGAATGGGGCAAAAGATCGGCGAGAAGGGCGATCACGGCGTATACGTCGTCGCCGATCCGCTCGGCGGCGACATCGACGTCGTCACCTATGACGTACGCATCGACGCCAACCTCGTCGCCTTCGACCTGCCCGACTCCATCCGCTACGGCGACGACGACGACCGTTCCGTCGACCATCAACTCGGCGAGCGGCTCGACGACCTGACCGCCTTCCTCGACAAGGCGCCCCGCATCGACCGGCCCGAGACCTCCTCGCTCGGCATGGACGACGAGCCCGAGCCCGTCGAGGAAGAGGCGCTCTCGCCGCTCTTCTCCGGTGACTTCTGGCCGGGGCTCTTGGTCGGCGCGCTCGCGGCCGCGCTGCTCTTCGGGATCGTCGCCGCACTGCTCGGCATCCTGCGCCTGGCCGTGCCGGGCCTGCGACGCCCTCGTACGACGTCGGCCCCCTCGGCCACCACCTCCTTCGCCGCTCCCCCGGACCCGTCCCACGACTATCTGCGCCGCATCGCCCGCGACGAACTCGACGCACTGGCAAGGGAGTTCGATGCAGCGGAGGCGCAGGACGGCGCTCTCCGGTCCTCCGTCCGCAGCCGCGTATGGGACTGCCTCGACACCGCCACGCTCCTCGCCGACCGCGATCCCGACGGGTACGTCGACGACGACACCACCCCCGCCGACCTCGCGGCCGCCATCGTCCTCGCGCGGGCGGGCCGCGGCGCGCTCGTCGGGGCCGACAAGCCCTGTTGCACGCTCAACCCGATGCACGGCCCGGCCACGGGATGGCGCGACGCCCAGTACGCGCCGGAGGAGCGGCGGCTGCGCACCATCCCGGTGTGCGCGGAGTGCCGCGTCCTGGTCGAGGCGCAGCCGCGCCTCGCGTACACGCTCCGGCTCACGTTGCCGGGCGCGCGGCGCGGTGAGCGCGTGCCGTACGAGGAGGCGGCCGGGCCACTGCCCGCCGCGCGTGACGGGATCCCTCAACTCATTCGTCAGGTAAGGGAGTACGCCGGTGTCCAGTGACCGTGCCGTGAAGCGTGCCATCGCGAGGGCGGGCGTCGCCCTCGCGGCTCTCGCGGCCCTCGTCGCCACGGTGTCGCCCGCGGCGGCGCAGGCACCCGCGGCGCCGAGTCCGGGCGAGAAGGTCGCCGACGCGTTGCGCCGTTCGCCGGTGTACGTCGATGACGCGTACGCCGACTCCGTACCGCTCGCCCGGCAGAAGCAGCTGGCGCGGCAGATCGAGAAGACCGGACTGCCCATCAAGGTCGCTCTGGTGCCGATCGTGCAGGGCGACGCGTATGACGGCGAGGCCGACGCCTTCGCGGAGGTCGTGCACGATCGCATCGACCGTCGCGAACTCGTTCTCATCACGGGCGGCGACAAGTGGAGCGGAAGCCTCAACGGCTATGAGTGGCCGGCCGAGAAGCACCAGGCCAACGACGCGGTGGGTGCGGTCGGCTTCCTCGACGAGATGAAGGACGCGGGGCTCGCCGAGCAGACGGAGAAGGCCATCGAGCTGATCGCGGAGGGCGACGGCACGAAGGTGTACGAGGACGCCACGGCCGATCTGGGGGACGGGGACGGCGGCAGCCATCCTCGCGAGGACGAAGGCTCCGACGGTGCGAACGGCGACGGCTCCCCGTGGCTGACGCCGGTCGCGGTCGCCGTCGGTCTCGCCCTGGCGGCCGGGACACTGTTCGTCTTCGTACGCGTACGACGGGGCCGGGGCGGCGTCAGCCCGAACCGTTACCCGAGCGCCACCGGTTCCCCCTTCGCCCACCCCAAGGCGGTGTTCGCGGCGGCGCGTGCGGCGGACGAGGCCGATCTGCGTCGCCAGACCGAGGCGGAGGTCCTGGCTCTGGGCGAGGCGGCCCAGGCAGCTGACACGTCCACGCCAGGCCTGCAAAGGGCACTTGACGCATACGCCGCCGCAGGCACGGTCCTCGACTCGGCCCGCGGTCTACCGGACCTGGCGGGTGTGCTGGCCCTGGTGACGGAGGGCCGAGACGCGCTTGAACCGGCACACAACGACACAACAACCCCGCCGCTCCCCCTCTGCTTCTTCAACCCCCTGCACGGCCGCGCCGACCTCCGCATCCGGTGGCGTCCTCTGGGCCGACGCGATCAACTGCACGTCGCGGCGTGCGAGGAGTGCGGGGCGGCGGTCCGTGAGCGCCGGGCCCCGGAGGTACTGACGGACGAGGGTCCGGAGGGGCGCAGGGTGCCGTACTTCGAGGTACCGGCCGAGCGGAGCGTGTGGGCTGCGACGGGGTACGGGTCGCTGCTGCGGGGCGGAAGGTCCGGTGGGTCCGGTGGGTCCGGTGGGTCCGGCGGGTCCGGCGGGTCGGGTGAGGGGCTCGCGGCGCGGGTCGGGCGGGGGGACTTTTCGCGGGGGCGACTCGATCGGGATCAGGGCTGAGCGGCCAAGTTGCAAGAAAGTTCCAGTCCCCTCCACACCGGCCAGCGCGTATGCGCCACCGAGCCGGGACTTTTCTGCAACACCCAAGCGAGCAGGCATACGGATGCTTCACCAGCACCTGGACCATCACCATCACCTGCACCATCACCTGCACCTGTACCTCGTGCTCAGTGGGACGTGGCCTCAGCCGCTCCAGGCGCTCCCCCTCCGAGCACTCCCCCACTCCGGGTACTCGCCCCGCCCCAGGAACCCCGCCCTCCACGTCACGACACGATGACAGTCCGTCGAAATGAGCAGCCTCGCCCTGCTATCGGCCCTGGTGGTACCGACAACCCCACGGATAGCGTCAGCCACTCGAATCCGCCCTCGCCCCACCGGGAGCCGACCGTGAACCGCAACACGATGCCCGTCACCGCCGCGCTCGCCGCGACCGCGGCCCTGCTCCTGACCGCCTGCGCAAGCGGTGACGACGGCAAGGGCGACGACTCCAGCAAGCCGACCGGTTCTTCCGCTCCTCCCACCACGAAGAAGCCCACGAAATCGGCCGCTCAGCTCGCCCTGACCAAGAGCGAGGTACCCGCCCACGCCGTGGTGGAGCCCTCCGACGAGTACGTCTTCGCGAAGTCGAGGGACACCATCAAGCTCGACAAGCCCGCCTGCGCGCCGCTCGGTTACGCGATGAACCAGTTCCCCGCCGGCGATACCAAGGACAGTTTCGTCCGTGTCGCCGAGAAGAAGGAGTTCGACGGCGCCTTCACTTACATCACCCTCGCCACATACGCGCCCGGGAAGGCGAAGGAGGCCATGACCGACATGGCCAAGGCGGTCGGCGCGTGCAAGGGTGGCTTCACGGTGAAGGGCGACAAGGCCTCCAGCGCGTACGAGACCGTCGCCCCCGAGACCACCGGGACCGCACCGACCCCCGGCGCCGACGACTCACTGGCCTTCAGGGCCACGTCCTCGTACAAGGGCAACACGCACACGATGCGCACTCAGGCCACCCGCCACGGCGACACCATCGCCCTCTACTACGCGGTGGACGGCAACGCGTTCCTGCAGTCTCGTTCCGGCGACGCGCAAATTTTCCCGGCGGTGGTCAAGTCCCAGGAGAAGAAGATCAGTTGACGTTGGCGCGGAAGGGACGAGTCCCCTGCAAGGCGGCTCTCCGCGCGTCACGACACGATGACAGTTCACCGAAATGCGACACCTTGCCCCGCTATCGACTCTGGTGGAACCAGCAACCCCACAGATAGCGTCGGCGCTTTGGAGACCCCCTCGCCCCACCGGGAGCCGACCGTGAATCGCCGCACCATGCCCGTCACCGCCGCGCTCGCCGCGACCGCAGCCCTGCTCTTGACCGCCTGCGGCAGCGGAGACGACGGCAGGTCCAAGGACGACGACAAGATCGCCGGTGCCGACCAGGGGGCCGGGAAGCCGAAAAAGTCGGCGGATCCGTCGGCAGCCCCGGCGGAGGACAAGCCGGACGGCGTGGACCTGACGCTGCCGAAGGACATGGACCTTGTCTTCGACTGGGACAAGCCGGCGGACAAGGACGAGGCCACGGCGCTCGATGACGCCCGGCACTTCGTGCAGTCGATCTACCGGGGAGTCGCCGAGCAGACGGTCAAGGACCCAGCCGTCTCCACCTACGCGACGGACAAGGGGCTCAGTTACGCCCACACCCAGATCCAGGGGCGCATCGACGCAGGGCTGACCTCCACCGGCACTCGACGCCATTTCCAGGAGAAGACGCGGAAGTCCCCGAACGGCAACGCGGTCGAGGTCTCGTTCTGCGTGGATTCCAGCAAGTTCTACTCAAAGGAAGTGAAGTCGAAGAAGGTCCGCAAGGGGGCACCCGGAGCGGCGTCGTACGACTTCTTCAAGATCGTGATGGCCAAGTTTTCGGGGAAGGACGACTTGTGGCGCGCTTCGCTCGTGTACGTGACGGAAAAGGCAGACCAGTGCGCGTGAGCCGAGCCGCGACCGCCTGCCTCTCGCTGTCACTCGTCATCAGCGGTCTTCTGGCGAGCGGGGTTGCCTACGCCGACGAAGACTTCGGCAACGGCAAGGGCGGCGAAAAAGAGGCGCAGGGCGGAGGCGACGAAACCGGCATCTACGCCGCCGCCAAGGTCCAGTACTCCGGAGCCGTCACCAAGGACGGCAGCAGCGGAAACGTCTCCTCGGCCGACGTCAACTGGGACCCGCCGCCCTGCTGGTACGCCCCGTACCTCGGCGCCAAGGACTTCAAGAAGAAGATGTCCAAGAACATCAAGGACCAGTTGAACACCCCAGGCCTCGGTTCGGGGGGAAGCGCCTTGGGCGAGCTCCAGCGCCACTACGAGGACGACTACGGCTGGACCGACACCCCTGGCTACAAGGACTACAACGTCGAGAAGGACGGCGAGGGGATGTTCTGGGCAGGCGTCGAGAACCCCAACGAACCGGACGCCCTCGCGCGGATGTCGTGCTCCGACATCCCCTTCTGGGTCGACAACGGCGAGCCCGCGCCGCCCCAGTACGAGGAGGCCATCACCCCGGAGATGCTGGCGGCGCTCGCCTACCAGCACATGGAGCTGCCCGGCACGAAGGTCACCCTCGCGCCCGAGGCCGTCACCAAGGTGAATCTGCCCACTTGGGCTTGGCTCGACAAGGCCGTCTTCGACGACGTGACGGCGACGGCGGAGATCAACGTCCCCGGCTTCAACCTCCAGGCGACCACGACCGCCAAACCCAAGTCCCTCACCCTCGACCCCGGCACCAAGGACGCCACCACGATCCCCGCCAACGGTGAATGCCCCATCGTCGACGGCAAGATCGGTGAGCCGTACGCCAAGGGGAAGTCCAAGGAGACCCCTCCTTGCGGCATCGTCTACCGCCGCTCGTCCGGCGGCGACACGTACCCGCTGAAGGCCTCCCTCACCTGGGAGATCAGCTGGCAGGGCACGGGCCAGGCAAACGCGGTCGGCATGCCCGACGGCACGATCGAGGCGGTCCAGGACATCACGGTGGAGGAAATCCAGTCCATCAACCGCTGACCATCCGGGGCGGCGAGACGAACGTCTAACTCGCCGCCCGACTCTTCCCCTTGCCCTTCTTCCGCAGCTTCCGCAGCCGTTGCTGCTGTGCTGTGCGGCGCTGTTCCTCGCGGGTGGAGCGCACCCGGTATGCGGTCCAGCCGAGGGCCGCCGCAGTGACGGCGTAGGCGAGGAGCGCCGGGAACGCGCCCTCGATCTCCTCGCAACTCGGTGACGACGAGCTGCAGTTGCGGCCCGGGAGCGCCGAGAGGATGTACAGCGTCAGGAGCAGCGGCACCGCCCAGCACGCCGACGTCGCTGTGCGCCGCGCCAACCGGCGCCGGGGGCTCGTGTCTTGGAGGGAATGGGCCTCGGACGCCAACAACCCTCCGTACGCCCCTGCCACCGCCAGCGCACCGGCCATGATGCCGAAAACCCACGCGCCACCCGGCCAGTCCGCGATCAGGCTCGGCGACTCGCGGATCACCGCACGCCAGGCGCCCTTCGCCCAGAGGATGCCTGCGGCCAGGGCGAGGAGTACCAGCACGAAGGCCGCGACGGCGAAGCCGTCGCGGGAGCGGGGGGCGCTGTCTTTGCGTGTCATCTAGAGTCCCAGGGCAGCGTTCCAGCCACCACGTCGAAACAGTTCCACCAGATGGTCAGCCAGGGGGGCCATGGGCGTGGTCAGGAGCAGCGGGCTCTTCGCCCCGGGGATCGGGACGTAGTGCGTGAGAAGCGTGTTGCCCAGCTGGGACGAGGGGTCCGGGGATCCCCGGCGGCGCTGGCGGATGGCGCGGCCCGCTGCCGCCAGGGCCACTACTCCGGCTTCGGCACCATCCTTCGTGCCGCCTACGTTGTAGCCGGATGGCTGCGAAGTGAACTCACTTGAGCGCTGCATCTGATCCGTCAGCTCGGATGGTCTCGGTTGACTTCAATTCCATTCGCGTCAACTGGAATGACTTTCATCGTGGTCATCAAGTCATCTGTCAGCCGCGCGATCTCTTCGGAACGCTCGAAACCCTCCCACGACACCATGACGACGACGAGCGTATCGAACCCGGGCGGAAAGACGGCGTACTTGATGTACTCGGCAAGCTGACCACCGAACCCAAGCTTACGCTTGGCCTTCACCACTGCCTGCACACGTACCGCAGGGCCGGGAGTCAGGTCCGGGAATGTGACATTTGGTTCGCCCACAATTTCGGCATTTGAGAAATCCAGAAGCAGTGGCACAACCTCATCAGGCGGAGGGAGTGGTGTGCCCTCGTCGTGGTAGGAATTCACAACCAGGTCCGCCAGCCGAACCCCTCCGGCCGTGTAGTACGCCGCCGCGAGATTCGGGTCGTCCTTGCTCAACTTCACCGCGTGGGCGGTCAAGTCGTTAACAAGCTTGCGGCCGCTGACGGTCAACTCAAGTGGATTGAATCGCTTGACAGCTTGCCCTGCGAGGCCGAGGGCTTCAGCCGTCGTGCTGGTATCGAGCGTCAGATCGATCCAGCCATCTTCAAGATCAAAGTTGCAGTCGAAGTCAGCGACTGCACGAGATTCGCCGCCTGGTTGCATATGATTCCCTGTCTCCGTCAGTCAGCCATGAGGGGGTTGAGATTGCCGTCCAGGCTAATACCGGCAAGCGTAACCCCGGAGCCAACGAACGACAGCCCAGTAGCAGCTCGCGACAATCTGTTGACGGCAGGATCATCACCGAGGACGTCAGCGGCAAACTTGATCTCCTTGAGGTCAGACGCAACCCCGGGGTCGGCCATCGAGAAGGACCGCCTTGCCCCTACACCGAGGTCACCGTCCCCTCGGACCTTGAGCCCGTCCAACGCTTCACGATAATTCCCCCTCGAGCCAAGGGGACCAAAATTGTTCTTCCAGGCCGTCTTTGAGAAGAGATCCGTGAAGGGCTCCTTCAGAGACTTGAGCCCCTCCCCCTCACCGAGCTTGAACTCGTTGAACTTTCCGGAGATAGATTCCTTCAGTGAGCTGATGGGCCTCGACGATTGGAACCTGAAGCCTTCACCGGATGCTCTGTTAAGGCTCTTACTGGCTCGTTTCATCTGCCTTGGCGTAGCGGCAACACGTGCCTTACTCATGCTGGCCAATGCCTTCTTGGCGAACTTCCCAGCTACCTTCGAGAAGGCCTTGCCGACGCCCATCATGAGAAAACCAAGTGCGGCCATCCCAAGGTCCATCATATCGGCATTACCTTGGAATACTTGAACGATGGTGCACAGCGCCGAGATCAACGTAGTGATCATGGCCAAAGCGCCGAGCGCGCCGGCCAGCGCCTGCCCGATGACGGGAATCCAGCCGACCAGTAGCGCAAGCACCCCGCATACCGTCGAGATCACCTCCATCACCGACTTGATGTCGTCGACGAGGGATTCCCAGAAGCCGTCCTTCAGGGAGTCGTCGGCGATGACGTCCTCGATCGCGTCACGCGCGCGCTTGGCCGCGTCGTCACGGACCTTCTTCGCCTGGACGATCTTCTGCCGGGCAGCCTCGATGTCATCGCCCGCGCCGTCCCGCGCCTCCTCCAGCTTCTTCTTCTCGTCCTTGCCGTCCTTCTTGTCCTTGTCCTTGTCGGACAGACCGTCCAGGCTCTTCTGACTCGCACTCTTGCGCTCGTCCGCGTCCTGCGCCTCCTTGAGCGCGAGGTCCGCCATCTCCTGGGCACGGTTCAAATCGGAGGCGTAATTCTTCGGCTTGGCGTGCAGCTTGTCCTCGAACCTGCCACCCACCTCCGTCACTTCACTGCCGAAGGCATCCGCCGCCGTGTCGTACCGCTTGAACGCCGCCTCAAGCTTCTTGACATTGCCCTGAGCCTTCTCGCGGAACTCCTTGCCCGCCTTGCTGTCCCAGGCCTCCACCTCGGAGACCGCCTTGATGTTCTTGATCTGCCGCTCAAGCTCATCAGCCGTCTTACGAAGCTTCTTCCCCAGATTCGCGACCCGGTCGGCATCACCAGGAATCGGATCGTTGTCCGCGACCGGGTGCCAATCACGTGGACGTCCGGCCATGACTCAGCCCTTCTTCTTCTTGGGATCCTGCGCACCACGGATCGCCTCGGCCAGCTGGTGGTCGATGTCCTCGTACGCTTCCGCAGCGGCCTTGGCGATCTGCGCGAGCGCGTCGACCTCGTCCGTCAGCCGCTTGCGGCTCAGCTTCCAGTTGTCCGCGAAATCACCGAACTTGTCGGCGAGGTCGCCGTTTCCGAAATCGTCCTCGTACTGACCGCCGAGATCCTCCAGGCCGTCGAAGGCCTTCTTCACGTTGTTGAGTCCGGTGCCCATGCCCTTGATCACGTCAAGGTCCAATTTGGCCCGGTCGCCACCGCCACCCACAGTGCCCCCATGGCATTCACGCGCTGCACGTAATTCACGTAATTCACACATTGACTACCGACATGCGACGGTGCGACGGCCCACCGGGAGGGGCGGGCCGTCGCACCGTTTCGTTCACCAGATCAAGGGCACGACTACTTGCCCTTGACACCCCTGGCGAGGTCGTCGTCCAGGTCCTCGTACGCCTTCGCGGCGCTGGTCAGGAACTTGCCCATGCCCGTGAGGCCCTCGATGGTGTCCTTGGCGCCCTTTTTGAACTCCTTGAAGGAGTCCTCGAAGGCCTGCGAACCCTTGCGAGTCGTGTAGCCGTTCTTCACCAGGTTCTCGACGAAGCGCTCGAGAGCGTCGAGCTTCTCGTCGATCTTGTCCTTGGCGTCGTTCAGCTTGCCCGCCGCGGTCCGCATCTCCTCATATGTGATATCGGCGTCTTTGGCCATGTGGCTTCACATCCAATCCAACTCGCCGCAGGGCCATCCCCCTTGGCTCCTCAGTGCGGGTCGCTCGAAGGCCGTGTGACCGGTCGTACGATCTTCCGCTCTTGAGCCAGCAGCTTACGGGTGGGGCAGAAGTGAGCACACCCCGGTTGAGTCACAGCTCTGCTATGAGCCGGTGCACAGCCCGTTGCCTGCGGGAAGGGTGGAGCGGCTATCGTCACAGGCACTGTGGACAGCCTCACAGGCACTGTGGACCAGCCACCCTGACCGCGCTCCGGAAGCGGTCACGGCGGGCTGAAGGGGAGGACGATCGTGCGCCTGACTCTGACCGTCGTCGATCCGCTCGGCGGCGCCAACGCCGACGTCGTGCTCGACGCCGATCCTGAGTCCTCCGTGGGGGACATCGCCAAGGAGCTGGCGTCGCACGTCGGGTACGGCGGCGGCGACGCCCAGATCATCCCGATCGGCGGGCACCAACTCCAGCCGGGCACCGGCCAGGGCGGGGCGCCCATCGTCTTCGTGGACGGCTACCCCATCGACGCCGCCGCCACCATCGGCACATCGCCGCTGCGCGAGGGCGCCGTCGTCAGCCTGCACGACCCCGCCGGCTGCCTGCCCGGCGAGCCCACCGGCCTCGTCGAACTGCGCGTCGCGAGCGGGCCCGCGGCCGGCGCCGTGCACCGGCTCGGGATCGGGCGCTACGACATCGGCAGCGGACCCGCCTCGTACATCCGCATCGACGATCCCGAACTGCCCGCACGTGCCCTGACGTTGTCAGTTGCAACCGATGGCACCTGCCAAGTCGCCGTACATGGCGACATAGACGGCGTGACCCTCGAGGGCAAGCAGTTCGGTGAGGTCGAGGAGAGCGAAAAGGGCGAGAAAGCCGCCAATGGGGAGAAGCGCGAAAAGCGCTCGAAGGGCAATAAGGGCGATAAGAAAGAGAAGCCGCGGGACAAGGGAGAGTGGCCGCTCGGCGCCCAGATCGCCATCGGGAACACCCTTCTCGAACTCGACCGCTATGCCCCGCCCAATGCCGCTCTGAAGTGGTCGGACGACGGTTCAGGACTCGATTACAACCGGCCGCCACGACTGCGCCCGCCCGAGCGCCAGACGAAATTCAAGCTGCCCAATGCGGTACGTGATTACGAGGCCCGGCCGCTGCCCTGGCTGATGGCGCTCACGCCGCTCGTCGGTGCCGTCGTATCGGCGATGATCTTCCAGCGCTGGTACTACCTGATCATGGCGGCGCTCAGCCCGCTCATTCTGTTCGGCAACTACTTCATGGACAAGAAGCACGGGCGCAAATCCCATGCCAAGCAGGTCAAGGAGTACAACGAACACAAGGAGCGGATCGAGAAGGACGCCCAGGAAGCCCTCGTCGCCGAGCGGCTCGACAAGCGGCAGGCCATCCTCAGCCCGGCGGGCATCCTCTCCCTGTCCACCGGACCCCGTACGCGGCTGTGGGAGCGGCGGCGCACCGACGCCGACCACCTGCTGATCCGCGTCGGCACGGGACGGCTCGACTCCGAGGTCGTGCTCGACGACCCCGAGCAGGACGACCACAAGCGCGAGGTCACGTGGAAGATCGAGGACGCGCCCGTCGCTCTCTCGCTGCGCGACCTCGGCGTCATCGGCATGGCGGGCCCCGGCGACTCCGCGCAGGCGCTCGGCCGCTGGGCGGTCGCTCAGGCCGCGGTCCTGCACAGCCCGCTGGACGTCCAGTTCTACGTACTGACCGAGAACTCCGCGCGCGAGACCTGGGACTGGACGCGCTGGCTGCCGCACTCGCGGCCCTCCGGGATGCAGGACGCGAACGTACTGATCGGGACCGACGCCGAGACCGTCGGCTCCCGTATCGGTGAGCTGACCCAGATCCTCGGCGCCCGCCAGAAGGCCGCCAAGGAGAACAACCGGGGCAGCGCGGCCTCCTTCGGCGACCCGGACATCGTGGTGATCTGGGACGGTTCACGGCGCCTGCGCTCCATGCCCGGTGTGGTGAAGCTGCTGCGCGAAGGGCCCGCCGTGTCCATGTTCGCGCTCTGCCTCGACGACGAGGAGCGGTTCCTGCCCGGCGAGTGCCAGGCCATCGTGATCGCCGAGCCGCGCCCCGAGGAGATCAGCCTGCCGGCGCGGTCCACCGCGCCCGGCTCGGATCCCTCCCCGGACGCCCCCGGCGGCTTCCCCTCCTTCCAGGCCTGGCACCCCACGGCCGACGACAGCGAGCAGGGCGCCGAGAAGCCCCTCGAATTGCGGCTGCGCGTCGAGCAGACGGACGCCGCCCGCATCCGTTCCGTACGGCCCGACTTCGTGTCCCCTGCCTGGTGCGGGCGGCTCGCCCGCGCCCTCTCGCCGCTGCGGGACATCAGCGGTGAGACCGAGGACTCCGCGCTGCCCGGCTCCAGCCGGCTGCTCGACGTGCTCCAGCTCGAGCCGCCGACGGCCGACCAGATCACCGCGCGCTGGCGGATGGGCGGCCAGTCGACGATGGCCGTCATCGGTGAGTCGTACGACGGGCCCTTCGGCATCGACATGCGGCGAGACGGGCCGCACGGCCTCATCGCCGGTACGACCGGTTCCGGTAAGTCGGAGCTGCTTCAGACGATCGTGGCGGCGCTCGCGGTGGCCAACACCCCCGAGAACATGACCTTCGTACTCGTCGACTACAAGGGCGGGTCCGCGTTCAAGGACTGCGTGAAGCTGCCGCACACCGTCGGCATGGTGACCGACCTCGACGCGCACCTCGTCGAGCGCGCCCTGGAGTCGCTGGGCGCCGAGCTCAAGCGGCGCGAGCACATCCTGGCCGCCGCCGACGCGAAGGACATCGAGGACTACCAGGACCTGGTGCGCCGCGATCCCTCGCACCCGCCCGTGCCCCGGCTCCTCATCGTCATCGACGAGTTCGCCTCGATGGTGCGTGACCTGCCCGACTTCGTGACGGGCCTGGTCAACATCGCTCAGCGTGGTCGTTCGCTGGGTATCCATCTGCTGCTCGCCACGCAGCGCCCGAGTGGTGTGGTCTCGCCGGAGATCCGGGCCAACACCAACCTCCGTATCGCCCTGCGTGTCACGGACGGCGCGGAGTCGAGTGATGTCATCGACTCCCCCGAAGCCGGCCACATCGCCAAGAGCACGCCTGGACGTGCGTATGTCCGCCTCGGGCACGCCTCGCTCGTCCCCTTCCAGTCGGGCCGCGTGGGTGGCCGCAGGCCCGGCGCCACCGACCCGGCACTGCTCGCGCCGTGGGCGGGTCCGCTCGGGTGGGAGGACCTGGGCCGGGCCGCGCTGGTCAAGCCGAAGGCCGCCGCGCGCGAGGAAGAGGAGATCACCGACCTCAAGGTGCTCGTGGACGCCGTGCGCGACGCGAACGCGACGATGGGCATCCCCGCCCAGCACAGCCCCTGGCTGCCCGCGCTCTCCGAGACGCTGCAGCTCGACGAGATCCCGCTGCCTTCGGTGAGCGACAAGCCGGGCGCGCTCGCTCCCGCTCCGTACGGCTTGGAGGACATCCCATCCGACCAGGCGCGCCGCCCGGTCGTGGTCGACTTCGAGACCTTCGGGCACCTGCTCATCGGCGGCGCCCCGCGGAGTGGCCGCTCGCAGATCCTGCGTACGCTCGCGGGCTCCATCGCCCGTACGCACTCGTCCGCCGACGTGCACCTGTACGGCATCGACTGCGGCAACGGCGCGCTCAACGCGCTCACCCGGCTTCCGCACTGCGGGGCCGTCGTCAGCCGCAACCAGACCGAGCGCGCGGTGCGTCTGATCACCCGCCTCAAGGGTGAACTGACCCGCCGCCAGGACCTGTTGGCCGACAAGGGCTTCGCCGACATCGGCGAGCAGCGGGCCGCGGTGCCCGAGGAGGAGCGGCTGGCGCACATCGTCGTGCTCCTCGACCGCTGGGAGGGCTGGCTGCCGACGCTGGGCGAGTACGACCACGGCGAGCTGACCGATGAACTGCAGGCGATGATGCGCGAGGGCGCGAGCGTCGGCATCCACCTGGTGATCACCGGTGACCGCCAGGTCCTCATCGGCCGCATGGCCTCCCTCACCGAGGACAAGTACGGCCTGCGGCTCGCCGACCGCTCCGACTTCTCGATGCTCGGCATGAACGCGCGCAAGGTGCCGGAGGAGATCCCGCCGGGCCGCGGCTTCAAGAACGAGCACGGCACGGAGACGCAGTTCGCGCTCCTCGCCGAGGACTCCACGGGCCAGGGCCAGGCCGCGGCGATCTCCGGGATCGGCGAGGCGGCTGCGGCGCGCGACACGGACGTACCCCGCTCGCGCAAGCCGTTCCGTGTGGACAGCCTGCCGAGCCGAATCGGCTTCGCGGAGGCCTGGGAGATGCGGGACCCGGACGCGTCGCGCTCGAAGCTGTGGGCGCTGGCGGGGATCGGCGGCGACGACATCATGGGATTCGGCCCCGACCTGGCGCAGGGTGTGCCTACGTTCGTGGTGGCGGGCCCGGCGAAGTCGGGCCGGAGCACGACGCTGATGAATCTGGCGCGGTCGTATCTAACGCAGGGCGTACGCCTGGTGATCGCGGCGCCACGGCCTTCGCCGCTGCGCGAGTTGGAAGGCCAGGAAGGCGTCCTGAAGGTCTTCAAGGAGGACGACATCGAGAGCGACGACTTCAAGGAAGTCGTCGAGTCGGCGTCACCGGAGGACCCGATCGTGTGGATCATCGACGACGGCGAGGTCCTTGAGGACTGCGACGCGGAGCGCGAGTTCAAGCGCCTGGTGCAGCGCGGTTCGGAGCGGGGCCTCGGCCTGGTCATCGGCGGCGACGAGGAGGAGGTGTGCGGAGGCTTCTCCGGCTGGCAGGTCGAGGCGAAGAAGGGCCGCCGCGGCATTCTGCTCTCCCCTCAGGACTCGTCGAGCGGCGAACTGATCGGCATCCGGACGACCCGGAGCATGGTCGGGGGGCCGATCGCGCCGGGGAAGGGGTTGCTTTACACGGGGAGCGGGGAGCCGGTGACGGTCACTACGCCGATGTGAGGGGTCCCTGCGGGGCTTGGGCGGGGGCGGTGCTGGTTCGTCTGTGAGGGCGGGGCCGCGCCGGTGCGTGCGGGGCGGGAAGGCTCGTTCGTCCAGGGTCGGATCCGGGGTAATCGGGCGGGTGGTGGGAGAGGTTTGGTCGGGTGCGGGTGGATCCGGGGTTCAGTTCAGGCGGGTCAGCTTCGCCTCGGGGTTCCCGGACTTCTCGTTCTCCGAGAGGTACAGGAGAGCGTCGCCCTTCGGGCGGAGTCGGACCGTGTGGGCGTTCTTCGTGCACTGGGCGCCGCTCGACGCCTGGCCCTTGCCCCCCGCCACGATCTCCTTCCCCGTCACCGACTTCAGGGTGAGGTCCACCGCGCAGACGCCGCCCAGTTGGTCCGTCTGCGTCATCACCGCGAAGCGCTCGCCGACCTTGCCCTGTTCGACCTTCAGTCTGAACGTCCCCATCGGCACCGCGCCGTTCGCCGCGACCGCCTGGCCCTCCCACGTCCCCCGGTAGGACACCGGCACCTTGCCGTCGGGCGCCTTCTCGCTCGCGGCCGGGGGTTGTCGGCCCGCGTCGCTCGACCCTTTTTCATTCCCCGGAAGCAGTCCGAAGACGAAGACGGAGCCGACCGTCACTGCGGCCAGCGCGCCTGCCACCCCCAGGACCAGCGTGCAACTGACCTTGCGGCCACGCCCGTCGGTCCCGTTGGGAGTCGAGGCCGCGGCCACCGAGACGGTCACCCGGCCGGGCGGGCCCGATGGTCCCCCTGACGTCTGTGTGGGGACGTACGCCGCCGGTGGAGAAGGAGCCGCTGCGTACGAAGGGTCCGGTGGGCCGAAGGATGGCTGCGAGGTGTCCGTTCCGAATGGCACCGGGCCCGACGGCTGTTCCCCGGCCGTTTCCAGGTCGAGGATCCGCACCGCACTCCTGCTGACCCGCTCCACCAGCGGCCCCGGCAGCCACCCTGCCGCCACGAGCCCGTCCGCCCCCGAGGGCGCGAGCCGTCGCGCGATCTCCTCCGGAGCCGGGCGGGCTTCAGGGTCCTTGGCCAGGCAGCGTTGGGCCAGGTCGCGCAAGTCGCCTTCCAGCAGGCCCAGTTCCGGTTCTTCGTGTACGACCTTGTAGAGCAGCGATGCCGATGAGTCCCCCGGGAACGGCGACACTCCCGTCGCCGCGAACACCAGGACCGCGCCCAGCGAGAAGACGTCCGCCGACCCGGCGACGCCCTTCCCCAGGATCTGCTCCGGTGACATGTAGCCGGGTGAGCCGACGGAGACACCCGTCGATGTGAGTGATGCCGTGCCGTCCGTCGCTCGTGCGATGCCGAAGTCGATCAGGCGGGGGCCGTCCATCGTCAGCAGCACGTTCGACGGCTTGACGTCGCGGTGCACCAGGCCCAGGCCGTGCACGTGCGTCAGCGCCTCGGCGAGGCCCGCCACGAGTACTCGTACGGAATGGGTGGGGAGAGGGGCCAGGTCCCGGACCGCCTCCGCGAGCGAAGGCCCCGCCGCGTACCCCGTGGCCACCCACGGGACGGCCGCCTCCGGGTCCGCGTCGAGGACAGGCGCCGTCCAGTCGCCGCCCACCCGCCGCGCCGCGTCCACCTCGCGCCGGAAGCGCGCGCGGAACTCCTCGTCGAGCGCGAAGTGCGGATGGACGACCTTCACCGCGACCGTACGGCCGCCGGAGCTGCGCCCCAGGTAGACCCGGCCCATGCCGCCCGAGCCCAGCCGGCCCAGGAGACGGTAGGGCCCGATGGCGGTCGGTTCGCCGGGATCGAGCGGGTGCATGACGAAGGCCTCCCCCGGACGCGTGCCGCACGCCCGCGGCCACACGGACCGCGGGCGTTGATTCTCTGCGGCTCAGGGTAGTCCGCGGGTACGACCAGTGGGCCAGGCCTGCTCAGCCCTGCACTACGGGTGCGACTCCAGGAGCTCCACCCGTACGTCCGCGGGGAAGCCCGTCGTCTCCCCCACCCGGCGCGCGAACTCCGCGACGCCCTCCAACTGCGCGCTCCCG
Organism: Streptomyces sp. A18; assembly: GCF_059026065.1. Taxonomy (NCBI): domain Bacteria; kingdom Bacillati; phylum Actinomycetota; class Actinomycetes; order Kitasatosporales; family Streptomycetaceae; genus Streptomyces; species Streptomyces sp. A18. The sequence goes on along the minus strand of NZ_JBWLKL010000036.1, from coordinate 57,839 downwards.
AACCGGAAGTCGAGCGTCGTGAAGTACTGCTCAAGGACCGTCGCGTCGAAGGCCTCCCAGCGCGCGGCCTGCTCGGAGACCTTGGTGACCTCTTCAAGGGAGACGTCACGGGAGGCGAGGAAGGCCTTGTGCACCTCGCGGACGACCGCGGGCTCGCGCGCCGCGTAGTCCTTGCGCGCCGCCCAGACCGCGAAGACGAACGGCAGGCCCGTCCAGTCCTTCCACATCTGGCCCAGGTCGTACACGTCGAGACCCAGCCGCGGGGCGTCGATGAGGTTCGCCCGCAGCGCCGCGTCCCCGATGAGCACGGCGGCGTCCGCCTCCTGCATCATCAGGCCGAGGTCGGGCGGACACGTGTAGTAGTCGGGTCGCACGCCGAAGCGCTCGGCGAGCAGCAGCTGCGCCAGGCGCACGGAGGTGCGCGAGGTCGAGCCGAGCGCGACCCTGGCGCCGTCCAGCTGGTCGAGCGGGACCTGCGAGACGATCACGCAGGACATCACCGGGCCGTCGCAGCCGACCGCGAGATTCGGGAAAGCGACGAGATCGTCGGCGTTCCTGAGGAACTCGACGAGAGTGACGGGGGCGATATCGAGATCGCCCCGTACCAGCTGCTCGCTGAGCTTCTCCGGGGTGTCCTTTGTGAGCTCGAAGTCGAGCAGCGTTCCGGTCCGCGCGAGCCCCCAGTACAGGGGCATGCAGTTCAGGAACTGAATGTGACCGACGCGCGGCCGGGGGGTACGACGGCCGGGGAGCTGGTCTGAGCCCGCCCCGGCGAGGGTGTCAACGGGAGGATTGTCCACATCGGGGAGGCTAGCCCCCTTGCGGTACGGTGCAGAAAGCGGGGCCCCGATCCTGCCTTTGTCAAGAGCTCCGGACCTGGTCCGTCAACCCCTCTGGGGGGTCCGTCAAACATCCGGGTGACGTGATCTTGCCCCCTATTGCTTTCGGCTGCCTGCGTGCTAAGCTCGCCGCAAGTTGCAGTTTGGTTTCCCTTGCAGTACAGAGCCTGCGGAGCATGTGACCCGCGGGCTCTCGTCGTTTTCAGACTTATGCAGTTGTTTCAACAATCGCAGGTTCTGGAGCAGGGCAACCCTTTGGCCCAAGGAGGGCTTATGGCTACCGGAACCGTGAAGTGGTTCAACGCCGAAAAGGGCTTTGGATTCATCGCCCAGGAAGGCGGAGGCCCCGACGTCTTCGTCCACTACTCCGCGATCAACGCGAACGGCTTCCGCTCCCTTGAGGAGAACCAGGCCGTGAGCTTCGACGTCACGCAGGGCCCGAAGGGTCCGCAGGCGGAGAACGTCACCCCCCAGTAGTGGGGCGCCCCATGCAGATGGGGCGTGTGACAGTTCCGGTGACTTGATCCGGACATGGATAGCAGTACCCAAGGAGCCCCTCCTTTTCGCGCGAGCGAATCGGCGGGGCTCCTGCCTTTTTCTGGCGGGGGCGCCTCTAGCTGGGGGGACCTCTTCGTCTGCGGGTGGCCTCTTCTTCTGGGGGTGGCCTCTTCTTCTGCGGGTGCGCTGGGGCTGGGCGCGCAGTTCCCCGCGCCCCTTCCGGGGCGCTACAGCTCTGTGGCTGGGCTCGCAGTTCCCCGCGCCCCCTTCGGGGCGCTACATCAGTGCCGCCCTTGCCTTGATCGCGTCGGACGGGTTCCAGCCCTCGCCCGGGACCGATGCCAGGAGCAACGTCGTATACGGGTCCTCGGGGGCCGTCAGGACTCGGGGCGTCGGGCCCTGTTCCACCACCTTGCCGCGGCGCATCACCAGGACCTCGTCCGTGATGTGCTGGACGACCGCCAGGTCGTGGCTGACGAAGACCAGGGCCACCCCGGTGTCCCGGCGGATCTCGCCGAGCAGTTGGAGGATCTGGGCCTGGATCGACACGTCCAGCGCCGCCACCGCCTCGTCGAGGACCAGGACCTGCGGGTCCACCGCCAGTGCCCTCGCGATGGCCAGGCGCTGGCGCTGGCCGCCGGAGAGTTCGCGGGGGCGGGCGCCGGCCTCCCGGGTGCCCAGGCCCACCCGGTCCAGGAGCCCTGCCGCCAGCTCCTCGTCCCTGCCGTGCAAGCGCAGGGCCGTGCGGAGGCACTGGGTGGAGGTGAGGCGGGGGTCCAGGGAGAGGTACGGGTCCTGGAAGACCATCTGGATCTCCCTGGCCCTGGCCAGGCGTGCGGTCCGCTTCCGGGGTGTACGGGCCTCGCGCGGGCGGCCGTTCACGCTCACCGTCCCCGTGTCCTGGCGGGCAAGGCCCACCAGCATGCGGGCCACGGTCGTCTTGCCCGAGCCCGATTCGCCCACGATTCCCATGGAGCCGCCGGGTCGAACCGTGAACGTCACGTTCTCGGCCGCCTGGTGGCGGCCGCCGCCCGGCAGCGCGTAGCTCTTGCTGAGGCTGTCCACCGTCAAAAGGTCCTGGGGCATCAGTGGGTCACCTCTGTTGTGGCGGAACGCCTGTCCACGACCGCGCAGGCCACCGTCCCGCCGTCGTCCAGTTTCAACTGCTGCGGAGTCCACGTCTCGCACCCCGCCTCCGACTCCCCGCACCTCGACACGAACGGACAGCCCGCGAAGGTGTCCGAGAGAGACGGCGGGCGGCCCTGGATCGGGTGGAGGGTGTGCGTCGTGTCGCCCAGGGTGGGCGAGCAGGAGAGAAGGCCGCGTGTGTAGGGGTGTGCGGGGGTGTCGAACAGGGCCTTCGCCGAGCGCTCTTCCGCCACCCGGCCCGCGTACATGACGTACACGCGGTCGCAGTACGCGGCCGCCAGATGCAGGTCGTGGGTGATGAAGAGGAGGCCCAGGTCCCGGGTGGCGCGCAGGTGGCGCAGGAGGGCCAGGATCTCGGCCTGCGTGGTGACGTCAAGCGCGCTGGTCGCCTCGTCCGCCAGCAACAGGCTCGGCTCCGCCGCGAGCGCGCCCGCGATGACCACGCGTTGCAGCATGCCGCCGGACAGTTCGTGCGGGCGCTGGCGCACGCGGTGTTCGGGGTCCGAGAGGCCTACCGCGTCGAGGAGTTCTACCGCGCCCTCGCGCGTCGCTCCCCTCTCCACCAGGAAGTCGCCGATGCGGCGGACCGGGTTGAGGGCGGCGCGGGGGTCCTGGTGGACCATGGCCACCGTGCGTGCGCGGTGTGTCCGCAGGGCCTCGCCCGTGAGGGTCAGGATTTCGGTGCCGTTCACGCGGACCGAGCCCGATGTCACCGCGTCGGTCGGAAGGAGGCCCAGTGCCGCCTTCGCCGTCGTCGACTTGCCTGAGCCCGACTCGCCCACCAGGCCCACTACTTCGCCCGGCCGCACGGTGAGGGACACCGAGTCCAGGAGCGGCCTGGCCGCGCCCGGCACCCGCAAGGTGAGGTCTTCGATATCGAGGAGCATGGGTCACTGCCTCCCTAGCCGGTCGGCGGCCCAGACCCCGACCACGTTGAAGGACACGACGACCAGGGCGATGGCCGTGCCGGGAACCAGGGCCGGGAGCAGCGCGCCCTGGACCACGGCCGCCTGCCCCTCCTGCACCATCAAGCCCCAGTCGGAGGACGGTGGTTGGGCGCCGAAGCCCAGGTAGGAGAGGGTCGCGAGGGACATGAGGGCTTCGCCGAACAGGACCACCAAGTAGCCGAGGATCGCTCGGCCCAGGTTCGGCACCAGGTGGGCCACGCAGATCCGCGCGCCGCCCATTCCCTGCACCCGGTACGCGTCGACGTACGGCTTGCGTGCCTCCGAAAGGGCCAGTGAGCGGACGTACTTGGCGATCGTCGGGGTGAAGGCCAGCCCAAGGGCCAGGACGGACGTCGTCATTCCGGCGCCGAAGACCGCGATGATCAGGACGGTGAACAGCAGGCCCGGGAACGCGTACATCACGTCGGTGAGCCGTGAGACCAGCGCGTCCACCCATCCCCCGCGCCAGGCGGCGAGCACGCCGAGCGTGACGCCGAGTACGGCCGCTACGGCGAGGAGCAGGATCGGTGCGATCAGGCTCGTACGGGTTCCGTACAGCGCGCGTGACAGCAGGTCCTGGCCGGATGAGTCGGTGCCAAGGAGGTGATCGCCCGACGTTCCGACCAGGGATGCCGAGAGGTCGATCGCGTCGGGGGCGTAGGGCGCGAGCAGCGGTGCGAACAGCGCCGCGAGCACGACCAGGACGAGCAGGCCCGCGGCCACCATCACCCCGGCGGGGCGTCGGCGGCGTACGGCCAGGGGTGCCAGTGCGACGGCGGGAGGAGATTCAGCAGTCATCAGGAACGCGCCTCCTTCACGCGTGGGTCGAGCAGCGGGTGGACCACGTCCACCAGCGTCGTCACGACGATGTAGCCGGTGACCATGAGCAGCAGGACCGCCTGCGCCACGGGGAAGTCGTGCGTATTGATCGCGCCCACCAGGAGCGAGCCGATGCCGCTGATGCCGAAGGCCGTCTCGACGACCACCGTGCCCGCGAGCATGCCCGCCATGACGAGTCCGCACATCGTGATGATCGGCCCGAGCGCGTTGCGCAGGACGTGCCGTCGGATGATGTCCCGCTCAGGCACACCGGATGCGCGTGCCGCCTCCACGTGGTCCGACGCTGCGGCGTCCGCCATCGCCTGCCGGGTGACCCGGCTGATGATGGCGAGCGCGCCGAGCGCCAACGACAGGGCGGGCAGCGTCAGATGGTGCAGCGTGCCGCCGAATCCCTCTCCGGAGCCCGAGACCGGGAACCACCCCAGCTGTACCCCGAAGAGTGAGACGAGCGCGATGGCCGCCACGAACGAAGGCACCGACGCCGCGAGCGTCGTGCCGCCGACCACCGCCGAGTCGACCCACGTGGACCGCTTGACCGCGGCCAGGATTCCGGCGCCGACGCCCAGGACGACGAACAACACCGTGGCATAGGCGACGAGTTGGAGTGTGGTCGGGAAGCGGGCCGTCACCAGGTCCGCCACCTGGTCGCTGTACTTGAAGGAGCGTCCCAGGTCGAAGTGGACGCAGTCCCACAGCCAACGTCCGTACTGGATCACCAGCGGCTCGTCCAGGTGGTACTGGGAGCGGACCTGGGCCAGACGCTCCGGGGTCAGCTTGTCCCGGCCGCCGGCGAGGAAGACCGCCGGGTCACCTGGCGCCGCGTACACGGCGGCGAAGATGACGAACGAGGCGGCGAAGAGGGTGGCGAGGAGGCCGGCGAGGCGGCGCGATATGCGGGCGAGCACGGCTCTCACCTAGCCTTTCTTGAGGCCGAGTTCGGCGGCCCACGGGTAGTAGAGGTAGGCCTGCGACGCGGGCGGGCCCGTCAGCTTGTCGCTGACGACCAGGGCCGACGGGACCTGTGCGACGGAGATCCAGACGCCCGCGTCCACGAACCGCTTCTGTACGTCGATCGCGAGCTCGGCCCGCTTCGCGTCGTCCAGGGTGCTGAGCGCCTGATGGACCAACTTGTCGTACGTGGCGTTCTTGAAGCCCACCCAGTTGTTCGGGGAGTCGGAGAGGCCGTTGTCGTAGAAGCCCATGGGGTCGGCCTTGGAGATGTACCAGTCGCCGACCAGCACGTCGATGTCGGCCCGCGCGGCCGGATCGCTGTAGAACTCCTCGAACTGGGCCGTCGGCACCGTCTTGATCTGCCCCTTGAGGCCGATCCGCTGGAGCGCGGAGCGCACCGCGTTCGCGACGACCGTGCGGCCCTGGCTGCTGTCCGTGCCGATCACGATGGGGTCGGTCGGCGCGCCTGCCTCCTTCACCAGCTCCTTGGCCTTCGCCAGGTCGTCGGCGGTGGGCGTTGCGGGCGCGGAGGCCGCCAACTCCTTCTGGGCCGCCTCGAATTCGGGCTTCTCGTATCCCCAGGCGCCCGAGCCGACCGGGGTGGCCCACGGCTGGACGAGGCCGCCGTAGCCCGACTTCGCGATGCCGGTCCGGTCGATCGCGAGGGACAGGGCCCGGCGGATCTGCGGGTCCTTCAGGCCGCCGCGGGCCGTCGGGATGAGGACCAGCGATGCCGTGGACGGGCCGTAGTGCTGGTCGAGTCCCTTGCTGGTGCGCAGGGCGGACGCGGTGTTCGGGGATTCGGCGTACGCACCGTCGGCGGCGCCCGTCTTCAGGGCGTTGACCAGCGCGCTGTCGGAGGCCCAGCGGAAGACGACCTGCCGGGTCAGCGGCTTCTTGCCCCAGTACCCGTCGTACGCCTCGATGGTGATCGAGTCGCCGGACTTCCAGCCCTTCAGTGCGTACGGGCCGCTGCACGCGTCGCCCTGCCCCGGCGTACCGAAGTCCTTTCCGGCAGCGACCACTTGCTCCTTGTTCCACACGATGCCCGCGTCACCGGCGAGTGCCTTCGTGAAGAGCGCGTCGGGGGACTTGAAGCGGATGGTGATCTCGCGGTCGCCGGTCTTCTTCATGGACTTGACGTTGCCGAACTCATCCGCCTGCTCCATGTCCGGATCGGCGTGCCGCTTCAGCGACCACAGGACGTCGTCGGCGGTCAGCTTCGATCCGTCGTGGAAGGTGACGCCGTCCCGGATGCTCAGGACGAGGGTCTTGTCGTCGGGCGTGCCCGCCTTCTCGGCGAGGAAGGGCTTCGTCGTCATGTCGGGCTGCAGTTGGTAGAGCCGCTCGCAGACGTTCGTGAGGACGACACGGCCCGCGCTCGTCCCCTGGGTGTCGAGGTCGAGCGAGTCCGGCTCGTCCTCCAGGAGCCAATTCGCCTTGTCCAGCGCGCCCTTGGCCGCGGCGGTCGTCGCGCTCAGCTTCAGCTTCGCGGCGTCGGCGGGCTTGCCGCCGGTCGCGGCCGTGTCGGCGCCGCTGCAGCCGACGGCGGTGAGGAGCGTGGCCACGGCGATACCGGCGACCACCGGCCGCTTCGGGGTCCTGGTGGTGGGCGTCATCTGTTGTCTCCGTACGGGCCGTCGTAGAGGTTCCAGGGCATGTGCTGGTAGTCGCGGTCGCAGGGGGTGCCCGCCGTGACGTGGTAGTCGCCGGTGGTCAGGTCCACGCAGGAGGAGACGAGCGTGGACCAGTGCTTGACCTCGGGCTTGCGCGGGTCGGGGTGGGTGCAGAGCGACTCGGGGTGGCCCAGGTGGTCGGACATGGCCTGCTTGATCAGCTTGCGGGACTCGTCGGCGCCGGTGGAGGAGCGCAGGGCACCCAGGCCCTGTTCCGCGCGGGGGACGCGGACGAGCGAATCCGACGACATGGGGCGGTAGTTCGCGGCGATCGCGGCCGGGATGCCCGCCTGGTAGTGGTTGCCGTGCACCAGGAGGCCGTCCGTGGGGTACATCCAGCCGTGCCCCGCGGGTGTCGTCTCCAGGTCGACGGCGAAGCCCTCGCGGCAGGTCAGCAGGGCGTTCGACGCGATGTGCGCGCGGGTGCGGCAGAGGACTTCCAGGGCGTCGGTGATGGAGTGCTGGTCCAGGACGCTGCGTCGTACGACGGTCTGGGGGAGGCCGATCGCGTCGCTGAAGCGGCCGCCGAGGCCGTTCGCGTTGAGGGCGATGCCCGCCGAGTTGGCGCCCTGGCGGCCGATCTGGCCCGCCTCGACCTGCATGATCAGGGTGGGGTGCGGGGGCTGGACGATGCGCAGCATGACGACGGTGTCGCCGACTCCGGCCCGCCAGTCCCAGTTCTGTCCGGCCCAGACGTGGCCGTCCCCGCTGGCTTCTCCGTACGCGGCGAAGGAGGTGCAGCCCTCGGCGGGCTCTTCCTCCTCGCTCTTCACGTCGGCGCTCTTCGTGTCGGCGCTCTTCATGTCGGCGCTCTTCATGTCGGCGAAGGAGCGGTCGTAGATGACCTCGCCGCGGGCATTGAGGGCGAGGATGTCGTCGAGGGCGACTCCCGCGCCCTCCGCGATGCCGCGCATCTCCTCCAGGAGGTGGGGCGCGTAGTCGCGGACGGGCTGCGTCCAGCGGGCGGCGCGGGTGGCGACCTGGTTCCAGGTCAGTCCCGACGACTGGCCGAACGCCTCCTCGTAGTACGCGAGAGCGGCGTGCAGTTGGGGGCGGACGGCTTCGCCGTACTGGTGGCCGCGCTCCAGAGGGGTGCCGGATATCTCGATGAGCGGGAGGGAGCGTGCGGAGTTCTCGGAGCGTTCAGGGGCAGCGGGGGCGGTGCGGGGTGCCATTGTTCTCCTCGCGACGGAGAGCTTCCGGCGACTGTCCTGTAACGTCGATTACAGGAAGCTCTCCTTCTGGAATGCGTTGCCCAGGAGAGTAACGGCCATCACACGAGAGTCAATAGCTGTAATGGAAATTTCAGAGGATCAGACGGGGTCCGGCGACACCACGGGCGGGGCGGGGCTCGCCCGGCTGCGGGCCGCCGTGCGCGACCAGTGGGAGACACTCTCGACGTCCGAGCGCGCCGTCGCCCAGTACGTGGTCAGCGCCCCCGTCGAGTCGCTGCTCTTCGCCAGCGCCCAGGAGCTCGGCACGGCGAGCGGCACCAGTAACGCGACGGTCGTCCGCGCCATGCAGCGCCTGGGGTACGCGGGCCTGCCCGCGCTCAAGCGGGAGCTGACGTCGGACTTCACGTCGGCGGTGCCGCCCGAGGTGCGCCTGCGGCAGCGCATCGCGCACGTGGGCCGGGACCTGGACGACATCTGGGGCGAGGTGTTCGACGAGGCCCAGGAACGCATCGAGCACGCGCGCCGCCTGACGCCGGGCGAGGCGCTACGGGACGCGGTGGGCTTCCTCGCCCAGGCTCCCGAGATCCACTGCTACGGGGTGGCGGCATCCGAACTGGCCGCGCGCCACCTGGCGTTGGCCCTCGGCAGGATCGGCCGCAGGGCCCGCTACTTCGGGGACACCGGGTTCACCCTCGCCGACCGTCTGCTGGCCGTGCGGCAGGGGGACGCCGTGGTGATCTTCCAGCCGGGGCGTGCGCTGACCGAGCTGACGGTCCTGATAGAGCGGGCGCGGGCGGTGGGGGCACGGGTCGTCCTCGTCACGGACGAGCTGGCGGAGCTGTACGGGCCGCGGGTGGACGCGGTCCTGACGGCGCCGCATACGCCTACCGGCATCACCACGGAGGCACTCACCGCGCTGGTGGTGGCTGACGCGTTGCTCCTTGCTCTGGCGACGCTGGACGAGGGCCGCGCGGTGGAGACCTCGCATCAACTGACTGCCCTGCGTGAGCAGTTGCTGGCCCCTGGGCCTCGGAAGAAGTCGTAGGCCGGCTTTTGACTGCTGCGCCGTCGTGGCTTGTCGCGCCGTTCCCCGCACCCCTGACGGGGCCCGGCCGCGCGTCCTGGTCTCCTGCGCCGTCGTGGCTTGCCGCGCCGCTCCCCGCGCCCCTGACGGGGCCCGGCCGCGCGTCCTGGACTGCTGCGCCGTCGTGGCTTGCCGCGCCGCTCCCCGCGCCCCTGACGGGGCCCGGCCGTGCGTCCTGGTCTCCTGCGCCGTCGTGGCTTGTCGCGCCGTTCCCCGCGCCCCTGGCGGGGCCCGGTCCCAGCTTCCTGCCCGCGGGTTCGTCGTGGCCGGGCGCGCCGTCTAGTTGTGCTGCATGATCAAGACGAACGTTGTGCCCGGCTCCAAGGCCTCGTACAGGTGGGGGACGTCGCCCCTGTACGACATGTAGTCCCCTGCCGCCAGCTCCACCGTCTCGTCTCGCGGGCCCGCCAGCAGTCGGCCCGTGCTGACGATCAGATGCTCCACCGAGCCGGGAATGTGCGGGTCCGACTCCCGCGCGGAACCCGGCCCCATCGCCCCGTGGTAGATGTCGCGCCGCACACCGGCGGGCCCCGCCGACAGCAATGTCCCCGCGTACGAGGCGCGCTCGGCATGCATCGTGGGGCCCTGCCCGGCCCGGATCACCGTCACCTCGGGCGCGGGCGACTCCACCAGCACGCTGAACGGCACGCCCAGCGCCACCGCCAGGGCCCACAGCGTCTCGATGCCGGGGTTGCCCGTGGCCGCCTCCAGCTGGGACAGCGTCGACTTCGCGACCCCCGCGCGCTTGGCCAGCTCGGAGAGGGAGAGCCCCGCCTTGGCCCGCTCCCGGCGCAACGCGGCCGCGACCCATTCGCGGGGCAGGCGGGATCGGGCGGTGCCGTCGCCCTTGCCGTCAGTCATGCCGTAACCGCTCCCTCACCTCTGAACCGTCGTTCGGTGTAGTGGACAGATCGTTCGCCTTGACGAACGGCGCCCACTCCGCCCATCCTACGACGTATGCGTTCGCCACACCGAACAGACAGCCCGCCACAGCGAACGAACGACGGTTTCGTACGCCTCTCCCACCTTCCCCGCGGCGTCCTGCGCGACATCGCCCTCGTCTGGCTCGCCGACGTCGTCGTCGGCGTCTCCTTCGGCGCGATCGCCGTCGCGGGCGGCCTGCCCGTCTGGGTGCCGGTCCTGATGTCGCTGCTCGTGTACGCGGGCTCCGCGCAGTTCAGCGCGGTCGGCATTCTCGCGGCGGGCGGCGGCCCGGTGGCCGCCGCGGCCACCGGCCTGCTGCTCAACTCCCGCACGGCCGCGTTCAGCCTGGCCGTCGCCGACAGCCTGGGCCGGTCCAGGGCCGCGCGGTTCCTCGGCGCGCACCTCATCACCGACGAGACGGCGGCCTTCGTCCTCGCGCAGCCCGACCAGAAGCGGCGCAAGGCCGCGTTCTGGATATCCGGGCTCGGCCTGTTCGCCGTATGGAACATCAGCGTCCTCGGCGGCGCGCTCGCCGGATCCGCCCTCGGCGACACCGCCCGCTTCGGCCTCGACGCCGCGTTCCCCGCGGTGCTCCTCGCCCTCGTGCTTCCCGCCCTGCGCGGCGACAGCATGACGCGTCGGGCCGCTGCCGCCGGTGCCGTGATCGCGGTCGCCGCCGCGCCGTGGCTGCCCGCCGGGGTGCCGGTGCTGCTTGCGTTGCTCGGCCTCCTCGCGGCGCGGCGCGGGCCGGGCCGTCCGGCGCGCCCCAACAGCCCCGACCGCACCACCGCCCCCCACGGGAGCCCCTCGTGAACGCCTACCTCGCCTGCGTCCTCGTCCTCGCCGCCGGAACGTACGCCTTCCGGCTCGCCGGGCCCCTGCTGCACGGCCGGGTCGAACTGCCCGCTCGCGTCCAGGAGTTGCTGACCGTCGGAGCCACCGTCCTGCTCGTCGCGCTGCTCGCCACCGGCGCGCTCACCGAGGGGTACGGGTTCGCCGGGTGGGCGCGGCCCATCGGCGTCCTGGTCGGCGGGGTGCTCGCCTGGCGGAAGGCGCCCTTCGCCGTGGTCGTGGTCGGCGCCGCGGCGACTACCGCGCTGTTGCGTCTGGCCGGGGTGGCGTAGCTCCTGGCTCGCCCTTCCCGTACAGCGCGTCCACCACCTCCCCGTACCGCTCCGTCACCGCCCGCCTGCGCACCTTCAGGCTCGGTGTGAGCAACCCGCCCTCCACCGTGAAGTCCTCGTCCAGCAGGGCGAATCCGCGGATGCGGGCCGGGCGCGAGACCGCCGCGTTCGCCTCGTCCACCACCTCCTGGACGAGGGCGCGGACGCGGGGGTCGCGCGAGAGCGGCTCGGTCAGTTCCACGCCCTCACGTCCCGCCCAGCCGCCGATCTCCTCCGCGTCCACAGTGATCAGGGCCACCGGGTAGGGGCGCTTGTCGCCCACCATCACCGCGCGCGACACGAAACGCGAGCGCTGGACGGACAGTTCGAAATGGGACGGGGTGAGATTCTTGCCGCCCGAGGTGATGATCAGGTCCTTCTTGCGGCCCGTGATGGTGAGGTAGCCGTCGGCGTCGACGGCACCCAGATCACCGGTGTGCAGCCAGCCCTCGTCGTCCAGGGCATCGCGGGTGGCGGCCGGGTCCGCGTGGTAGCCGGGGAAGACCATCTCGCCCCGGGCGAGGATCTCGCCGTCATCGGCCATGCGGACCTCGCAGCCCTCGATGGGGCGGCCGACCGTGCCGTACCGGACCGCGCCGGGATGGTTCAGGCTGATGACACCGGCCGACTCGGTCATCCCGTACCCCTCGAAGAGCGCAATACCGCAGGCCCGCAGGAAGTCGATGACGTGCGGCGCGATGGGGGCACCACCGGTCAGCGCCCACCGCACGCGCCCTCCGAGCGCCTGCCGGACCAGGTCGTAGAGCGCCTTGTCGGCGGCCTCGTACGCGTCCTGCAGATCGGGCGGAAGGACACCGTCCGCCGCGAGGACCCCGATGCGTACCGCCTCCTCGAACCGTTCGCGGCCCCCCTCCTGGGACTCCGCGAGGGAGAGGACCACGGAGTACACCTTCTCGAACAGGCGCGGCACGGACGGCAGATGCGTGGGCCTCGCCTCGGCCAGTTCACCGACGATCTCCTCGATCTTCCCGCCGAAGAAGCAGAGCTCGCCGCCCTGGATGAGCGTCGTGAACTCGATGAGCTGGGCCAGGAGATGGGCGAGCGGGAGATAGAGGTACGTGGAGTCGCCGGGGCCTCCCTCGATCAGGGGGAGCGTGGCGGACTGGACGGCGCCCAGGTTGGCGTGGGTGAGGAGGCAGCCCTTGGGCAGGCCGGTGGTGCCGGAGGTGTAGATGATGGTGGCCAGGTCGGCGGGGGTGCGGGCCCCGGCGCGGTCCAACAGGGCGTCGGTCGGCGGCAGTTCGGGGCGTCGCTCGCGATCCGTCGTCACCTCCGCCGTCAGCTCCGTCATCTGCAGCACGTGCCGTACGCCGGGCAGGCGGACCCGCAGGCGTTCGATCTTCGCCGCCTGCGTGGCGTTCTCGCAGATCACCACCGAGGCACCGGAGTCGCCGATGACCCACTCGACCTCCTCGTCGCCCGCCGTCGGGTAGACGGGGACGACCACGGCGCCCGCCGCGAAGGTGGCGAAGTGGGCGTAGGTCCACTCGGGCCGGGTCTCGGCGAGGATCGCCACGCAGTCGTCCGGGCGGACGCCGAGGGCGAGTAGCTCCCGGCCGAAGCCCCTCACCCTCGCGCGCAGTTGGTCGTACGAGACTTCCTCCCACGTCCCGCCTCCGGACTTGAACCGGAGTGCGGGCAGCTTGCCGTGGCGGTCGGCCGCCCACTCGGTGAGGACGGCCAGGGTGTCGGGACGCTCCGTCGGCTGCATGCGTACGACGCTAGGGACAGTGCGGGGCTTCGCGGGATGACGGGAAGCGTCAGCGGGGTTGGCCGGGAAGCTCAGCGCGCGGCGGCAACAACGCCGCTTTCGGCGCCGCCGAGTTCGAGAAGGGGCGGGACGGGGGAAGGAAACCCCATGCCCAGCCGGACCATCACCGTCCACCACGTCCGCGCCATGCTGCACGGCGCACAGCGCCAGGGGATCGACACCGTCCCGCTGCTCCGCACCGCCCAGATCCCCCCGCTCCTCCTCGGCGACGACCGGGCCCGCATCACGGAGGTCCAGTTCGCCCGCCTCTTCCGGGAGTTGTACCGCGCCACGGGCGACGAGTTCCTCGGCCTCGGTTCGGCTGCCAGCAGGCCGGGCACCTTCGCGATGATGTGCCACGCGGCCCTCGGCTGCCGCGATCTCGGCGCCGCCATGGAGCGGGGCGTCACCTTCTACGGCCTCTTTCCGGGCGGCCCGGACCTGACGCTCCAGCACCGCGACGCGGGCCGCGCGGTCTTCGCCGTACGCAACGACCTCGAACACGACTACTTCCTCGCCGAGTGCCTCGTCATCATCTGGCACCGCCTGTGCAGCTGGCTCATCGGGCGCCGCATCCCGCTCCACTGGGCCGAGTTCGGGCATCCGCCGCCCCCGCACAAGGACGAGTACGGGCTCCTCTTCGGCTGCCCGGTCCGCTTCGGCACGCCACACACCGGCGCCGGGTTCGACGCGCACTGGCTGTCCGCCCCGCTGATCCGGGACGAGGCGGCGCTTGAGCAGATGCTCGGCCGGGCGCCGTTCGACCTCCTGTCGCGGCGCGAGTACGGGACGACGGTCGCCGAACAGGTCCGGCGCGCCCTCACCCGCGCGCTGCGCTCCTCTCCCCGCCTGCCCTCCCTCGGCGAGATCGCCGCGCGCCTCGCGGTGAGCCCGGCGACGCTGCGGCGCCGCCTCGCCCAGGAGTCCACCTCGTACCAGCAGTTGAAGGACGCCGTGCGGCGCGACGCGGCGATCGCGGGGCTGGCCGAGGGGTCGGAACCGATCGCCGAACTCGCCGCACGGCTCGGCTTCTCCGAGGACACGGCCTTCCATCGGGCTTTCCGGCGGTGGACCGGGACGACGCCCGGCGCCTACCGCTATGAGAACTGGGGTCAACAAAGCTGAGCGCTCCCGCCAGCGCCGGAATTACTCACCAGTCACTACGGTCGTCGCCTGAACACCCCAGCCTCTGAGGACAGTTGGGAGAGCCGCATGCACCAGCACATACGTACCGGCGCGAGAGCCCTGGCCGTGGTGGCCGCGCTCGGACTTTCGGCCATCACCCCGGTGACGGCGCAGGCCGCCCCGGCGGCGGACGCAGCCGCCCCGGGCGACATCGTCAGCTCCGCACCCAGCAGTTTCCATCCCCTCCCGGGCCAGCCGACGAACACCAAGGCCTGGAAGATCGACTACCGCTCGACGACGGCGAAGGGCGACCCGAACACCGTCTCCGGCACGGTCATCGTGCCGCAGGACGGCAGGAAGGGACCCCGCCCCCTCATCACGTACGCCGTCGGGACGATCGGCATGGGCGACCACTGCGCCCCGAGCGCCGGCTTCCCCCGGGGGACCACCCTCGAAGCCAACCTCATCCAGCAACTCACCCTGCGGGGCTGGGCGGTGGCGGTGACGGACTACGAAGGCCTCGGCACCCCCGGCGACCACACCTACACGGTCGGCAGGGCCGAGGGCCACGCCATGCTCGACGCCGCCCGCGCCGCGATCCGCCTTCCGGACGCGGGGCTCGGCGCGGACACGCCGGTCGGGATCATGGGCTACTCGCAGGGCGGACAGGCCTCCGGCTGGGCGGCCGAGCTGCACGGTTCGTACGCCCCCGACCTGAAGGTCAAGGGCACGGCGGCCGGCGGAGTGCCCGGTGACCTGATGAAGGTGGCGGACTTCAACGACGGCTCGTACGGCTCCGGCCTGATCTTCATGGCTGCCATCGGCCAGAACGCGGCCTTCCCCGAGCTGAACCTGGAGTCGTACCTGAACCCGGCGGGCAAGAAGCTGATCGGCACGCTGCGCGACAGCTGTGTGGCGGACGGTGCGGTGCTCGGCGCCTTCAAGAAGATCTCCGACATGACGGTGAAGAACCCCCTCGACCAGCCGGACTGGCAGCAGCGCCTGCGCGAGTCGGCGGTCGGCACGCGGGCTCCGGACGCGCCGGTGTACCAGTACCACGTGATCACCGACGAGCTGATCCCGTACGGCGTGGGCAAGCAGGTCCGCAAGGACTGGTGCGCGAAGGGCGCCACCGTGGAGTGGCACACCGTGCCACTGGGCGAGCACGTCTCCGGGGTCATCACGCAGTCGCCACTGGCGGCGAACTGGCTGGCGGACCGCTTCGCGGGGAAGCCCGCGCGCGGCAACTGCTAGCGGTCTCCGTGCCGCCCGCTGGACCACGGCGGGCGGCCGGGCGCACTCTGGAAGCAGGTGTTCCGGAGGTGATGGTGATGATGGAAACCACTGTGGGCTGGCACGTGGAGCTTGAATTCGAGGAGGACGCCCACCGCACCCGTGCGGCAGCCCTCGTACGACTCCCCGACGGGAGTGAGGTGCGGGCGCACGGATACGCGAGCCGACACCCTGCCGATTCGTCGCAGCCACGGGTCGGCGAGGAGATCGCGGGGGCGCGAGCCCTGAACGAGCTGGCGATGCAGCTCCTGACGAAGGCGCACGGCGAGATCGACGAGGCTTCGGGCCGCACGTCACACGCGTTGAGGTGAGGTACGGGCCGGGCATGGGGTGAGGGGGCTGGGGTGCGGGCCTCCGCACCCCAGCCCCCGCCACGTGCCTACAGCCGCCGGCTGCGGACCTCGGCCCAGACCGTCTTGCCGATCCGGCGCTCCGTGACGCCCCACGCCGCGGCGCTCGCTTCGACGAGACACAGCCCACGGCCCGCCTCCGCCTCGGGGTCGGCCGCGCGCAGCTCCGGGACGCGGTCGCCCCGCGCGTCCGACACCTCGATACGCAGCGTGCGCGACGGCTCCGCGTAGGCGAGACGGAGTTCGAAGTCCCTTCCGGGTACGTGGCCGTGCGTGACGGCGTTGGCCGCCAGCTCGGCGGTGATGTGCGCTGCCGTGTCGGAGAGGTCGCTGCCGTGGGGGATTCCCCAGAGGTACAGCTCGTGGGTCACGAGCATGCGGGCCAGGCGGGCGCCTCTGCGGGTGGAGCTGAGTCGCTGCGCGAACTCGAACTCGGTTTGGGGGGTGGAGATTTGGCTTTCCATGTAACCGAGCGTGGCCATGGCGCTCTACGCTGACCAGGTACGACGCCGCGACGGAGCGTAGCTGTATGAGTGCAGCTGGTTGGTCGTATGAGGTGTCGACCGTGACCACTGCGCGAGGGCGGTACGGGATATGACGAGTACGGATCGAGAAGAGCGGCCGGAAAGGCCCTCCGAGATGGACGGCACGGCGCATCTCTTCAGGGCGCTGGGCAAACAGATCAAGGTGTTGCGTGAGCACGCGGGGATGAGCCAACGAGATCTGGGCAAGGCGGCGCATTGCGGCGAGGCGCTCATCTCGGCCATGGAGCGAGGGGTTCGGACTCCGCAGCCGGAGTTCCTGATCAGGGCCGATGAGTTGCTCGACGCCAGGGGCGTGCTGGCGGCGGCCGCCGATGACGTACGCGAGGCGCAGTCGAAAGCTCGGACGCGGCATCCGGAGTGGTACCGGAAGTACGCAAGCCTGGAAGGCGAGGCCATCGAGCTGCACGACTACAGCAACCAAGTCGTCCATGGCCTGCTGCAGACACCTGAATACGCACGAGCAATCTTCTCCCAGCGACGCCCGTTCTTGGATCCGGAGACGATCGACAGGCGAGTGGCTGACCGGCTGGACCGCCAGCAGATCTTCGAGCGCTGGCCTGCTCCGATCTGCAGCTTCATCGTGGAAGAGGCCGCGCTTCAGCGGCCGATCGGCGGGCACCTGGTGCATGACGGCCAGTTGCAACAGCTTCTACGCGTCGGCCGACACCGGACCGTGGAGCTACAGGTGATGCCGACCGACCGTGCGGAACACCCCAATGTGGATGGGGTGTTCACCCTCGTCACCAGCAAAGCGCGACAGCAGGTGGCCTATACGGAGGTCCAGGGGTACCCCCGGCTGATCACTGACGTAGAAGAGGTCAGGCTCATCACTGCCCGCTATGGCATCCTTCGATCACAGGCGCTGAACGCCCGGGAATCCCTGGTCCTGATCGAGAAGATGCTGGGAGCGCGATGAACATCGAGCAGCTCAACTGGTTCAAGTCCAGCTACAGCGGCGGCGAAGGCGGATCGTGCCTGGAGGTCGCCTACACCTGGCGCAAGTCCAGCCACAGCAGCGGTGAAGGCGGCGACTGCGTAGAGGTATCCCCCTGCCCCCATGCCATCCACGTACGCGACTCCAAGAACCCCGAGGGCCCCAACTTCGCGGTGGCCCCCGCCACTTGGGCCGCGTTCGTCACGTACACCGGCAGCCCTGTCGCCTGACTGGCCGGTGGGCGTGGTCTAGATGACGCCCAGGCGGTCCGCGATCGAGTACCAGGGTTCGTCGCTGACGTCCCAGATCCACGGCACGATCAGGCCCGCTGCGAACGCCAGGACCGTCAGGGCCGCGGCGGTCAAGAACAAGTTCTCTCTCTGCTCGACGATCGGGGTCACCAGGAGCAGATCCGCGAGGGCAACGGCCACCAGGCCCACCACGGCGTACACGGCCAAATTGATGATGCCCGCGCCGGGTTCGGCCTGCAGACCGGCGGTGAACGTGGCCGTGGCGCCGTATGTCAGAGCGGGCGCGAGTACGGTGCTGACGGGCATCCAGAGCCGGAAGGCGAGGGAGGGCTTCGGGGCGGGAGGGTGCAGCGGGACCTTGACCTGTTTGCGTGGCTCGGCCTGGCCTGTCCGCTTGCGTCGCTGATTCTCCTCTTGCCAGCGATCCAGCCAGTCGTAAAGGTCTTCCGGGGCGAGGAATCCGACGAGCTCGGTGAGGAAGGGCCGTGAAGGGAACTCTCCCTCGAGGATTCCCTTGAGCTGCTTCTCGCTGGGGGCCAGTTCCTGGAGCTTGGCGTACGACAGTTCCTTCTGACGCAGCAGGCCGATCAGCTCCTGGACGAATGTGCTGTCCCCGGAGGAGTTCTTCGAGATGGTGATCCTGTCGGCCGCCAGAACCGACCCCTCGCTGTCCTGCACCGGCATCAAGGGCGTCGGGGCCGCGAGCGAGGGCTCCGGGGGGTCCTCTTCCCTCGGACGCAGCACCGAACGGGCCACGACAACCCGGTACTGAGTCATGGCCCAGAGCTGCGGACGCTGCTTGGCGTCGCTGCCGAGCAATTGCTGGCAGACGTAGTCGTACAGTTCATTGATGCTGATCAGGCCGTCGCGGTCGCGGTCCGCCCGCCCCGTGCGCAGCCCCTCGATGATGGCTGCCGTGAAGCGGGACGGTGCGGGGTCGGCCTCGGTGAGGCTGTCGCCTTCCCAGGCGTACTCGGTGCGATTGGTCGCAGTGAGCACCACCCTTCCATGACCGGCCAGTTCGTCTTTGACGTGCACCATGTCGTCGCCTTTGGCGCCCGGCCAAAAGGCTCCGCTGTAGCAGCAGTCCAGGAGGAGCACGATCGACTTCGCTCGGCAGCGAGCCATCTGTGTGTGGAGGAACGCGGCTGAGACGGCCGTCGAGCCGAGCAGTCTCGGGTCGGTGTCCTTGGCGGCGAAGAACAGCTCGCCGTTGTCATTCTTGATGCCGTGGCACGACAAGTGCACCAGCAGGAGGTCGTCCGGACGCCGGTCGAGGAAGAACTCTTCGAGGCTGCGGGCTACTTCAGAGTGCCGACCATCGAGGATGGTGCGTACGTCGAAGCCGCCGATATTCCGGTCCTGAAGTACCTTGCCAAGACCCTCGGCATCCCGCGCCGGGGAGCGCAGCCTCCTCAGGGCAGACTTGTCGTAGCTCCCCGTCGCAATGAGCAGTGCATGGCGGCCCGTGGACACGGCGGCTTCCTCAGGACCCACTGGATTCATCCGGTGCGGTATCCCCATGAGCGGCGACGAACGTATCGATCAGCCGGCGCTGGTCCGCCGATGAGACGGCCTGCAGCTCAAGGGTGTCGTCGCCGATCGTGATGCTCACGGTACGGACGGGCCGGTGTTCGATCCACGCCTCCACCAGGCGCAGCACTGCCCGCAGCGCGAAGGGAGCCAAGGTGACCGTCAGCGCTCCGAGGGCGATCAGGTCGCCCGGCTTGGCCCCCGCGGGTGCCGCACCGGAGCGAGCCAACGCGACCTGGTCGACGTCCAACTCCAGGAGATGAGACCGGAATTGGGCCGTGAGGGTGTCAAGTTCCTCTTGGTCGCTGTCCAGAGCTCCCGTCAGCACAAGATTCATCTGCTTGACCCCGTGGCCCACCGCTGCCTCCCCCGTCGACCGGCTGGCGATCAGGCTACAACGGCATCAGTGGCGCGACCTCGTTATCCACGCACGAACCAGTCAGGACCGGGGCTCCCCGTGCCACCGCCACGAAGCGAGCCGCTCCCGGCCCGGCAACTCGCCACGCCCCGTGGCCCAGAGGAGGGTCGGCCAGGGTTCCGTTTCCCGCGGGGCGGCCGGGAACAGGCGGTGGAGGACTCGGGCGCACACGTCGGCGGGCGGAGTCCATTTCAAGCCGAGGCCCGCGGCCAAGTCGTATGTGTGGACCACAGTTTCCACGACCCCCATCGCAGCGAAGCCCTCCGGGTCGGAGATCCCGAAGCCGTGGTACGAGCGGGTCGTCGAGGGCGCCGTGCGCACCATGGCGATGAGCAGGGCTCCGCTCGACTCCAGGACCTGGAGCAGCCCCGCAGGGCCCGCCGCCTGGTCCGCGTGGATCGCGTTGGAAGGGCCGCCGGGCCTGCGCGGCTCCCAGATGAACGGGATCTCTCCCTCCAAGGGCGGCTGCCGCGGGCCGAGTTGGGCCGCGTACGCGAAGAGGTCGTCGCTGAGGTGCTCCACCGTTTCCCAGCAGTCCCACTCCAGCGTTCCCGCCTTGCGGTCCCAGGCCGTCGGGGGTGCTTCGCGGAGGGTGGTGAGGGCGAGCCGGAGGGCGTCGTCGAGGTCGTCCGGCGTGACGGGGCCCGTGGCGGATGGGTCTTGTTCGGCTTGTCGGCGCATGGTGGGGACCGTAGCCGCGCGTGCGCTCGGCTCCCACCGGATTTCCCTGTGCCCCGGCGAACCGCCACCTCGTGGGCGCCCGCATGTCGGAGTCCCGGCCGAAGACCCGCCGCGGGCGGACCCGGTACGCGGGCCCCGCGCTCACCCGGCGGCATCGGCATCCCGAACATCACCGGCGCCTCGGCCACGGGATCGGGCAGAGGCTTCATGCCTCCACGGTACGCCGGAGGGGGCGAGTCACCGGCCGTCCCCGGCCCCATCCCCGGCCCCGTCCCGAGGCAGCAGCCACGCCGTCAGCGCCGTCGTCGCGCACAGCAGCAGGCCCACCGCGACGAGGGCCTCGCGCATCCCGGTGAGCGAGAAGCCCGTCGCGCCGTCGGACGCGAGGAGCGCGCCGAACAGTGCGACCGCCATCGCGCCGCCCGTCTGACGCAGCGCGTTGAGCAGGCCGGACGCGGTTCCCGCGCGGTGGGCGGGGACGGCGTCCATCAGCAGGCCGGTCAGCGCGGGGACCACGAAGGCGCCGCCCATGCCGGTGGGGGCGAGCAGGACGAGCACCAGCCAGAGCGGGGTGTCCGCGGCCAGCGGCAGGAGCAGGAACATCGCGAGGACGAACACCGCCTGCCCCGCCACGATCACCCGACGGCGGCCGATCCGCTCCGCGATGCGCGGCGAGACCAGGTTCGAAGCCGTGGTGAGGAACGCCAGGGGCACGAACATCAGGCCGGTCGCGATCGCCGACATCCCCCGCAGCTGCTGGCAGTAGAGCCCGAGCAGGAACACGACCCCGTAGAAGCCCGCGTTGACGGCGAAGCCGACCGCCAGCGAGACGCCGACCCGTCGCTCACGCAGCAGGCCGAGCGGGACCATGGGCGCGCGGTGCCGCTTCTCGGCGGCATGGAAGCCGATGCCCGACGCGATGGCTAGACCGGCGGCAGCGATCACCGGCACGCTGGTCCACCCCAGGTGTCCGCCCTCGATGACGGCGAACGCGAGCCCCGCCAGGGCCAGTACGGCGCTGACCTGACCGGCGAAGTCGAGGGGTGCGGGGCGTCGCGGAGAGGGAGCGGTGCGGACGAGGAGGGCGAGAATCACCGCCCCGATGGGCAAGTTGAGAAGAAAGACGGCACGCCATCCGGCCGCCTCGGTGAGTACGCCACCGAGTACCGGCCCGGCGGCCAGGGCGAGCGAACCACCCACCGCCCACAGTGAGATGGCGTTCGCGCGGCGACGCGGATCGTCGTACGCCTGCCGGATCAGCGCGAGCGAGGCGGGCATGACGATGGCCGCGGCCCCGCCCTGCGCCGTGCGGGCGGCGATGAGCGCGCCGATGCCGGGGGCCGCCGCGCAGGCGAGCGACGCGAGGGTGAAGAGCCCGACTCCCCAGGCGTAGGCGCGCCGCGCACCCGCCCGGTCGGCGAGGGCGCCCGCGGAGAGCATGAGGGCGGCGAACATCAACGTGTACGCGTCCACGACCCACTGCAGCCCCGCCATGCCACCGTGCAGGGAGGTGCGGATGTCGGGCAGCGCGATGTTCACGGCGGACACGTCGACGGTGATGACGGTGAAGCCGAGGAGGGAGGCCAGGAGGGCGAGGGTGGGCGAGCGCGTCGGGGTGGTGGGGGGCGCGGTGCGGAGGGAGACGGGAGCGGAGGCGACAGCGGGGGACGGCATGGGCGGTATCTCCAGCGAGGCAATCGACTGCGGGGCAATAGGGCGGGGGGCAATAGGGCGGGGGAAATTCGGGCGGGTCGGCGGGAAAGCCCCCGCGGCAAGCAGCACCGACGGGGTCACGCCAAGACTCCGCCCAGGCCCGCCGCCCCGGCAGACCGCAGGGTTCCTGGCCCTGACACAGCCCCCCACGCCCACCCCCCGCACACACCCACCGGGGACAATGGACGGATGGCGACGAAGGCAGAGGGCACGGAACTGGGCAGATACCTGCGGGCCAGGCGCGCGCAGGTGAGCCCCTCGGACGCCGGTCTCCCGGCCGGCACAGGCCTACGCCGCACCCCCGGGCTCCGCCGCGAGGAACTCGCCACGCTCGCCGGAGTCAGCGTCGACTACTACACGCGCCTGGAGCGGGGCCGCGAGACGAACCCCTCCCCCTCGGTCATCGACGCCCTGGCCCGCGCCCTGCGCCTCGGCGGCGACGCCCACGAGCGCCTGTACGACCTGGCCGAGCTGGCATCGGGCCGCCTCACGGAGCCGCACCCCACCGCCGACCACACGGTCCGCGAGTCCATCGTCCGCATGGTGGAAGCTCTGCGCCCGCTGCCCGCGTACGTGGTCAGCCGCCACAACCGCCTCCTGGCCGCCAACCCGCCCGCCCGCAATCTCCTCCCCGGCCTCTGGGACTGGGCCCCGGAGCAGCGCAACCTCACGCGGTACCTCTTCCTGCACCCCGTGGGCCGTACCCTCTACGTCCCGTGGGAGGAGACCGTGGCCACGTCGGTCGCCCACCTGCGCGCGGTCGGGGGCCTCGACCCCGACTCGCCCCAGCTCGCCGCCCTGGTCGGCGAACTCCTCCTGAAATCACCGGACTTCGCGCGCATGTGGGAGCGGTACGACGTGAAGGAACGGGGCGGCGGCGTCAAGAACTTCGCGCACCCCAAGGTGGGCCCGATGACGCTCACGTACGAGACGATGCAGCTCGCGCGGACGGGCGGCCAGCGCCTGGTCACCTACCAGGCGCCGCCCGGCAGCCCGGACGAGGAAGCGATGCTGCGCCTGGACCCGGCGGCCCGCACCCCTCACCGGCCGCTGACCGCCGGCCCTCTCTAGTCCTCTTCCTCCACCCCGCACGAGCTCCCGGTCTTCGGCGTCTCTCCGTACAGAAGGAACCGGTCCACCTTGTCCCGCACGCACTTCGACCCCGCGTAACCGGTGTGCCCGTCGCCCTTGTTGTCCAGGACTATGGCCGACGACCCGAGGCGCTTCGCGGTCTCCTCGGTCCAGCGGTACGGCGTCGCCGGGTCCCCCCGGGTGCCGACCAGGAGGAAGTCGGGGCTCTTCACGTCGCGTACGTCGTCACGGATGTAGTCCGTGCCTGCCGGACGCCCGTAGCAGAACAGCACCGGCATCAGCATCGACCGGCCGAAGATGGCGGACGTCGACTCGAACTCCTGCTGGAGCTCGGTGACTTCCTTCTCCAGGCGTGCGGCGCTGGGGCGGTCCGGGTCGTCCGCGCAGTTCACGGCCATGAGCGCGGCAGCCATGTTGTCGGCGGGGACGTCCACGGGCGCCCGCCCCGCGACTCCGCTGCCGGGACGCTGATGGGCCAGGGAGCCGCTCATCCGCAGCAGCGCCCTGGGGTCGCCGTCCGCCATCAGCGCGCCGAGCGCCTGCGAGAGGGCGGGCCACGACTGCCTGCTGTAGAGCGACTGGCCGAGCACCTCCACGACGTCCTGGCCGGTGAACTCCGCGCCGTCCGCGGACTGGAGGGGATACTGGTCGAGCCCCTTGATCAGGTCGGCCATGTGGCCGCGTGCCGCACGCGAGTCGGTGCCGAAGACACAGCCCGGGTTGTCCGTGCACCACTCGATGAAGTTGTCGAGGGCGGTCTGCCGCCCCTCCGCGCTGACCAGGGCCTGTTCCGCGACGTCCTCGGTGAGCGTGTCCACGCCGTCGAGGACCATCCGGCCGACCTTGTCCGGGAACTGAGCGGTGTAGACGGCGCCGAGCCGTGTCCCGTAAGAGAAGCCGAGATAGTTCAGCTTCTTGTCGCCGAGCACCTCCCGCATGACGTCCATGTCGCGCGAGACGTTGACCGTCCCGACGTACGGAAGGACCGGTCCCGACTCCTTCTTGCACTGCTCGGAGATCTTGCGCACCTCGTCGAGCACGGCGCTCGGGTCGTCGGGGTCCTCCTCCATCTTCGGCTCTTCGGCTCCCATGTCCCCGCAACTGACGGGTGAGCTCTCGCCCACGCCGCGGGGATCGAAGGAGACCACGTCGTACCCCTTGCCGAGATACTCGAACTCCTTCTGCGCGTTGAGCAGCCCGGAGACCCCGGCGCCGCCGGGCCCTCCGAAGTTCAGGAACAGCGAACCCCGTGGCTCACCGCTGGACTTGATGCGGATCATGGCCAACTTGACCGTGCCGCGCCCCGGTTTCGCGTAGTCGAGAGGGACCGTGAGCTTGCCGCACTGGATGTTCTTGTCCTTGGGGACGGTGGTGGCATCGGTCTCCGCGATGAGACCCGCCCCGTCTCCCTCGCAGGCACCCCACTTGATCTTCTGCGTGTAGTAGCGGGACAGGTCGGGCGAGGACGAGGGTGAGGGCTCGGCCGCCGCGCTCTCGCCCGGCAGCCAGGCTCCTGTCCCCATCACGGCCAGCGCGGTCACGCCGGCGAGTGCGACAGCTCTGCGCACGGCAACCTCCCAGGGTCTGCCCCTCGATCACCCTAAGCGCGGGGCAGCTGCCCCGCCCGTTCAGGTGACGGTGAGTGACAGTCGCTACCGTGCGTGTCCGTACAGGCCCTCTATCTCCTCCGCGAAGTCCCGCCCGATGGCGTCCCGCTTCAGCTTCAGGGACGGGGTCAGATGGCCGCTCTCCTCCGTGAAGTCCACGGGAAGGACGGCGAAGCGCCGGATGGACTCGGCCCGCGAGACGAGCTTGTTCGCCTCGTCGACGGCGCGCTGCAGGGTCTCGAGCAGATCGGCGTCCTCCACCAGATCGGCCGGTTGCGTGTGCTCCTTCTTCTTCATGCGGCACCAGTGCGCGATGCCGTCCGCCTCCAGCGTGAGCAGGGCGGTGATGTACGGCCGGTCGTCGCCGACCACCATGCACTGGCCGACCAGCGGGTGGGCGCGCAGCCAGTCCTCCAGCGGGGCGGGCGCCACGTTCTTGCCGCCGGTGGTGATGAGGATGTCCTTCTTGCGCCCGGTGATGGAGAGGTACCCGTCGGCGTCGAGGGCGCCGATGTCCCCCGTCGCGAACCACTCCCCCTTCGCCGGCACCGCACGCCCGGCCTGTCCGTCCCAGTAGCCGCCGAAGACCTGACCCCCGGCGAGCAGCACCTCGCCGTCGTCCGCGATCCGCACACGCGTACCGGGCAGCGGCCAGCCCACCGTCCCGAGCTTGGGCCGCAGCGGCGGTGTCACGGTCGCCGCCGCGGTGGTCTCGGTCAGCCCGTACCCCTCGAAGATCTCGATGCCCGCCCCCGCGTAGAACGCGGCGAGACGGCGCCCGAGCGGCGAACCGCCGCAGATCGCGTACTTCACCTTGCCGCCGAGCGCCGCGCGGATCCGCCGGTAGACCAGCGGGTCGTACAGCGCGCGGGCAAGGCGAAGCCCGAACGTCGGACCCGGGCCCGTGCCGTGCTGCCGCGCCTCGACCGCCTCGCCGTATCGGACGGCGATGCGGGCGGCGCGGTCGAAGGAGGAGGCGCGCCCCATCTTCTCGGCGGTCGCGCGCCCGGTGTTGAACACCTTCTCCAGGACGTACGGAATGGCGAGCAGGAAGGTGGGCCGGAAGCCCGCCAGATCCCCCAGCAGATCCTCGGTCTGAATGCTCGGCGCGTGCCCGAGCCGCACTCGCGCGCGCATGCAGCCGATGGCGACCATGCGTCCGAAGACGTGGGACAGCGGCAGGAAGAGCAACGTGGAGGCAGGCTCCTTGCTGACGGACTTGAAGACGGGATGAAGCAGCTCGATCGCGTTGTCGACCTCGGCGAAGAAGTTGCCGTGGGTCAGGACGCAGCCCTTGGGCCGCCCGGTGGTGCCGGAGGTGTAGATGATCGTGGCGACGGAGTCGGGCCCCACCTCACCCCTCCTGCCCTCCACTTCCGCATCGGATATCTCCCCGCGCCGCCCCAGCTCGGCGAGCCGCCGCACGTCCCCCTTCTCGAAAGACCACAGATGTTCCAGGTCGGGCATCCGGTCACGCTCGGGCCCGAGCGACGCGGCGAGGGCGGCGGTCTCGACGGCGAGCGCGACGGCGCCGGAGTCCTGCACGATCCACCGGGTCTGGTAGGCGGATGAGGTCGGATAGACGGGCACGGTGACGAGCCCGGCGGCCCACCCCGCGAAGTCGAGCAGCGTCCACTCGTACGTCGTACGCGCCATGATGGCGAGCCGGTCCCCCGGAGCGAGCCCCTCGGCGATCAACCCCTTGGCGACGGCGAGGACTTCCTCGGTGAACTCGGCGGCCGACACGTCCCGCCACCGCCCGTCGTCGCCCTTCCGGGAGAGCACGGCTTCGGCGGGTGCCTCACGGGCGTTGTCGAAGGGGATGTCGGCGAGGGAGCCACGGCTGACGGCGGAGGCGAACGGCGGCACCGAGACTTCGCGCACGGTGCCGTCGAGGCGACGCAAATCGGGCTCGACGAGGGCGGGTTGAGGGGAAATGGAAGACACGGGTGGCGGCTCCTGGTCGGGGGATGGTCGGGGGTGTGGTCCGGCGTGGCGGGGGACGCGGGCTTGCGGGCGGGCTCGGCGGAGCCGATGCCGGATACCGGCGCTACCGCTCCAAGATCGCCGTCACCCCCTGCCCGCCCGCCGCGCAGATGGAGATCAGCCCGCGCCCGGGGCCGCCGCGCTCGGCGAGCAGCGTGGCGAGGGTGGCGACGATCCGCGCGCCCGTGGCAGCGAAAGGGTGACCCGTGGCGAGCGAGGACCCGGCGACGTTGAGCCGGTCACGGTCCACGGCCCCGAGCCCGCGCTTCTCCCAGGCGGCAAGCGTGGCGAGCACCTGCGAGGCGAACGCCTCATGGACCTCGATGAAGTCGAAGTCCGCGAGCCCGAGCCCCACACGCTCCAGCATCCGCGGCACGGCGTGGGCGGGCGCCATCAGCAGCCCGTCCTCCCCGCCGACGACGTCACCGCCGACGAAGTCGACGGCGGCGGTCTCGTACGCGGTCATGAAGGCCAGCGGCTCGAGCCCGCGCTCCTCGGCCCACTCCTCACCGGCGAGGAGAGTGAGGGCGGCGCCATCGGTCAAGGGGGTCGAATTCCCGGCGGTCATGGTCGGGTTGGGCCCCTGCGCCCCAAAGACGGGCCGCAAGGTGCCCAGCTTCTCGACACTCGACCCCGGCCGCAGATTCTGATCCCGCTCAAGCCCTCGGAAGGGCACGACAAGCCCGTCCAGGAGCCCCCTGTCGTACGCGGCGGCAAGACGCCGATGGCTGGTGGCGGCGAGTTCGTCCTGCGCCTCGCGCGTGATGCCCCAGGCCTGGGCGGTCACGGCCGCGTGCTCGCCCATCGAAAGCCCGGTGCGGGGCTCGGCGTTGCGCGGAATGTCCGGTACGAGATGGGAGGGCCGCACGCGGGCGAGGGCCTTGACGCGGGCTCCGGCCGACTTGGCGCGGCGGGCGGACAGGAGGATCTTCCGCAGGGAGTCGTTGACGCCGAGGGGGGCGTCGCTCGCGGTGTCGGCGCCGCCGGCCACGGCGGACTCCGTCTGCCCCAGCGTGATCTTGTTGGCGGCGGCGATGACGGCTTGCAGCCCGGTGCCGCAGGCCTGCTGGATGTCGTACGCGGGTGTGGTCGGCGCGAGGCGTGACCCGAGGACGGTCTCACGGGCGAGGTTGAAGTCCCGGCTGTGCTTGAGCACGGCGCCCGCGACGAACTCGCCCACCGCGCCGGGCGCCTCAAGCCGGTATCGCTCGACGAGCCCGTCGAGGGCGGCGGTCAGCATCTCCTGATTGGACGCGGTCGCGTACGGGCCGTCGGAGCGCGCGAACGGGATGCGGCTGCCGCCGATGACCGCCACGCGGCGGGTGGTATTCATGTCTCGACCAACTCCTGACCCTTGAGTAACCTTACTCAGAAGTAAATTTACGACCGAGCTGGGAGTTGGACAATGGCCGACCGCTATCTGAACTTCACGGGCACCGCACCCGGCCGCTTCCTCACCCGAAGGCTCGGCCTCCCGCAGCCGTCGCCCCTGCACCGCTGGACCCCGGAACGCCCCTTCCTGGAAGGCGAGTTGCTGCACGTGACGGCGGGTAGATCCGCGCACGAGCCGGAGCTGTCCCGGGTCTTGTCCCGAACACACCTCAACCCGACGCCCGATTCCTCCCGCCCGACGGCGATAGTCCTGGACGCAACGGGCATAGCCGACACTCCCGCCCTGTCCGATGTGCACGCGGCGCTGCACCCCGTGGTGCGTTCGGTGACGGAGAACGGGCGGGTGGTGGTCCTCGGGGCACCGCTCTCACCGACCGACCACCATCAGGCGGCGGCGCAACAGGCGTTGGAGGGCTTCGTACGTTCCCTGGGCAAGGAGCTCGGCAGGGGCCGCACGGCGACGCTGGTCCGCATGCGCTCGGCGGCGGGCGCGGAGTCGACGCTGCGGTTCCTGCTGTCGCCGAGGTCGGCGTATGTGAGCGGCCAGGTGATCGAGGTGGGGGAAGCGGAGCCGACGGCCCCCTTCAGCTGGGACCGCCCCCTGTCAGGCCGTACGGCGCTGGTCACGGGGGCGGCACGGGGGATCGGCGAGGCGGTGGCGGAGGTGCTCGCGCGGGACGGTGCGCATGTGGTCGTACTCGATGTGCCGTCCGCCCAGGCGGAGTTGGTGAGGCTGGCGGACCGGCTCAACGGAACAGCCCTGCCGCTGGACATCACGGCGGAGGACGCCGGGGAGCGCATGGCGTCGGCGCTGGCCCCCGGCGGCCTGGACATCCTCATCCACAACGCGGGGATCACGAGGGACCGCAAGCTGGCCAACATGCCTGCGGACCGCTGGAACTCCGTCCTGGACGTGAACCTGACGAGCGTGCTGCGCACGACGGACGCGCTGCTCAAGTCCGGGACGTTGAACCGGGGCGGGAGTGTGGTGGCCACGGCCTCGATCGCCGGGATCGCGGGGAACGTCGGCCAGACGAACTACGCCGCCAGCAAGGCGGGGATCATCGGCCTGGTCCGTTCGCTGGCGCCGGGTGCGCTCGCGGAGTACGGGGTGACGGTGAACGCGGTGGCCCCCGGCTTCATCGAGACGAAGATGACGGCGGCGGTCCCCCTCTTCATCCGCGAGGCGGGCCGCAGGATGAATTCCCTTGGCCAGGGGGGCTTGCCGGTGGACGTCGCCGAAGCCACGGCATGGCTCGCCTCGCCCGCGTCCGGCGGGGTGCGGGGGCAGGTGGTGCGGGTCTGCGGCCAGAGCCTGCTGGGGGCGTAGGCCGCAGGGCGGCGGGGCAGGCACCGCAGCAGCCCCGCCTGCCCGAACAAACCTTCTCGCCAACCCGCCCGTGTGCCCCGCGGTGACAAGGGGTGGAGCTGGGATGGGGGGGTTCGTGTAGTGGTGCCCCCATGGACCCGCAGACGGGAGCGCTCGCGAGGGGACGTGCCGGTATGTCCGCCCGGAGCACGGTTCGCGGCACTCCCTAGTCGAAGTAACCCCGCGGCCACCGGACGATAGCGAGGACGGACATACCGGCGCGGCCCCGCACCCCAAGACGCACCAGCACCGCACCCCGCACCCGCCCCGCAGGGACCCCGCACCCCGCCCAAGCCCCGCAGGGACCCCGCACCCCGCAGCACGCGCACCCGCACCCGCACCCGCACCGAAAGGACCCCCATGCTCGCCCCCCTGCTCCTCCGCGGCGCGATCCTCTCGCCGCTCAAGCGGCCCCGCCCCGACGCCCCACTCCCCACCTCACGCCCGACCCTCAGCGGCGTACGCCCCAGCAGTGAGCATCTCGCCGCCTACTCCCGCCTCTGCGGCTACCCCACCCCCCAGCACACCTCCCCCCTCCCGCTCACCTACCCCCACGTCCTCAGCTTCCCCCTGGCCATGCGCCTCATGACCAGCCGTGCCTTTCCGCTGCCGCTCCTCGGTCTCGTGCACACGTCGATCGAGATCACCCGGCACCGCGCCCTCGCAGCCACGGACAGCCTCGAACTCTCCGTCCACGCGACCCACTTGACGCCCCACCGCCGCGGCACCGAAGCCACCCTCGTCACCGAAGCCCGCGTCGACGGCACCACCGTATGGACCTCCAGCAGCACCTACCTGGCCCGGCACCGGACCAGCAACACCGCCACCACCACAGGCACCGCCACCGGCACCACCACAGGCACCACCACCGCCACCAAGACACCGAGCGAACCCCTTCCCGCCCGAGCCCAGTGGCAGCTCCCCCCAAACCTCGGTCGCCGCTACGGCGCCGTCTCAGGTGACCGCAACCCCATCCACCTGCACCCCCTCACCGCACGCCCCCTCGGCTTCCCCCGCGCCATCGCCCACGGCATGTGGACCGCGGCCCGCTGCATCGCGGAGCACGAGAATCGAGGCGCACCCGAAGTCGCCCACGCACGCGTCGACTTCAAGGCCCCCGTACTGCTCCCCAGCACCGTCACGTACGCCGCCGACGGCCCCGCCTTCCAACTCCTCAGCTCCGACGGCACCACCACCCACCTCAGCGGAGCCCTCAACTAGAGGGCCAGAAAACGAATAAGCCAGGGGAGCCAGGGAGAGCTAGGGAACCCATCTCCGCCCCTCCATCAACTCCCCCAGCCCTGCCCACGCAAAGTTCATCAGCGTCGCCGCAGCCTCCTTCGCCGACACCGACGCGTCCCCGTTCGCCCAACCGGCGAGCGACTCCGCCGCCCCTACCAACGCCTGGGCAAGGCCCGCCACTTCACGCTCCGCCAGCTCCGGATTCCGGTGCGCCTCACGCGCTGCCTCCGCGATCAGTGACGTCACGAACGCCACGATCTCCTCTCGCATCACGGCGACTTCGGCCGCGAACGGCTCCCCCTGCGTACGCGCCTGGTTGTGCAGCACCACCCACGCGTCGGGCCGCTCCGCGGTGTGCGTGAAGAAGGCCTGCAGCCCAGCCCACAACTGCCGGTCAGCGGAGCCTCCTCCACTCGCATCGCCCGCGCTCGCACCGCCCCCGCTCGTGCCGCCCCCACTCACCCCACCCCGCACCGCCGCGACCAACGCCGCCGCCTCCCGCCGGATGCACGCGGTGAAGAGCTCTTCCTTGGAGTTCAGGTACAGATACACCAGCGGCTTCGAGACTCCCGCGACCTCCGCGATCTCGTCCATCGACGCCGCCCGGTACCCCCGCTGCCCGAAGATCCGCACGGCGGCATCCAGCATCTGCTGCTCCCGTACGGCCCGCGGCATCCGCTTCTGCCGCTTCCCCGCCGCGCCGCCGGCCACCGCACCGACCTTCACTTCGCCCACCCCAGCCGCCCGCCTTCCACACA
Organism: Streptomyces sp. A18; assembly: GCF_059026065.1. Lineage (NCBI taxonomy): Bacteria > Bacillati > Actinomycetota > Actinomycetes > Kitasatosporales > Streptomycetaceae > Streptomyces > Streptomyces sp. A18. Next base: position 26,533 of record NZ_JBWLKL010000036.1, on the reverse strand, counting down.
ACCTGTGCACAGAAAGACCAGCCTACGGTCAGCCCACCCCCGAGAGCCCGCCACCATGCGACACCACGTGGCACCACGACGCCACCCATCGCACCAGCCACATTTCTGCAGGTCAGAGCGCCACACACAACCCCGACCTACTCGCGACACCACCCACCCTTGCGCGTGGCGCCAAATTGATGCCATGATGGCGTCATGGACCTCACCCCGTACGTCGACTCCCTCCACCGCGATCTCGCGGTGGCCGCCGAAGCCGGCGGGGAGGAAGCGCGCGAGGTGGCCGAGCGGCTCACCGCCCCTCTGGAGTCGGCGACCCGGCTGACCCTGCTCACCGTGCTCACCGCCGCGATGGACGAGATCACCCGCGAGCTCGCCCCCGGCTCCGTCGACGTACGACTCCACGGCCTCGACCCCGACTTCGTGGTGACGCCGCCGCCCGCCGACATCGCCCCCGAGGAAACCGCCGCGCCCGCCGAGAGCGACGACCGCGGCGGCACCGCCCGCGTCAATCTGCGCCTGCCCGCCCACCTCAAGGCACGCACCGAGGAGACAGCGAACCGCGAGGGCCTGTCGGTCAACGCCTGGCTGGTCCGGGCCATTTCGGCAGCCGCGAACTCCACCCCAAGCACTCACTAGGCCCCTCACACACAGCCTCTCCCAGACCGGCCTTCCAAGACCCACCTTCCAAGACCCACAAGGACGGGACAGCCATGCCTTCTTTCGACACTCCGACCCCGATTTCGGCGACCGCCCACGTGGACGCCGGTTCCATCCGCTTCGCCGCAGGCGACCGCCTCGACACGGTCGTCGAGGTGCTGCCCCGCGACCCGAAGAAGGACCAGGACATCCGCACGGCCGACCAGACCCAAGTCACTTACGCGAACGGCGTACTGACCATCAGGACGCCCAAGCAGCGCTACCTCATCGGACGCACCGGCACCGTCGACGTCACGGTCGAACTGCCCGCCGGCTCACGCGTCGACGCGACCGGCGCCTGGACCCAGGTACTCGGCGATGGCCGGCTCGGCGACGTCCGGGTCAAGACCTCTTCCGGCGACGTCCGCCTCGACACGACCGGGCCCCTGCGCCTGACCGCATCCCACGGCTCGATCACCGTCGATCACGTCGAAGGCATGGCCGAGATCACCACCAGCTCCGGCAGCCTGCGCATCGGCACCGTCGACGGCCCCGCCGTACTGAAGAACACGCATGGCACCACGACCGTCGGCTCCGTGACCGGCCACCTGCGGGTGAGCGGCGCCAACGGCGACATCGACATCACCCGCGCCGAGAGCTCCGTCGCCGCCACCACCGCCCACGGAACCCTGCGTGTGGGCGAAGTCGCCTGCGGCACCGTCCAGTTGGAGACTTCCTACGGCGCCATCGAAGTCGGCATCCGCGAGGGCACCGCCGCTTGGATCGACGGCAGCTCCGACCACGGGCAGGTACGCAAGACGCTCACCGCGTCCGAGTCCCCGGCGAAGAACGAGGACACCGTCGAGGTCCGCGCCCGCACCCGCTACGGCAACATCGACGTCCGCCGCGTCGGCGCCGGCGCCTGAGCACCACCCCGCGTACGTACCACCCCAGCCCTCAAGCCCCCCTCGGCCTTCCAACGGAGCACTCCATGCCTTCACCTGTCATGCCCACGCCCGCTCCCACCCCCGCAACTCCCACACCCACCGCCGTCTCCGCCCTCGGCCTGCGCAAGTCGTACGGCGACAAGGTCGTGCTCGACGGCATCGATCTGCTCATCCCCGCCGGATCCGTGTTCGCGCTGCTCGGGCCGAACGGCGCGGGCAAGACCACCGCCGTCAAGATCCTCTCCACACTCATCAGGGCCGACGGCGGTGAGGCCCAAGTGGCAGGCCACGACCTGGCCACCGACCCGCAGGCGGTACGCCGCGCGATCGGCGTCACCGGTCAGTTCTCCGCCGTCGACGGCCTGATCACCGGCGAGGAGAACATGCTCCTCATGGCCGACCTGCACCACTTCTCCCGCAGCGAGGGACGCAAGGTCGCCGCCGAACTCCTCGCACGCTTCGACCTCACCGACGCCGCCAAGAAGCCCGCGTCCACCTACTCCGGCGGCATGAAGCGCCGCCTGGACATCGCCATGACCCTGGTCGGCAACCCGCGGATCATCTTCCTCGACGAGCCCACCACCGGCCTCGACCCCCGCTCACGCCACAACATGTGGGGCATCATCCGCGAGCTGGTCTCCGACGGCGTCACCGTCTTCCTCACCACCCAGTACCTGGAGGAAGCAGACGAACTAGCCGACCGCATCGCCGTGTTGAACAACGGCAAGATCGCCGCCGAAGGCTCCGCCGAAGAACTCAAGCGACTCATCCCCGGAGGCCACGTACGCCTCCGCTTCACCGACCCGGACGCCTACAAGTCCGCCGCCACCGCCCTGCGCGAAGTCACCACGGACGACGAGTCCCTGTCCCTGCAGATCCCCAGCGACGGCACCCAGCGCGAGCTCCGCTCCATCCTCGACTGGCTGGACTCCACCGGCATCGAGGCGGACGAACTCACCGTGCACACCCCCGACCTCGACGACGTCTTCTTCGCCCTGACCGGCGACACCACCCACCCCACCGTCCCCAACCAGTCCAACCAGTCCAACCAGTCCAAGGAGAACGTCCGATGAGCTCCCTCTCCCTCGCCGCGCGCGACTCCTCCACCATGCTGCGCCGCTATCTCCTGCACGCGCGCCGCTACCCGTCACTCACCCTGAACCTGCTGCTCACCCCGATCATGCTGCTCCTGCTCTTCGTCTACATCTTCGGAGACGTGATGAGCGCGGGTATCGGCGGCGGCGGGGCGAATCGCTCCGAGTACATCGCGTATCTCGTCCCGGGCATCCTGCTGATGACCATCGGCGGCACGACGGTCGGCACGGCCGTCTCCGTATCCATGGACATGACCGAGGGCATCATCGCCCGTTTCCGCACCATGTCCATCCACCGCGGATCCGTCCTCATCGGACACGTCGTCGGCAGCGTGCTGCAGTCGATCGCCAGCGTGGTCCTCGTGGGCGCCGTCGGTGTGGCCATCGGCTTCCGGTCCACGGACGCCACAGCCCTGGAGTGGATCGCGGCCTTCGGGCTGCTCGTTCTCGTCGCCCTGGCCTTCACCTGGATCGCGGTCGGCATGGGCCTGGTCAGCCCGAACGCCGAGGCCGCCAGCAACAACGCGATGCCGATGATCCTGCTGCCGCTCCTGTCCAGCGCCTTCATCCCGGTGGACTCGATGCCGGGCTGGTTCCAGCCCATCGCCGAGTACCAGCCCTTCACCCCGGCCATCGAGACCCTGCGCGGTCTCCTCCTCGGCACCGAGATCGGCAACAGCGGCTGGCTCACGCTCGGGTGGTGCCTCGCGCTCACCGCGCTCGGCTACTTCTGGTCGAAGTCGGTCTTCAACCGCGACCCGAGGTAACCGCCCCGCCCCCGGCCCCTGCGCCACAACCACCACCCACCCGTCACCACCCATGAGCGTGCCCCCGCACCCAAGACCTGGGTACGGGGGCACGGGGGCACGCTCACCACGAGCCGGGGGACATCAGGCAGCGGCAGGCACCGTCTGCGGCTCGTCGGCGGACCTGTCGAACCCGTCGAGCGGCGAGGCCGACGCGTTCTCGTAGGCCTCACGGTCGAGGATCTTCTCGCGGGCGGCGACGATCACCGGGATGGCCGCTTGGCCCGCCACGTTCGTGGCCGTGCGCATCATGTCCAGGACCGGGTCGATGGCGAGCAGCAGGCCCACGCCCTCCATCGGCAGGCCCAGCGTCGACAGGGTCAGGGTCAGCATGACCGTGGCGCCCGTCAGGCCGGCCGTCGCGGCCGAGCCGACCACCGAGACGAAGGCGATGAGCACGTACTCCTTGATGCCCATCTGCACGTCGAAGATCTGCGCGACGAAGATCGCGGCGATCGCCGGGTAGATCGCGGCGCAGCCGTCCATCTTGGTCGTGGCGCCGAACGGCACCGCGAAGGACGTGTACTCCTTCGGCACGCCGAGGCGCTCGGTGACCTTCTGGGTGACCGGCATCGTGCCGACCGAGGAGCGCGAGACGAAGGCCAGCTGGATCGCGGGCCAGGCGCCCTTGAAGAACTGCAGCGGGTTGACCTTGGCGACCGTGGAGAGCAGCAGCGGGTAGACGCCGAACATCACGATGGCGCAGCCGATGTAGATGTCGGCGGTGAACGTCGCGTACTTGCTGATCAGGTCCCAGCCGTAGTCGGCGATGGCGAAGCCGATGAGGCCGATGGTGCCGATCGGCGAGAGCTTGATGACCCACCACAGGGCCTTCTGGAGGAGGGCGAGCACCGACTCGCTCAGGTCCAGGATCGGCTGCGCCTTGTCACCGATCTTCAGTACGGCGATACCGGCGACGGCTGCCATGAAGACGATCTGCAGGACGTTGAGTTCCGTGAACGGCGTGACGACGTCCGTCGGGATGATCCCGGTGAGGAAGTCGATCCACGTACCCGCCTCGTCCGGCTTGGCGCCGTCCTTCGGGGTGAGGCCGGTGCCGGCGCCCGGGTTCGTGAGGAGGCCGATCGCGAGGCCGATGACGACCGCGATCAGCGACGTGATCATGAACCAGACCAGCGTCTGCGAGGCGAGCCGCGCCGCGTTGTTGACCTTGCGGAGGTTGGTGATCGACACCAGGATCGCGAAGAAGACCAGCGGGGCGACCGCCAGCTTCAGGAGCCCGATGAAGGTGCTTCCGACCTTGTCCAGGGTGGTGACGAGCCAGGACACGTCCTGGCTGCGGGCCAGCCAGCCGAGCAGGACGCCGAGGACCAGACCGCCGAGGATCTGCGCCCAGAAGGGCAGCTTCAGGAACTGGGGTATCCGGGAGCCGGACTTCGGCTGCTCGGCCGACGGGGCCGGGGATACGGGGGACTTCGCGGACACGGACACACTCCGGGTAATGGCAGGGGGGACGTGAGGGAGCGGCGACCGCGAAGGGTCAGACGGAACGGCCGTAACGGCGCCGCTGCAGTGCAGATGTCACTTGGTGCTTGTCGCTCGCGCGGTTCAACGACGGCAACGACAGGCCGCGGACATGCAGCGGCAGAGATCGACATGCAGGCGCGCCACGAGCGGAACGCTCATGGCGATGCGGTGCGCGGCTGCTGTCTTCATGGCGAACACGTTAACACTTGAACTTTGAGAACATCAAAGGTCTTGTTTGAGGTAGACGTGCCCAATCAGAGGGTGAGTCGCCCCTGGGACACAAGAAACCCCGGCCCTGGAGCAGGTGCTCAAGGGCCGGGGCCGTGAAGTCTCTGTGACGAACCTTACGAGCCGCAGGGGCCCGCGCGACCGGCTACGACTTGGCGCGCGCCGCGTCGTCGGCGAGGTCCTCCTGGGTGCGGTTCGCCTCCAGGTTGGCCTTCGTGCGCTCCACGCGCTCGACGACCTGGATCGATGCCCGGTCCCGCTCCCCCCGCAGCACCACGAAGCTGATGGGCGCGGAGACGACGAGCGCGAGCAGCAGCACCCAGAGGAGGTTGGAGTCCCCGAGGCCCTTCGGCAGGACCCCGACGTAGACAAGTCCCCAGACCGCGAAAAAGCAGCCCACGAAGACCCCGAGGCGCATCAGCGTGTAGCGGAGCATGTCAATCCACTCTTCCGTTCCGAAATTGGCCCGAGTAGGACGAGCCCCTCCAGTGAAGCATGGGAGGGGTCGCCTCCAGCAGGGGGGTGAGCCCTCTCGTGGACCCTCAGCCCAGCGGCAGGAACATGGTGATGTCGTCGCGGTCGTCGTCGGGGGCGACGCGGATCGCGCCGGGCACCCGCCCGACCTCCTTGTATCCGCAGGACTCGTAGAACCGGTCGACTCCCGTGCCGCCCCTGCAGGTCAGCCGGATCGCCTCGATCCCGTCGAGCCCGCGGGCGGCGTCCGCGGCGGCGGACATCAGATCCCGCCCGTATCCCTTGCCCTGGTGCTTGGGGTGCACCATCACCACGTACAGCCAGATCCAGTGCTTCATCAGGCGGTGCGTGTTGTACGCGAGGAAGGCGGTCGCGGCGACGGCACCGTCCTCGTCGTACCCGACGAGCAGCCGGGTGTCCCCCTCGCTCAGCTGGGCCAGGCGCTTGAGCCACTCGGGCCGTATGTCCTCGACCGTCACGGGCGGTACGAAACCGACGGCCCCGCCGGCGTTGGACACGTCGGCCCAGAGGGCGAGTACGCCGTCGCGGAGGGCGGGATCGATCGCCGGGTCCAGCCGGAAGGTAAGCGCCATAGGGCAAGATTAACCATTACCGGCCGCGCGCCTCAACCGTGTTCCGCATCGCGGACAACGCAGCGAGCCCCGGCCTCGTGAGGCCGGGGCTCGCTCGCGCGTGAGGTCCGTCAGACCCGCATCGCCTGCGGCGTCTCCCGCAGCGACAGGTCCGGACCCTCGTACTCACGGATCGACTCGTAGCGGGTGTTCCGCTCGACGGGGCGGAAGCCCGCCTCGCGGATGAGGTCGAGCAGGTCTTCCCGCGTCAGCTTGTTCGGCGTACCGAAGTCGTCCGCGTCATGCGTGATCTTGTACTCGACGACCGAGCCGTCCATGTCGTCCGCGCCGTGCTGCAGCGCGAGCTGCGTCGTCTGCAGGCCGTGCATGACCCAGAAGACCTTGACGTGCGGGACGTTGTCGAAGAGGAGACGCGAGACCGCGAAGGTCTTCAGGGCCTCGGCGCCCGACGCCATGGTCGTCCGCGCCTGGAGGCGGTTCCTGACCTTGCCGTCCTTCATGTCCACGAAGTCGTGCTGGTAGCGCAGCGGGATGAAGACCTGGAACCCGCCGGTCTCGTCCTGGAGTTCGCGCAGGCGCAGCACGTGGTCGACCCGGTGACGGGGCTCCTCGATGTGGCCGTACAGCATCGTGCACGGGGTCTTGAGACCCTTCTCGTGCGCGAGGCGGTGGATGCGCGACCAGTCCTCCCAGTGGGTGCGGTGGTCGACGATGTGCTGGCGGACCTCCCAGTCGAAGATCTCCGCGCCGCCGCCGGTCAGCGACTCGAGGCCCGCCTCGATCAGCTCGTCCAGGATGTCGGATGCCGACATCCCCGAGATCGTCTCGAAGTGGTGGATCTCCGTCGCCGTGAACGCCTTCAGGGACACGTCCGGGAGCGCCTTCTTGAGCTCGCTCAGGGAACGCGGGTAGTACCGCCACGGCAGGTTCGGGTGCAGGCCGTTGACGATGTGCAGCTCGGTGAGGTTCTCGCCCTCCATCGCCTTGGCGAGACGGACGGCCTCCTCGATGCGCATCGTGTACGCGTCCTTCTCGCCCGGCTTGCGCTGGAACGAGCAGTACGCGCACGAGGCGGTGCACACGTTCGTCATGTTGAGGTGACGGTTGACGTTGAAGTGCACGACGTCGCCGTTCTTGCGCGTGCGCACCTCGTGGGCGAGACCGCCGAGCCAGGCCAGATCGTCCGATGCGTAGAGGGCGATGCCGTCCTCACGGGACAACCGCTCACCCGCGCGGACCTTCTGCTCCAGCTCGCGCTTGAGCCCAGCGTCCATTCCCGGCCGCCTCTCCGTGTCTGTTCCGTCTGCTCTAAATGTCTGCGTAAAGCAGGCCTCGCCAACCGTACGCCTACCCGCCTAGCCCTCTTCCGGCAGCTCCCCGACCCGGTTCTCCCACTTCGTGGAGAGCACGATCGTCGTACGCGTCCTGGAGACGCCCTTCGTGCCGCTCAGCCTGCGGATCGTCTTCTCCAGGCCGTCCACGTCGCTGGCCCGGACCTTGAGCATGTACGAGTCGTCGCCCGCGATGAACCAGCAGTCCTCGATCTCGTGCAGGTCCTTCAGGCGCCGTGCCACGTCCTCGTGGTCGGCGGCGTCCGAGAGGGAGATGCCGATGAGGGCGATGACGCCCAGGCCGAGCGACGCGGAGTCCACGGTCGCGCGGTAGCCGGTGATGACGCCCGCCGCTTCGAGACGGTTGATCCGATCCGTGACGCTCGGCCCCGAGAGGCCGACGAGCCGACCGAGTTCGGCGTACGAGGCCCTGCCGTTCTCGCGCAGTGCCTGGATGAGCTGCCTGTCCACGGCGTCCATAGGTGCGATGCCTTTCATTATTCAGCGATACCGCGAGTCTATGTGTAGAATCTAAGGTGCAACAGGGTTGAACCCCTGTGAATCTTTCGGAATCTCCGCCGATCGGCGAGGATTCTTCAAACGGCACTTCACAACCAACACTCAGGAGTGAGTCACACCGTGTACTCGATCGAGATGGCCTACGCCCGGATGCGCGAGCTGCAGGACTTGGCCAACCGCTCGCGTGCGACTGTTGCGGCGGCGCCCAGGACCACCAAGAAGTCCCGGGGCGCCAAGAAGCGATAGTCCCGCCGCGGGAGCGCGGATCAGCGGCGGCTGGGCGTTCGTCGTGGCTGAGCGCGCAGCTCCCCGCGCCCCTTCGGGGCGCTCATTCCGCACGGGAAGCGCCTCCCAGGTTCCCTTCCCACCGGCGGTACAGCGTGTGCGGCACCCCCGCCGCATCCAGCGTCCGCCCCGCGACGAAGTCCACCAGATCCTGGATGTGCGTCGCCCCCGCGTAGAACGCCGGAGAGGCGGGCAGCACGATCGCGCCCGCCTCGTCCAGCGTCACCAAGTGCTTCAGCGTCTGCCCGTTCAGCGGCGTCTCGCGTACGCAGACCACGAGCCGGCGGCCTTCCTTGAGCGTCACGCTCGCCGACCGCTGCAGCAGATCCTTCGAGAGCCCGAGCGCCACCCCGGCCACGCACGCCGTGGACGCGGGCACGATCAGCATCCCCTTGGTCGCGTACGACCCCGACGAGGGCCCGGCGGCCAGATCCCCGGCCGCCCAGTACCGCACGTCGTCCACCGGTACGTCGAAGGTGCCCGGCTTCCCTTCGGCCCCGCGTCCGAGCCACTCCCGCAGGTCCTCCTGCCAGTGCGCGTCCCGGAAGGCGATGCCCGTCTCGTCGAGGATCGTCAGACGCGAGGCCCGCGAGACCACCAGGTCCACGCTCTCCCCGGCAGCGAGCAGCGCCCGCAGCACGGCGGCGGCGTACGGGGTCCCCGACGCCCCCGACACCCCCACGATCCAAGGCTTACGCTGCGTATCTCCTGGCTTCACGCTGTGAGCCTAGACGGTCAGGCCGCGCACCAGCAGATCGAGCAGGGCGCAGACGAAGAGCGCGATGCCGATGAAGCCGTTGACCTGGAAGAAGGCGCGGTTGAGCCGCGAGAGGTCATGGGGCTTCACGATGGAGTGCTCGTAGACGAACGCGCCCGCGACCACCGCGAGTCCGAGCCAGAGGAACACTCCCGCGCCGGTGTCCGCCGCGTACCAGACGAACAGGGCCGTGGTCACGAGGTGGCAGCCGCGCGCACCCCAGATCGCGTTGGAGATGCCGAACCGCGCGGGCACCGACATCACGCCGACCTCGCGGTCCGTCTCCACGTCCTGGCAGGCGTAGATCAGGTCGAAGCCGCCGATCCAGACGCCGACCGCGAGCCCGAGGATGACGGCCTGCCAGGACCACTCGCCGGTGATGGCGATCCAGGCGCCGACGGGGCCCATGGCCTGGGCGAGACCGAGGATCGCCTGCGGGAAGTTCGTGAACCGCTTGCCGTACGGATAGACCACCATCGGGATCACCGCGATGGGCGCGAGGGCCAGGCAGAGCGGATTGAGCAGGGCCGCGGCACCGAGGAACACGACGAGCGCGATCAGCGCGCCGGTCCAGGCGGACTTGACCGAGACGGCGCCCGTGACGAGCTCACGGTGGGCGGTCCTCGGGTTCCTGGCGTCGATCTCCCGGTCGATGATCCGGTTGGCGGCCATGGCGAACGTCCGCAGGCCGACCATGCAGATCGTGACCAGGAGAAGCCGGCCCCAGTGGATGTTCCCGTCCAGCTGGAACATCGCGGTCAGCGCGGCGATGTAGGCGAAGGGCAGGGCGAAGACCGAGTGTTCGATCATGACGAGGCGCAGGAACGCCTTGACCTTGCCGGGCGGGGCGGGCTCGGGCCCGAAGAGTTCGGGAGTCGCTGAATCAGCACTCATCTTTAGAGCCCGTACTCCTTCCAGCGGCGGTCGACCTTCGACGCCGTCTCCGGGTCGGACTCGACCATGTTCGGCCAGCCCCCGTCCCGTGTGTATCCCTCTTCGGGCAGCTTCTTCGTCGCGTCGATGCCCGCCTTGCCGCCCCAGAACTGCTGGTAGGAGGCGTGGTCGAGGTGGTCGACGGGACCTTCGGCCACCGTCAGGTCGCGGGCGTAGTCGGTGTTGCCGAGCGCGCGCCAGGACACTTCGTGCAGGTCGTGGACGTCGCAGTCCTTGTCCACGACGACGATCAGCTTGGTCAGCGACATCATGTGGGCGCCCCAGATGGCGTGCATGACCTTCTGCGCGTGCTTCGGGTACTTCTTGTCGATCGAGACGATCGCGCAGTTGTGGAAGCCGCCGGACTCCGGCAGGTGGTAGTCGACGATGTCCGGGACGATCACCTTGAGGAGGGGCAGGAAGAAGCGTTCGGTGGCGCGGCCGAGCGGGCCGTCCTCCGTCGGCGGGCGGCCCACCACGATCGACTGGAGCAGCGGACGCTTCCGCATCGTCACGCAGTCGATCTTCAGGGCGGGGAAGTCCTCCTGCGGCGTGTAGAAGCCGGTGTGGTCGCCGAAGGGGCCCTCCGGGAGCATCTCGCCCGGCTCCAGCCAGCCCTCGATGACGACCTCGGCGTGCGCGGGCACCTGGAGCGGGACCGTCTTGCAGTCGACCATCTCCACGCGCTTGCCCTGGATGAACCCGGCCAGCATGTACTCGTCCATGTCGCCGGGCAGCGGGGCCGTGGAGGCGTACGTGACGGCGGGCGGACAGCCGAAGGCGATCGCGACCGGCAGCTTCTCGCCCCTGCGGGCGGCCACCTGGTAGTGGTTGCGGCTGTCCTTGTGGATCTGCCAGTGCATGCCGATGGTGCGCTTGTCGTGGCGCTGCAGGCGGTACAGACCGAGGTTGCGTACGCCGGTGTCCGGGTCCTTGGTGTGGGTCAGGCCCAGGTTGAAGAAGGAGCCGCCGTCCTCGGGCCAGGTGAAGAGCGCGGGCAGCTTCTCCAGGTCGACGTCGTCGCCGGTGAGGACGACCTCCTGCACCGGCGCGTTGTCGGACTTCACCTTCTTCGGCGGTACGTGCGTCATCGCGCCGAGCTTCCCGAACGCCTCGCGCACGCCGACGAAGCCGTGCGGCAGCTCCGGCTTCAGGAGGCCGCCGATCTTCTCGCTGATCTCGCCGTACGACTTCAGGCCGAGCGCCTTCAGGAGGCGGCGGTCCGTCCCGTACACGTTCATCGCAAGGGGCATCGCCGAGCCCTTGACGTTCTCGAAGAGGAGCGCGGGGCCGCCGGACTTCTGCACCCGGTCGGTGATCTCGCCGACCTCCAGATACGGATCGACCTCGGCCTTGATGCGCTTGAGATCGCCCTCGCGCTCCAGTGCACGGAGCAGGGAGCGAAGATCGTCATAAGCCATGCGGTCAAGTATCGGTCACCGGCTACCCTGGCCCCGACAGCGGGGCCCGCACGCCGCCCGTCCTTCGTCGCTTGGGGAATCGCGCCAACATGCTCAGGTATCTGCCGTTCCTGCTGGTCCTGGCCGTGTGGATCTATGCCTTCATCGATGTACTGAACACTCCGGAGAAGGAGGTCAGGCATCTGCCGAAGGTGGTCTGGGTCATCATCGTGCTGCTTTTCGGAGAGGTCCTGCTCGGACCCATCGCCTGGTTCGTCACGGGCAAGGCGCGCAAGACGCCTGCCGCGGGAGCCGGCCGGCGCCCCGGGCGCGGCGGACAGTGGGTGGCGCCGGACGACAACCCCGAGTTCCTGAAGTCCCTCAGGGACGAGGATCCGGACGACAAGAAGCGGGACCGGGGCACGGAGGGCTGATGATGGAACTGCGGCTGCTCGTCACCTTCGAAAAGGTCGCGTCCGTACTCAGCTTCACGCAGGCCGCGGCCGAGCTGAAGTACGCCCAGTCCAGCGTCACGAGCCAGATCCGTTCCCTGGAGTCCTCGCTCGACGCCGAACTCTTCGACCGGCTCGGCAGCCGCATCCGTCTGACGGAGGCGGGCGAGCGCCTGCTCCCTTACGCCCGGCAGATCATCGAGCTGACGGACGAGGCGCGCTCCGCGGTCGTCGACGCCGGGGAGCCGAGCGGCGCGATCGCGGTCGGCACGATGGAGTCCCTGACCTCCTACCGCCTGCCCCCGCTGCTCGAACTCTTCCACCACCGCTACCCCAAGGTGCAGCTCTCCCTGCGCCCCACCCTGGGCGACGAGACCCGCCACGCGCTGCGGCAGGGGACGTACGACGTCGGGTTCCTGATGGAGCGGGAGACCGAGCACGCGGGCCTGGAGACCGAGGTCCTCGCCGAGGAGCCGCTGGTCCTGGTCTGCGCGCCGACGCATCCGCTGGCCGGGCACGGCGGCGACTCGCTCGCCACCGGCGATCTGGCGGCGGTGCAGCTGGTCGGCACGGAGCCGGGCTGCCCCTACCGCGATCTGTTCGAGGACGAGCTGCGGACGCGGAACGGCGCCCCGCCGCCCTTCATGGAGTTCGGCACGATCGAGGCCACCAAGCGAGGTGTCGCCGGTGGCCTCGGGGTGGCGCTGCTCCCGCGGATGGCGGTGCGCGAGGAACTGACCTCGGGGGTGCTCGTCGCGCTGCCGTGGGAGCCGCCGTTCGCGCTGCACACGCAGCTGGCGTGGCGGGCGGGGAAACGCCTTGCCTCGCATGTGCGGCTCTTCATCGACCAGTCGGTACGGCTGGTGCGGGAGCAGGCAGCGGAGACCGTGAACCAGCCACTGACTTAGGCGACTTGGCACGGTTGACTTTCAGGCTCGCAAGGACGATCAGCGGTACGCCGAGCGCCTGGACGAGGCCGATGTGGTGCCCGTAGACCGCCCAGTCGGCGACCATCGCGACCGCCGGGTACGTGAAGGCGAGTACGGCGATCTTGGCGGTGGGCAGCTTCGCGTACGCCGCGTACATCAGGACGTACATCAGGCCGGTGTGGATGACGCCGAGCCCGACGAGCCAGCCCCATCCGGCGCCCGTGCCGCTCATCGCGCCGAAGTCCGCGAAGGGCAGCAACAGCGGTATGCCGACGATGACTTGGACGAGGGCGATGAGGTGCGGGCGTACACCGGTGATGCGCTTGGTGACGAGCGTGGAGAGGCCGTAGAGCAGCGCGGCCAGGAGCGCGAGGCCGATGCCGGTGAGGGAGCCGAGGTCGCCGGGGCGCACTCCGGAGACGAGGACGAGCCCGGCGAACGCCGTTGCCAGCCACATTAGTTGATGCTTGGTCAGGCGCTCGCGGAAGATGATGGCACTGAGCAGCACGAGCAGGAAAGGCTGCGTGTGGTAGACGACGGTGGCCAGCGAGATCGAGGTCGCCTCGTACGCCTTGAAGAGGAACACCCAGTTGAAGACGATGAACGCGCCGCCGAGCGCCGCGAGTCCGAGCTTCTTCGGGGTGAGGCCGTGATCGCGGAAGTAGCCGCGGGCGAAGGCGTAGGCGCCCAGGGCGAGCGCGCCGAAGAGCACCCGGAAGAACACGACGTTGAAGGCCGACGCACCGGACTCGACGACGAAGATTCCGAGGGTGCCGGAGAGCACCATCGCTGCGGTGAGCTGGGCCGTGCCCTTGTTCTCTGAGGTCATGCCCATGAAGCTACGAGCGGACGTATGCGCTGGTCCACGAGCCAGTGGGGCGTCCTGCCGATGGGCTCATCGGCAGGGACGATGACGTGACGATGACGTGTGGAAGGAAGGTGCGCCCATGGATCAGGAACTGGATCAGGAACTGGATCAGGAACAGGCCCGCGCGTGGCTCGCGACCGCCGTCGAGGAGGCCCGGCAGGGGCTCGCGGAGGGCGGCGTACCGATCGGCGCCGCCCTCTACGGCGCGGACGGCGTGCTGCTGGGGCGCGGGCACAACCGGCGGGTGCAGGACGGCGATCCGTCCCTGCACGCGGAGACGTCGGCGTTCCGGGACGCGGGGCGGCAGCGCACGTATCGCGGGACGACGATGGTCACGACGCTCTCGCCCTGCTGGTACTGCAGCGGACTGGTACGGCAGTTCGGGATCTCGCGGGTGATCGTGGGCGAGGCGCGGACGTTCCACGGCGGGCACGACTGGCTCGCGGAGCACGGCGTGGAGATCGTGATCCTCGACGACCCCTCGTGCGCGGCGATGATGGAGGACTTCATCGCGGCGCGCCCGGAGCTGTGGCACGAGGACATCGGCGTCGACGAGGGCTAGGCGACCGCACCGGCGAGGACTAGGCGACCGTGTCGCCGATCGCGCCGCCGATCGCGCCGCCTGTGGCGTCGCGCACCGCTCCCGCCACGCGACGGATCACGTCACCCTCCAGATCCTCGGGAACGACACCGCGCAGCGCGGCGGCGCCGAGCTCCTCGTTCACGACCCGGAAGGCGCCGGAGGCCGCCGCCCCGTACAGCCGCATGGCGAGGTCCTCGGCCGGGCGGCCCAGACGCTTCGCGATGACCACGGTCATCTCCCGCTCCACGTCATCACAGGCCATGAGCCAGGCCGTCCGGATCGCCGGCTCATGGTCCGCGAGCCGGATCATCCTGACCGCGAGCAAGGTGTCGGCGTGCTCCCTGGCACCGGCGGCATCCTCGTACCTGACGACCTCCGCGGCGAAATGCTCCTCCAGAGAGAGGTGGCGCGGCCAGCTCCGCAACGCGCTCAACTCCCACTCCACGCCCTGCGTCACGATGGGTTCCGCGCAGCTCTCCTTGCTGCGGAAGTGCCGCCAGATCGTACGCGTGGACAGACCCACCGCCTCGGCGATCTGGTCACCGCTGGTGGCATCCACGCCCTGCTCCCAGAACAGACGCGAGGCCTCGCGGGAGACCTCAAGACGCAGCCGACGGCGCCGCTCGTCACTCATTCCGTTTCCGCCGCGCTCGGCCGCCGCCATGCCGGTCACCTCCGCTCGCGACGCTCGCGGGTGCGTGCTCCGTGAGCTGCGCACCGACGGCCTCGAGTGCGTGCGGAGCGCGCTGGCGCATGAGCGACTCCCGGGTGCCACGGGCCAGCTTCCAGAAGCCGTCGGCCTCGTGCGCCTCGCTCGAAGTCCGGTTCCCGGCAAAGCGGTTGACCACCTCATCGGCCAGGCCGGCGGCGCGGCACAGGTCCATCGGGGTTTCCGCCTCCTCGTCGTCACTGCGGCATTCTCGGAGGTCAGGCGCGCTTGGCGGGCAGCAGACCGATCGCCGCAAGCCGCTTGTTCGAGCGCCGGGCGGCCCAGGCGACCACCAGGAGGGCCAGGGCGAGCAGCGGGAAGCCCATGGCGACCTTGGCGAAGCCAAGCGAACCGACCTGGTCGGTCACGTAGAAGTACTGCTGGACTGCGAACCGGGCGCCGAACACGGCCGCCAGCGTCAGAGTGGCGACGTCGTAGTAGAGCCGCGAGCGCTTGTCCGCGCGCCAGATGGTGCCCTTGCCGGTGGCCACGTTCCAGATCACGCCCGCCAGCGGCCACCGCACCAGGACGGAGAGTACGAAGAGGATGGCGCCGGCCAGGCTCGCCCAGATGCCGATGAGGAAGTAGTCCTTGGCGGATCCGGTGAGCCAGACGATGCCCGCGGCGACCGCGACGCCGAACACGCCGCCGATCGCGGGCTGCACCGACTCCTTGCGCACCAGCCGTTGCACGCCGATGCCGATCGCGACCGCGAGGGCGGCGATGACCGCCACCCGCAGTCCGCCCGCGCTGTTGGCGACGACGAACGCCACCACGGGCAGCGCCGAGTAGACGATCCCCTTGGTGCCTCCGGCCTGGTCGAGGACCGAGGACTGCTGCCGGGGCGCCGTCTGCTCCGCCTGCTCCGTCTGCTCCGCCTGCTCCGTCTGCTCCGCCTGCTTGTCGGACTCTGTCCCAAGGAAGCTCTTGGCCTTCATGGTGGTCAGTTCTCCCGAGTTCGTCTGGGGGCAAGGTTCGATTCTCAATGTCACTGAGCGCTATCGTGTCATTAAGTGACACACATGGCTACCCTTCCTGATGTGACGTGGGTCACTCGACGATTCGCAACTCCTTCTACTCCGGACCTACTTGAAGCCTGTGTCATTAAGTGACACTGTCATTTAGTGACACCTGGAGCTGACCACGGAAGGATCGACATGGCACTGCGGGAGACCATCTCCGTCGAGGATTTCTTCGGGCCGCCCACTCGCGCGAAGGCGAGCCTCTCGCCTGACGGCAAGCAACTGGCGTACCTGGCCCTCTGGAAGAACCGCATGAACGTCTGGATCGAGAGCGTCGACGCACCGGGCGACGCGCGGTGCGTGACCACCGAGGACCGCGGAGTGGTGAGCTACCACTGGACCCGTGACCCGCGCTGGCTGCTCTACTCGCGGGACCAGGGCGGCGACGAGAACCTGCACATCTACCGCGTCGACCTGGAGGACCCGGCCACCCCCGCGGTTGACCTCACCCCCTACCCCGGGGTGCGGACCGTGGGCCTGGACCTGCCCGCGGGGCGGCCCGGCAAGGTGATCACCCAGCTGAACCTGCGCGACCGGGCCCAGTTCGACCTCGTAGAACTGGACATCGCCACCGGCGACCTCACGACCCTCGCCCAGAGTTCCGACGGCAGGGTCGAAGGGTGGCTGTACGGCGAGCGCGAACTGTTCGCGGTGGCGACGACGGCCGAGGGCGACGTCGAGCTGTCCCGCTGGGACGCGGCGACGGGAGAACCGACCCCCGTGGCGCGGTTCGAGGGCGGTGACGCGCCTCTGGGCATCTACCCGATGGAGGTCACCCCGGACGGCTCCGGGGTGTGGCTCGGCTCGAACAGCGGGAGCGACCGTCTCCGCCTGACCCGGCTCGACCTGGCCACCGGCAAGGAGGAAGAGGTCGACTCCCACCCGCGGTACGACCTGGACACCCGCGCCCGGGTCTTTCCCGCGCTGCCCTCCCCCCTGATCCGCAGCAGGCTCACGGGTGAGCTGCTCGGCGTCCGCTACCTCGGGGAGCGGCAGGTGATCCACGCCTTTGACCCGCACTTCGCCGCCGTACTGGAGAACCTGGAGAAGCTCTCCGACGGTGATCTCGCCGGGCTCTCCTCCGACGAGAGCGGCCAGCGGTGGGTGGCCGGCTTCACCCACGACCGCGACCCCGGGGTCACCTACCTCTACGACCACACCACCGGTGAGAGCCGCCTGCTCCACCGGGCGAAGCCGCACCTCCACCCCGACTCCCTCGCACCGATGCGACCGGTGTCGATCACCTCCCGCGACGGCCTGACG
This sequence comes from Streptomyces sp. A18, assembly GCF_059026065.1. NCBI lineage: Bacteria > Bacillati > Actinomycetota > Actinomycetes > Kitasatosporales > Streptomycetaceae > Streptomyces > Streptomyces sp. A18. The sequence goes on along the minus strand of NZ_JBWLKL010000036.1, from coordinate 9,216 downwards.
TTGCCCTCGTATCTGACGCTGCCGATCGGCGCCGAGCCGTCCCGGCTGCCACTTGTACTGTTCGTCCACGGCGGCCCCTGGAGCCGGGACAGTTGGGGGTACCACCCCGCCGCGCAGCTCTTCGCCAACCGAGGCTGCGCCGTGCTGCAGATCAACTTCCGTGGCTCCACCGGCTACGGCAAGGCTTTCACCAGGGCAGGCATCGGCGAGTTCGCGGGCAAGATGCACGACGACCTCATCGACGGCGTGCGGTGGGCGGTCGAGCAGGGGTACGCGGACCCGGAGCGCGTGGCCATCATGGGCGGCTCGTACGGCGGTTACGCGTCGCTGGTCGGAGTCACCTTCACGCCGGACGTCTTCGCCGCCGCCATCGACGTCGTCGGCATCTCGGACCTGGCCAACTTCATGCGCAGCCAGCCCGACTTCGTCAAGCCGATGCTCGCCTACAACTGGTTCACGTACGTCGGCGACCCGGCCGACCCGGAGCAGGAGGCCGACATGCTGGCCCGCTCCCCGATCAGCCGCGTCGACCGGATCCGCACACCCCTGATGGTGGTGCATGGCGCCAACGACGCCCGCGTCGTGCTCGCCGAGTCCGACCAGCTCGTCGAAGCCCTCCGCGCGCGAGACGTCCCCGTCGAGTACATCGTCATGGAGGACGAGGGCCACGCCATCGAGAACCCGGAGAACGTGATCGCCCTCTACGCCGCGGCGGAACGTTTCCTGGCCGAACACCTGGGCTTCGAGAGCCAATCGGCAACCTGAAACCGGAAATCAGAAACCGGAACCGGAACCGGACCGGACCGGACCGGAAACCAGAAACGCCAGAAACCCGCACGCTTCTCGTGGGAGATGCCATGCCCCAGACCCTGCCGCAAAGCCTCTACCTGCTCTGCTACACCGTGGACCAGGGCAAGTTCCAGATCGACAACCTGCAAGGACGCGGCCAGTTGCTGCGTGCCGGCGCCCTGACCGAGCTGGCCCGCGACGGGCTGCTCGACGCCACGGGAGGCAAGGTGATCCGCAAGCCCGGGAAGACGCCGGACGACGCCTTCGTCGTCACGGTGTGGAGCGATCTGCCCGAGAACAAGCCCAAGGGCTGGCTCCAGTTCGTGCACAACAAGGCCCACACCGCGGAGACACCCGTCCGCGACCAGCTCGCCGCTGCCGGTGAAGTCACCCTCTCCCGAGGCAAGTTGATGGGGCTCATCCCGGCCGACCGCGTCACCGTCGCCCACCCGGAGGAGGTGCGCGCCCTGCAGAAGCGGGTGCGCGACACCGTGCTCGGCGGAGCCGACCCGGCGTCGATCCCACTGGAGGACCTGGCCATGGCCGTGTTCGCGGCCGAGCTCGAGGTGACCTGCGTGTGGAGCCGGGGAGACCGCCGCACCCACAAGCAGGCGCTCAAGGCGCTCGCCGCGCGGTTCGACGAGATCGTCCCCGGCCTGCGCAAGGCGCTGCGCGACTCGTTCCTGTCGAGCCGTGCGGTCGGCGGCGGCTGGAGCGCCTGAGCGCGCGGCCGACGCCGGTCCCGGTCCGTTCTGGGTCCGCTCTGGTCGTGCCTGGTCCGCCCTGGTCGTGCCTAGTCCGCCCTGGTCGTGCCTGGTCGGGCCTAGTCGGCCCGCAGGACCAGCGCGAGCAGCCCGGGGAAGCGGGCGTCGAACTCCTCGCGGCGGAGCCGGTTGACCCGCCGAGGGCCCTCGTCCCGCTGCTCGACGAGGCCCGCTCCCCGCAGCACCCCGAAGTGATGACTCAGCGCCGCCTTGCCGACGGGGACGTCGAAGCTGCCGCAGGACCTGGTCCAGTCGGCGGACGACGCCAACTCCCTTACCAGTTCCAGGCGTACGGGATCCGCCAGCGCGGTGAGCGCGGCCAGCACGGGCACCTCGTCCGGGTGGACGTGCACCGGCGCCGCGCGGTGGTGATGGTTCGCCACAGGGACACCTCTTGCCTAGTGTTCGATGAAAACCATACACTCACGAGTGTTCGCTTCCCGTTGAACACTCGAAGGGTGCTCGCCCATGTCCACCACGCCCACGACACCCACCACGGCCACCACGGCCACCATGCGCGCGATCCAGTTCCAGGCGTACGGCGGCCCGGAGGTCCTGAAGGCGGTGGACGCGCGCGTCCCCGAGCCGGGCCCCGGCCAGATCACCGTCGACGTCGCCTACACCGGCGTGAACTTCGCCGACCTGAAGGCCCGCGGCGAGGGTTACCGCGTCCCCTCCCTCCCCTACGTGCCGGGCCTCGAGGTCTCCGGGCACGTACGGGCGCTCGGGGCGGGCGTCGAGGGGTTCGAGGTCGGCCAGGAGGTCGCCGCGCTCACCGCAGGCGGCGCGTACGCGGAGGTCGCGCTCGCCGATGCGACGACGGTGTTCGCCCTGCCGACCGGCGTGGACCTGCGCACGGCCGCGACGCTCCCTACGGTCCTGCCCACCGCGCAGGCGCTGCTCCACGAAGTGGGACGGCTGCGCGCGGGCGAGACGGTCCTCGTGCAGGGCGCTGCGGGTGGAATCGGCACGGTGGTGGGCCAGTTGGCGAAGGCGGGCGGCGCGGGCGCGGTGTACGGCGTCGTGTCGAGCGAGGCCAAGGCCAAGTACGCACTGGAGCACGGCTACGACGAGGTGTTCATCGGGAGCCCCGGGAACTCCGGGAACTCCGGGAACTCCGGGAACTCCGGAGACGGCGGCGACTCCGGAGACGGCGGCTTCGCCGCGGAGGTGCGCGCGGCCACCGGCGGGCGCGGGGTGGACCTCGCCCTCGACCCGGTCGGCGGCGACGCCTTCCGCGGCGGACTGGCCGCGCTCGCCGTCTTCGGGCGCCTCGTCTCCTTCGGCAACGCGAGCTCGGCGGAGCCGTGGCGGGTGGGCCAGCCGGAGCTGTACGGGACGGGGCTCGGCGTCTTCGGCTTCTCGATCCTCTCCCTCGCCACGTCGGCACCCGAGGCCCTGCGCGAGGTCGCCGCACGGGCGTTCGCGAAGGTGGCGGACGGGACCGTGGAGCTGCCGGTGACGGCGGAGTTCCCGCTGGCCGACGCATCGGAGGCGCATCGCTTGATGGGGGCGCGCACGAGCACGGGGAAGCTGCTGCTGCGGGTGCGGCCGGACTCGGTCACGCGGGGCTGACCACCGGGCTAACCATTCGGGCTGATCACCGGGGCTGACCACTCGGGTTCACCATCCGGGCTGATCACCGATGCCGATCACCTGGGCCGATCACTCGCTCTTCGCGTACGCGTCCCGTAGCTCCTGCCACCGGCCCAGGCTCCACGTCGACCAGTCCTTCGGCCGCCCGTCGAGCGCGTCGACCAGGAACTCGAAGTGGTTGTGCCAGCCGGCGAGGCAGTCCAGGCGCAGCTCGTCGTCGCCCGCGAACTCGTTCGTGAAGCGGAGGGTCGTGCCGGACCTGCCGTCGGCCGTCTCCAGGTGGAAACGGCACCGTCCGTGCAGGTCGATCGTGTACTCGGCGACGCGCTCCAGGTCCCACGCGGTGACGTGCCCGACGTGGGTCGCCGCCTCGTCCCCGTTGAGCCAGCGCAGTACGACCGCGCCACCGAGCCTCGGCTCAAACACGTCGGCGGCGGCCAGCCACCCCGGAAGACCCTCCGGGGTGGCCACCGCCGCCCAGACCTTTTCCACAGGGTGGGGAAGGTGGAGCTCGTAATGGAGGTGCTGGATCGGCGCCCCGCTGCCGGTGAGGCTCTCCGTCCTGCTCGTGCCCTGCCCGATCGTCGCGGTCATGGCCCAAGCGTGGCCCGGTACATCCCGTTCCGCACTCCCGAGGGGCTCAGACCCCGGCGTACGAGTGCTTGCCGGTGACGAAGATGTTCACGCCGTAGTAGTTGAACAGCCAGCAGCCGAAGGCGATCAGCGCCAGGTAGGCGGCCTTGCGGCCCTTCCAGCCCGCCGTCGCGCGCGCGTGCAGGTAGCAGGCGTAGGCGACCCAGGTGATGAAGGACCAGACCTCCTTGGGGTCCCAGCCCCAGTAGCGGCCCCACGCGTCGCCCGCCCAGATCGCGCCCGCGATGATCGTGAACGTCCACAGCGGGAAGACCGCGGCGTTCACGCGGTACGAGAACTTGTCGAGCGAGGCCGCGGCCGGGAGGCGCTCCAGGACGGAGGTCGCGAAGCGGCCGGGCTTTCCGCCCGCGGCCAGCTTGTTCTCGTAGGAGTCGCGGAAGAGGTAGAGGATCGTCGCGACGCCGGCCAGATAGAACGTCGCGCCGCAGAAGATCGCGGTGGAGACGTGGATCCACAACCAGTACGAGTGAAGGGCGGGAACCAACTGGTCGCTGGCGGTGTACAAGACAGTGACGGCGAGACCGAGATCGAGGAGGACCGTGGTGACCAGCGGAAGGCCGAGCCAGCCGACGTTCTTCTTCAGCGCCAGGAACAAGAGGTACACACCGACGGCCGTCGTGGAGAACGTCAGATTGAATTCGTACATATTGCCCCACGGCGCCCGCTGCACGGACAGCGCGCGGGTGACCACACCACTGGCCTCGACGAGGAACGCGAGCACGGTGAGGGACACGGCGATACGGCCGTAGAGGTCCCCCTTCTCGCTTCCGGCCGACGCACCGGGACCGTCCGGCACGTCGCGGGTGCCGGTGACGGAGCGGGTGATGACCTTGGGTGCCGTCTTCGGCCGGTCGAGGACAGCGGTGCCGCCCTTGGCCTTGACGGTGACGGCGGGCGCGTTGGCTCCGGCGGCAGCGGTCTGGGGGGTCAGCGCGGCGGCCGTGCGGGCGACCTTGCTGCGGCTGCCGAGGATCCACTCCGCCATGTGCGCGAAGAAGGCAAGGAGATAGACGGCCATCGCGGAGTAGACCAGCACATTGCTGATGTTCGCGAGGTTCTCGTTCGGTTCGGCGGCGAGGGTGGTGGCGAGATTCACTTCTCAGCCCCTTCGGCAGGAACAACTTGGGGGGTGGAGTCGGCATGCACGACATCGGGGGCGTCGGCATGATCGGCACGGTCGGCCGGGTCATCGGATGGGTCTGGATCGGGCGCGCTCGGCGCCTTCTCATGGAGGTGCGCCGCGAGGTCGCCCAGCTCTTCGGGCAGCTTGGCGGACTCACTGCGGCCGAGCCCCGCCATCTCGACGACGGTGACGCCGTCAGCGCCACGGACGGCCCGCACCCACACGCGGCGGCGCTGGATGAACAGCGATCCGGCGAGGCCGACGATGGCGGAGACCGCCCCGATGAGCGCCCACATGCTGCCGGGCTGCTGGGAGATCTGGAAGGTCGCCCACCGCTTGATGTCCTTCTCGAACGTGATCGAGCCGGCGCCGTTCGGCAGCTTCATCGTCTCGCCGGGCCGCATCCGCTGTTTGAGGAGCTCGCCCTTGGCGTCCTTGAACTTGGTCATCTTGCTGGTGTCGAGCTGGTAGACGTTCTGCGGCAGCCCGGAGTCCACCCCGAGGCTCCCGTGGTACGCGGACAGCGCGAGCACGGGATAGTCCAGCGCCGGGAACTGGGAGAACATGTTGCCCTGGCCGGAGCCCGCGAACGTCGGCACGAAGAAGGCGTTGAAGCCGAGCTGCTCCTTCTTCCCGTTCTTGTCCCGGTAGCCGTCGAGCACCTTGATGGCGCCGGTCGCCGTGCCATTGCTGTCGATGGGCAGCAGCGGCACGGATGTTCTGGAGACGACCTTGCCCCTGCCGTCCCGGACGGTGACGGTCGGCGCGTAGCCCTGGCCGATCAGGTAGACCTTCGAGCCGTCGACCTCGAGCGGCTTGTTGACCTCGATCGCCTTCTTCTTCTCCGGTCCATCGACACCCTCGCTGTAGGTGACGTTCGCCCGGTAGGTGCGGGCCGTCCCCTTCTCGGGGCCCTTCCGCTCGAAGGAGGAGTCGAAGCTGTCAAGGCGGAAGCTGAACGGCGCCAGGTCGTCGGTGTTGAAGAGGCTGCCGGACTTGAAGTTGTCGTACTGGGTGAGGGTGTTGGAGAACCCGTCGCCCTGGACGACGAGCTTGCCGCCCTCGGACTTGAACAGGGCGCCCACGGCGAAGGCCACCAGGAGCACGATCAGCGAGATGTGGAAGAAGAGGTTGCCCGCCTCCCGCAGATAGCCCTTCTCCGCGGCGACGGACGCAGCCGCGCCGTCCTTGCCCGCCGTGAGGTCCGCGCGGAAGCGGCGGCCCTTGAGCAGATCGAGCGCGGCTTCGTGGACCTGCTCGGGCTCGGCCTCGGTGCGCCACGTGGTGTACGCGGGCAGCCGGTCGAACCGCTTGGGCGCGCCCGGCGGGCGGCCGCGCAGCTGGCCGACGAACTGCCAGGTGCGGGGCACGATGCAGCCGATGAGGGAGATGAAAAGGAGGATGTAGATCGCCGAGAACCACACGGAGCTGTAGACGTCGAACAGCTGGAGCTTCTCGTAGATCGGCGCGAGCGTGGTGTGCGCCGCCTTGAAGTCCTGGACCTTCAGCTCGTCGATGCTGGTCTGCGGGATGAGCGAACCGGGGATCGCGCCGAGCGAGAGCAGGAGCAGCAGGAGCAGCGCGACGCGCATCGACGTCAGCTGCCGCCACATCCACCGCGTCCAGCCGACGACTTCACGGCCCGTCCAGCTCAGCCACCCGCTGACGCCGGGGGCGCGCCGGCCGCCGAAGGAGCCGGGCATCGCCCGGTCCACGGGGGCCGTGGAGAGCTGGGCGCCGGCGGCACCCAGGTCCTGCTCGCCCTGTCCCGGGCCGGCCTGCTCTTCAGGGGCTTCGGTCTTGCTCATGGATCAAATCCCCACCGTGTAGCCGTTGGACCAGACCTGCATCTCCTGCACGATGCTGTCCCAGACGCCGGTGACAAGCAGCAGCCCGGTCGCGATCATCATGATGCCGCCGATGCGCATCACCCAGACGTAATGCTTCTTCACCCAGCTGAACGCGCCGAGCGCCTTGCGGAAGGCGATCGCCGCGAGGATGAACGGCAACCCGAGCCCCACGCAGTACGCGACGCTCAGTATGGCCCCGCGCCCCGCGCTCCCCTGGTCGAGTGCCAGGGAGTTGACGGAGGTGAGCGTGGGCCCCACGCAGGGCGCCCAGCCCACGGCGAACAGCGCGCCGAGCACCGGAGCACCCGCGAGCCCGGCGGCGGGCTTCTTGTGGAAGCGGAACTCCCGCTGGGACAGCCAGGGCATGAGCCCCATGAAGAAGATGCCGAGCACGATCATCAGGGCGCCGAGCACCTTGGTGATGACGTCCTGGTAGTCCTGCAAGTTCTGCCCGACGTACCCGAAGAGCGCGCCGGTGGAGACGAAGACGGCGGTGAAACCGAGCACGAAGAGCCCGGCCCCGGCGGCCATCCGCCCCCGCTTGGCCTCCGCGAGATCGGTGCCGCCGACCCCGGTGACGTACGACAGATATCCCGGCACGAGCGGCAGTACGCACGGGGAGAAGAAGGAGACGAGACCGCCGAGGACCGCGACGGGCAGCGCCAGGAGGAGCGCTCCGTTCATCACGGTCTGGTTCGCTTCGCCGACGGCGGCGAGAGTGGACATCACAGCAAGATCACTTCTCCGCGATGAGCGGGTCGATCATCTTGCGCAGCTTCTCTTCGTTGAGCGCCTGCTGCGAGCGGGCCGCGATCTTCCCGTCCCGGTCGAGGACGATCGTGGAGGGGATGAACTTCGGGTTCATCGTGCCCTTGGGGAAGCGCAGCATCAGCTTGCCCATCGGATCGTGCAGGCTCGGATAGGAGATCTTCCACTCCCTCTCGAACGCGAGCGCGGGATCCTTCTGCGGGTCACGGGTGTTGATCCCGATGAACTGCACGCCCTTGTCCTTGGTGTCCTTCGAGACCCTCGCGAAGTTCGGCGCCTCGGCCCGGCACGGCGAACACCACGAGCCCCAGACGTTCAGGACGACGACCTTGCCCTTGTAGCCGTCGACGTCGAGGTGCTTGCCGGTGAGGGTCTCCCCCTCCAGCTTCGGGCCGTCCTGGCGCTCGCCCTTGCCGGCGGTGGCGATGCCGTCCGAGCCGGTGACGAAGTTCGTGTTCCCCGAGCCGCCGGACGTGCCGCCCGAGCCGCACGCCGACAGGGTCAGCGCGGCGACCGCGGCCCCAGCGCCCAGAAGGGCGGCGCGGCTGCGGCTACGGCTGCGGTTCGTGCTGTGGGGGGCGCGGCAGGCGGCACTCATGTGAAAAGTTTCGCATGTCTGTTTCGGGGATCTTCCGCGCCCCCCGGGGTTGCGGAAAGTCCCATTTCAGACGGCCTTCCCGAGTCCCTTCCAGCCACCGGTGGGCTCCGCGCCGACCTCAAGGCCCTGCAGGTCGGCGAGCACCTTCGGGTCCTGGACGTCGAGCCAGTCGACGAACTGCCTGAAGGAGACCAGGCGCACGTCCTTTTTGCCCGCGATGTGCTTCAGGGCTTCCTCGACGGCGTCCATGTAGATGCCGCCGTTCCACTCCTCGAAGTGGTTGCCGATGAAGAACGGCGCACGGTTCGTCTCGTAGGCCCGCTTGAAACCGGCGATGTAGGACTCGGTGGCCTGCTTGCGCCAGCCCGGGTAGTTGGCCGGCGGCGCCTTCGTGGAGTTCTGCGACTGGTTGGCCAGGATGTTGTAGTCCATGGACAGGACCTCGAAGGAGTGCCCGGGGAACGGCATCGCCTGCAGCGGCAGATCCCAGACGCCCATCTTCTTCTGGGGCCAGCGCTGACGGCCGCCGGGAGACGAGGCGTCGTAGCGCCAGCCGAGCTTCTTCGCCGTCGGCAGCAGGTTCTCCTGGCCCAGGAGACAGGGCGTACGGCCGCCGACGAGTTCCTTGTCGTAGTCGAAGGGCAGCGACGGCAGATCGGTCCAGCCCGTATTCGTGCGCCATTCCTTGACGAAGGATGTCGCCTGGTCGATTTCGCTCTGCCATTGCGCGGGCGTCCAGTTGGCGACCGTGCCGCTGCCCGCGCAGAAGTGCCCGTTGAAGTGCGTGCCGATCTCATGGCCTTCGAGCCAGGCCTGGCGGACGTACTTCAGTGTCTCCTTGATGTGGCCGTCGGTGAGATAACCGATGTCGGAGGCGCCGACCTTATTGTTCGGCGGCTTGTAGAGCCGCTTCTTCGACTCCGGCAGGAGATAGAGCCCGGACAGGAAGAACGTCATCTTCGCGTCGTGGTCCTCGGCCAGCTTCAGAAAGCGCGGGAAGAGACCGTTGCCGACCTCGCCCGCACCGTCCCAGGAGAAGATCACGAACTGCGGGGGCGTCTCACCCGGCTGCAG
>NZ_JBWLKL010000035.1:0-81109 GCF_059026065.1 Streptomyces sp. A18 | reverse complement strand
CTCAGCGCGTCACTTCCGCCAGAACAGGTGGTGCACCACCCCGCTCGGGCTGGGGACCACGTCGAGGTGGAAGCGGTCGGTCAGCTCGTCCGGGGACTCCCACAGGCGGGCCCCGGAACCGAGCGTGATCGATGGGGCCACCACCACGTGCAAGGTGTCCACCAGGTCTGCCTCCAGGAAGGCGCGGATGGTCGTGGCGCCGCCACCGACGCGGACGTCCTTGCCCTGGGCCGCCTCCTTCGCCCCCTCCAGGACCTTGGCGGGGTCGTCGTCGACGAAATGGAAGGTCGTGTCCGACAAGGTGAAGGACGGGCGGGTGTGTTGGGTCATGACGAAGACCGGGGTGTGGAAGGGGGGCTCGTCGCCCCACCAGCCCTGCCACTCCTCGTTCTCCCAGGGGCCGCGCTGCGGGCCGAACTTGTTACGGCCCATGATCTCGGCGCCGATGTTGTGGTCGTAGTCGCGGATGAAGTAGTCGTCCAGTCCGCGGCTGCCGCCCGGCTCCGTCCGCATCTTCCAGCTGGCCGTGGTGCCGGCCCAGCTCATCAAACTCATCGGATCGGCGTGGCCGAAGGGCCGCTCCAGGCTCTGCCCCTCGCCCGCGCCGAATCCGTCGCTCGAGACGGTGAAGCTCTGAACCCGCAGCAACTGCGTCATGGTGCTACCTGCTCCCGTTCGGTGATCTCTGGTCATCGCTGTCGGAAGGGTAGACCCGCGGGCCCGGAAAAAGTCATCGCAGCCGTGCCCGCAGCACCTCCGCGATCTCGTCCATCCGCTCCGGCTGGTCAGATCTTGACGCAGGCAGTCGATGTCGTTGTTCTCCAGCGTGCCGCCGATGTACGGCGCCCACGCCTTCCGCGTCAGCCAGTCCTCGTCCCGGGGCGCGGCCGCCGTGAAGAACAGCGCGTCGCCATCGAAGACCCGTGTCTCGGGCTCGCGCATCAGGCGGGCGGTGTTCACGACAATGTCCACCCGACGGTGGTGACCGTTGCGGTGCTCAAGGCCGCGGGCCTCATTCCGTCGCCGTGAACGCCGCTGAGCAGGGCGGCGGCTGAGGGTGAGGGCTTCGTGTTCAGAGGCATCCGGCAGCTTGCTGGGCCTTGTTGGAGTGGGTGAGGCAGCGGGGCATGAGGGTGATGAAGGCCCAGTTGATGTGGGCTTCGGAGTGCTGGACAAGGCGTACGTAGTCTCCCGCGTTGCGGCGGGCCTGCATGTACCCGTGATGGACCGCTCGACTTTCCACCGGGTTTGACCACGACGAAGCCTTGGCGTCCTTGGGCCGGGCCACCGGCCGCAGGGCTACATTCAGCCGCTCGCCGGCCCAATGAACCAGGGCGCCGGCGTATCCGCGGCCCAAACCTGGGCGAGTTGGGGGTGAGGTGAAGGCGCAAGAGCAGGTCACGGGCTGCATCCCGGTCCTGGATCCCTGCAATGGAACAGCGGCGCCATCATGATCATCGAAGGCGCTCAACTCGGCGCTGCACGCCGCATCGCAAGCCGGGAAACAGGGACCGGGCGGCGGGCATCGTCAACTACCTTCCGCTGAACGCCAGTGGACACAGTCTGATCTATCGCGCGGCGGCAGATCCGACATGGGTGAAAAGTTTCTTCTGCTGCGCGGTCACGCTTCGCGGGCTGGGACTCCCTGGGGGAACAGGTGGGTGGCATGAGGCCGCCCGGAGCCTGGCTCGGTCACAGTGACCGCATCACGAACGGCTCGTCGGACCTGGTTCAGCCACTTCCTGGTCGTTGCGGTCATTCCTTGTGATCTCAATCCGCGCAGCCTGAATCTCCGTGATGGAAGCGGGATCTGTTGCGATGCGACCCCACTGTCCGATCCAGCAGTTCTGATCGACCCCGCGCCCAGCTCGGGAGTGGAGGCTCCTGCGAACGTCCTCGACGCGGTGCTGCCGCCTCCTGCTTAAGGAGCGGTGCTGCCGCCTCCCGCTTTAAAACCACCGCCCACGTCGGCCCTCAGGCTCGGACGGCGGCGAACTCCCTGCCGGAGACGGCACCTGGATCGCTGATCATCACGCGGGCCTCGCGAGCGGCGAGCGTGACGCCGTTCGGCGATTCGAACCCGGCCTCCCGGTGGGCGCCCTGATAGCGACTGATCGATGCCCGCATGATGACGCCCGTGCTGAGCCCGAGGAGAACGACGACAGCGAGCGACCCCAGCGTCAAGAACCCGGTATCGATGCCGGCCCAGGTCGACACGACCCCGGCCACGAGCCCTGCGAGAGCCACGTAGCCCAGGTAGAGGAGGACCCTGGACCTTCGCTCGCCGGAGGCGCTGGCACGCTGCAGCCCCTCCTCCATGGCGTCGAGCTGCTCGATCTTCGGCGTCCGCGTCGTTGCAAACTGCTGGAACAGCTGTTCGTGCTCCCTGCTGCCCCGGGACCGCTGCTTGATCACCGTTCCATCTGCGGCAATATGCCACTGGATCGTCCAGGGCTTCTTCTGTTCCACGCTTCACACCGCCTTGTCAGCAAGCGACGGCCTTCGCCTCGCCACGTCGGCGATGATGCTACTTCTTCCTGGCACGCCCCGAGCCGCTCTCCGATCAGGGCCTCTGGCCGCCCGCACCAAGCCGTTCCTGCTCCCCCTCAATGATCCGGCGGGCGAGCTCGGTGTCGGACACGTCCACCGCGTCCGACGTCACCTCGGCCCGGCGACGAGCCTGTCCCGCTGGTGGGACGCCCGGCTCGTCGAACTCCACGACGCGATCCTGCCACCCGACAACGGAGCGCAGGGCTGCGACCCGGAGTGCGCCGAGTAGCACACCGAGACCGGACGCTGCGAGATCGCGAGGAACCGATCTGTGACGCACGAAGCCCCCAGCCATCCGGCTGGGGGCCGTGTTTCGCGGCGGTGAAAGCTACTGGGTTACCGGGTCAGGGTGTACACCTTGCAGTCAGCGCAACCCTTGTGCCGACTGGCCTTGATGCCTTCGCCCTTAATGAACGCAGTCTTGGAGTTGCTGTGCCAGTCGTACCAGTGACCGGTTTGCGGGTCCTTGTAACTGACGTAGGCGTGGCCCGCGCAGCTGCCACCTGCGCGCTTATAGGTTTCGACGAACTGTGAGTTGATGACGCCACCGTAGGTGGTGCCGCAGCTGCGCTCCCAAGTGACCGACGCTGCCGACGCGGGCGCAGCTGCAAGCAGAACGCCCCCCAGAGCGGCGGCTACAGCCGCCCCGTACTTCGTTCGGGCACGCATATAAGTTCTCTCCCCCGATTTGCATGGACAGGCCGCGAAGGGCCCTGCAATTCCGGGCGGCAGCCTACCGGTTGACGCTGGCGACCAGAAGGTCACAGGGGGCGGGAAGCATCATGTGATTACGCCGCCTCGTAATGGTGGGCTCGCCCGCCGCGCCACTTCACCCAAGCCGGGTCGTCGAGCAGTCCCTCCGCGTCCGGTAGACCGGCACGGCGCAGGAACTCGGTCACGTCAGCATCCGCGTGCGCGAGGCCGAGAATCTCACCGCGCACCGTTACCCGTCGGCCGCCCGTCGGCGACGGCGTGTGCACGACGATCGGCGCTGCACCGGCCATACCTCCAGAGTGCGCCGGCTGGGTACGACGCGCTGTCCGAAGGCCAGCCCGTGCGGCGCCCCCGAGTCGCGGGCGGCTGCGAGGGCCCTTAGACCGGATGTATGAGCGACAACGAAGAGCAGGTCTACCGCCCCGGTGAGATCGTCCCCGAGTCCGGAATCTACGAGTGCGAGTGCGCGCAGCACCACCGGTACAGCGCCGACGTACGCGGCCATCGCTTCCCGCCCCTACAAGAGGGGTGCACGGGCTCTGGCTGGAAGCTCGTGATCTCCGCGCACGATTCCTGACCGCGCGCGGCGACCGGGATGATGCTTCGCCCGCTGGTGGAGCCGATGCTGGCTCAGGCCCGCGACCGTCTGCCTCCACCCGGCGCGCTCCCCGGTGAACTGATCTTCCAGCCCAAGTAGGACGGCTTTCGCGCGATCGTCTTCACGCGCTTCCCGGCGCACGGGCCCGTGCTGGTGCAGACCCGCCGCGGCAACCTCATCCAGGACCGATTCCCGGATCTGGTGCGCGCTGCGGCCGACCTGCCGCCCGGTCTGGTCCTGGACGGTGAATTGCTCGTCCCGTCCGAAAGGCCACATGTCCTTCGAGGCCCTGCAACGGCGCGCGGCCTCCAGCGGCCGCAACGCCGCCCGTCGCGCCGCCGAGTGCCCGCGCACTTCGGTCTTCGACGCTCTACAGGCGGATGGGGACCCCCTCTTGCGCGCCCCGTACGTCGAGCGCCGCGCACTGCTGGAAACGCTGTTCGCCGAGCACCAGCTGACCGCCCCCCCCTGGACGCTCTGCCCCGAGACAACCGATGCGACGCTCGCCCATGAGTGGCTCACCTCCTGGACCGACGTTCCCGGCATCGAGGGGGTCGTGGTGCGCGGTAGCCGTCAGCGTTACCTGCGCGGCGACCGCGCGCTGATCAAAGTGCGCCGCCGGGATTCGACCGAGACCATCCTCGGCGCCATCACCGGGACACCGAGCCGCCCCACAAGCCTGGTGCTGGGGCGCCTCGACGAGGCCGGGGTGCTGCGACCCGTAGGCCGGAGCACGCCGCTGCGGCCCGACGCCATGAGGCAGTTGACCTGGCAGTTGTCGGCGGCCGGGCCGGGCCACCCTGGGAAGGGGCGCGGTTCACCGCCTCGTGGGGGTCACGGACGCCCCTCGACGTCGTTCTAGTAGAGCCGAACTGGTCGCTGAGATCACGGTCGACACGGCCCAGGAGCGGGGAGCGTGGCGGCACCCGGCGCGCTTCGTCCGACTCCGCCTGGACGTCGCCCCTGCGGACGTGCCGCCTCCCGGGGCGGGCGCGCGCCCGCCCCGGGAACCACCAAGGTAGCGGCGCCCCCGGGAGGGGCTGACGAAAGCAGCTCCTCAGATGACGGAGTAGGAGTCGGGCCCTCCATCCAGGGGCCAAACGGAGCAACTGAGCACGCGCAACCGGGGCGCGGGATTGGTGCGATGGCGGTGTCCCTACCTCTACTGAGTAAGGCAACTCATGCGCACACGGAACCTCGCCACCACCGCCCTTCTCACAGGTGTCCTCGCCCTGGCAGGTGGAACCGACGCCCACGCCGCCGTACCGGCCCCCACAGGGAGCACCAGCGGCAGCAAACAGCCGTGCGAAGGCACTCCATTCGAGGACATCGCAGCCGTATTGGGCGCGGGGGCATGTGAGGACGGCGTGGACGATGTCGAGCCGACCGGGGAGGACGACGCGGACGCAGCCGCGGACGCCGGGGAGGAGATCGTGGACGACGCGGTGGGTTAGCAGCGAATCACTGCGCCCTTCCAATGATGCGCTCACTCCAGCAGCCCGAGGGCCGTGTCTGGTCGGCAGTGCGGGCAAGGGTCGACGTTCTCGGCGAGCGCGCGGCGTGCCTCATCCCGGGTGATGGGGCTCGTCCGCTTCCTCCCGCTCCAGCAGTCCCGACGTGGACGTATACGGGCTTGTGTCCGCTCAGGCCCTGCTCGATGAGTCCGGGGCCGGCGGCCGGGCGACGGCACCTCGCGCCCGCTCGTCTTCGCGCCGCTCTGCGTCCGCGATCCATCGCTTGGTGCGCGCGAGGTCCCGTTCCTGCACGCGTTCCAGGAAGCGGAGCGCGGCGAGCTCGTCAAGCGGAAGTTGATCGTTCACATGCGCGAGTCCAGGGCGTTGACCTGCGCCAGTCGGGGCGGGTCATTCCTGTCCTCTGACAGGTGATCTTGACTGTTTGCCAGGTGAGTTTGACCGGCGTGAAGACCTCAGGTCAGGTGTAGACGTTGCGTCCGTACTCCTCGCGGCTCACCTGGAAGTCGTCCGGCCGGTCGCGGCGGAGCTCCTCGTACCGGACCCCGAAGATGTCGATCGCTTCGTGGAGCGTGCAGCCGGAGGCGTCCATGATTGCCTTGAGCGCCAGGACGACCCGGTGGTCCAGGATGTGGCGGTCCACGTTCTCAGGTGGGTTTTCCATCGGCTGACCGTACCGACAGGCGTTTTGACGGCGCCGGTCAATATCGCCTGACAAACGGTCAAGGTCACCTGTCAGAGGACAATTCCGGGTGGGGCACCCACCACCGGAAGCGGTGCGACGCCGGTGGGCACCCGAATAGCCACGTCCCGCATCTGCCTGGTGGCGGAAAGTGTCCGCCTCTTCGAGGGTAGCCATAGTTCCCCCCGCAGAAAGGAAACCCTCCCCGCCATGCGACTCACACGCAGCAGAATCACTCTCTCCCTGGCCGTCGCCGTCTCCCTGAGCGCCGGCGCGGCCGCCATTGGGGCGGCGCCCGCCTTCGCCGCCGAGCAGAACCGCGCCGCGACCGCGCCGGTCGACGACGAGCGCACGCTCCGCATCGAGCGCGGCCTCGGCACGCTCTACACCGCGATCGGCGAACTGGCCTCGAACGGCGCGACCGGCCAGGCCGACCAGCAGGACCGGGCCGCGGTCAAGGCCGCGCTCGACGAGGTGTCCGCCGCAGCGCCCGCCCCG
The DNA here is from genome assembly GCF_059026065.1 of Streptomyces sp. A18. Taxonomy (NCBI): domain Bacteria; kingdom Bacillati; phylum Actinomycetota; class Actinomycetes; order Kitasatosporales; family Streptomycetaceae; genus Streptomyces; species Streptomyces sp. A18. The sequence continues at coordinate 74,595 of NZ_JBWLKL010000035.1, read as the reverse complement.
GCACCGGAGCCCGGCAAGTCGCTCGCAGACGCGATCGACGCCGTGTTGGGGGCCGTCACAGGCGGGGACTCGACCGAGCTGGTCACCGCGATGCAGGCCATCCAGCAGGCTGCGGACGGGCTGGTGGCCTCGGTCAGCCCGGCCGAGCTCGGCACCGGCGTGCCGCAGGCGCCGAAGACACCGGCCTCGACCGAGCTCACGGACATCACGTCGCTGCCCGACCCCATGAAGCTCACGGACATCACGTAGCTCCCGACGCCATGAAGCTCACGGGATGCACGCGGCGATCCCCTGTGAGAAGCGTGATGTACACCCATGGGCGCCGACGCATTCCCGCAGCATCGGCGCCCATAGTCGGGCTGCGCCGACCGCGGAGGGGAGCTCGTCGCAGGCGGCACGCCCAACCTTCCACCACCCTCTCCCCGCGGGCCCCAGAACGGACCGATGGGGGCGCAATTCCTCTACGCCGCGAGGCTCCCGCAACAGGCGCGAGGCCCGTTCAACCCGGCTACTCGACCGGATCCTCGTCGGCGTGCCGTCCGGCCTTCTTCGTCGCCATCTCGACCTCATGCCGCGGCTGACCCGTCTCCATGGAGTGCGCGGTGACGGCCGCCTGGAACGACTCGGCCGCAGCTGCCCACAGGCGCCATTGCGCGGCGTACTCCTCGCCGTCGAGGCCAGCGAGACCGGCTCGTGCTTCCTCGGCGGATCGTCCCAGCATGATCAATTCGTCGGTGATGTCAGCCACCCGTGGATCTTAAGCGGGCAGCACGAAGCCCCCACCTCGACGCGAGGCAGGGGCTCCGGTTTGCACGGCTACGCGCTGGCGGCGAGCCGCCGACGACGTTCCTTCACGGCGCCCACGAACAGGCCGGTAACCTCCAGAAACCGCCGAGCGCGCTGGCATATCCGGCGACAGCGCCATACACGCGGAGCTCTCGACGAACGGGAAAATCAAGCAAGTTGAGATCCCGCTCGAATAAGACCCGCACCCGACCGTCGCTGCCACACTGAAAACTTGCGCCGGGTCGCGCCCGGCATGAGGCCCCGCCGCGCTCAACCCCCAGCCGCTGCGGGGCCGCTCTGCTAGGGCCTAAATAACCTCAGTGGCTATCCAAGTAGCTACCCACAGAGGTAGAAGAGGTGCCGGGCTCCGGAGCCCACAGCAGGCCATAGACGCCGAACGCTAGGGCAGCGACACTGGTTACGGCGATAGCAATTCGCAGCTTAGTCATAGAGATTCCTCCTTCTACCAGCTCGGTTCAGCTGCAACCGGGCCAGTTCTTGACATGCTGGGCCTTCCAGGCCGTGAGCTTGTTGTCAACCCTGGAGTCCACTGCCGAGGACTTTCCGTGCCCCATGACGAACATAGAGTCCTTACCTCGGCACTTCGAGTCAAGAATACGATATGTGTCGATAACCCAATCAGAGCGGTTATTCACCCACGACGATGTCTTGTTGTCGAATCCCCAGTTGGCGGCATATCCGACGCTGGTGTCCTTGAACTGCCAGCGCTTGCCCTTGAAGTTCTTGTACTGGTAGAAGCAGAACCAGTCCGAGTTGGGGGTCCACCCCGAGGGGCAGCCCTGGACTGCGGACCGCAGTCCGACGTTGTCATTCGGATCGGTGTCCAGGTTGTAGCTCTGCGCCTGACGCAGGTGAGTTCCTGTTCCGAGGTTGTCTGGAGCCTCGCCGGTAACCGGGTTGGGGAAAACGACGACTGCACCGTCGTCGTAGGCGACGGCGTAGTCCGAAACCTGCGTGCCGCCGTACTCGGCTATTTGCTCATCGATCGACTCCTGGAGGCGCTCGCTGGAGGTGTCGGCCTGGGCGGCGGAAGTGGTCAGGGCACTGAGGGCGAGGACGGCAACTGCCGTGGCGCTGGCAGCGAGCGAGCGATTCACTTAGGGAACTCCGAGCGGTTGATCTTGATTGAACAGGCACGGACGCTACCAGCAGTGAACTTATCGAACTTTCCTATGCATCTCATGAGCAAGACCCAGCAAACGGACACACGTGGACGGAACGTGCGTCAACTTGTGCTCATCGACGCGCCGTTGCCGCCCTCAAGGACGTCGCACACCGCGCTTTGCGGCCGACATGTCCGTTATTGGATCTTTATGGGAACGGCTAGCGAGGGGCGCCATCGGAAGGCTTGGGATGGGACGGCACCGCGAACGAGCCCCACCGCCTCCCCGGTGAGGCTTCGCCGTTCACGCCCCCGCTGGCGCCCGGTCCCGCTACGCACCGGGCCTCACATACGCCCGGGGGAACCATGCGCCGCACCACCGTGATCACCGCCGCCGCGCTCGCCGTGGCCGGGGCCTAACCGCACTCGTCGTCTGGCTCATGCAGCCCTCGTACAACGAGATCGTGAAGGGCTGCGCCAAGGCCCTCGCGGAGCAGTACAAGCATGACGGCGAGGGGAAGCCGGAAGCTTGCGACGACGTGAAGGAAGACGACTACACCGCGATCGTCGCGAACGCCGCAATGGGGGATCTGGGCTGGCTCGACGAGGACGGCCGGTTCGACAAGAACAAGATGCTGGAGGACTCGCTCGACGACTAGGCCGGCCAAGGCCGGGAAGCACGACGTGGCGGGTTGCTCAAGCCAGTTCGCACGCGCGGTTGCATCGGGCGTCGAGCATGGCGGCGAACTGCCGCACAAGGTCATGGGTGCAGTTCCGCTCCGCCGTTCGGTGGAGGGCCCACCGTGGCGACGGTACCCAGGCGTGATGCCCGGGCGCCCGTCGCGGAGCACCGTGGAACCGGCCGACGACAGTCGTCGGCCGGTGAGGATTTTCCAGGAAAGAGTGGATGACCCGCATGGTGAGGCCAGCAGCAGCTCGGATGATCGTGGCCCTGGGCAGTGTGGCTGCCGCGCCCTATATCGCTCTGAAAATGTACTGGGCATTCGGCGGCAGGGCGGGGCTTGCGGACGGGTTCGATGTGGTGGGTGAGTTCGAGAAGAACGGTGCCCCCGATGCTTTGGTGTGGCTGGAACAACACGGCATCGACTTCACGGCCGTGCTGGCGCTGGCTGGGGTGATGCTGGCATTTGCCCTCGTGCGGCCATGGGGACGAAGACTCCCCCGGTGGCTGTTGCTCGTCCCGGCCTGGGCGGGAACGCTGTTGATCCCCTACGGCCTGCTGACTGCTGCAGTTGGGCTCACCAGGAACGGCAGTCACGCCGCGCCGTCGATGACGCAGTGGGTGGTGCCCGCCGGGGCCGGCGCGTTCGTGGGCATCGGAACAGCCCTGGGCATCGGTGCCTGGTCACACCTGAACCATCACGCTGTTACTGAACGCATGCCGCGTTGAAGGGGGGGTGGCGATAGCGGAGCTGCGTCCTCATCGACATCCCGCGGCTCCGACCTCCTGGATCCTGAATCGTCACTCCGCAGTAATCCGACTGCCTCAAAGATCACTCCGTTAGGAGTTCTCAGGTAGGTGTGCGTGGGAGTGCTGCCGGGGCTGAGTCACCTTCGCGGTCGTGGAGAAGCTCCGCTCGGACCAGGTGCGGAGCCTCCTTGTGTGCAGCGGCAGCGCGGAGGCCATGGAACTGGCCGAGCGGGCCGACCTCGTGGTGGACGGCCCGTAAGGCGTGGTGGAGCTACTGGCTGCTTTGGTGGCTCAACTCCCTTGATCCGCACCGAGGTTGGGCGATGGAGGGATCGTGTTGCCGAAGTAGTCGCGGGTGGTCCCATCGTCGACGGCCGTGCCCTGCCCGCGAGCGGGCGATCCGGGCTTCAGCCGTACGTCGTCGGGGACGCGGGGTGTGGTGGAGACGAACCGCGGGTCGGCGTTGACCCCCGAGGCGTCCCGTGGCTGAGAGGTCCGCCAGTACAGGTTGTCGGTGAAGGTGCTGACGGTGTCCTTGATGGGTGACCCGGCGCCGGGGGCACCCACAAAGATGTTGTCGCGGAAGGTGACACCGGTGGGCCCGTTGTTGGAGACGAGAGCGGTGTCGGCGCGGTCGGTGACCACGGTGTTCCGGTAGACCTGCGTATCGGTCGTGGCCCCGCAGACGACGGAGATCACGGCGTACGGAGAAGTCGTGTTCCGGTCGTTGACGCTGATGTTGTCGTGGATGCGGTTGCCGTCGCTGACCTTGCCCTCGCCGTTGCAGACGAGCAGAAAGCCGCCTTCGTTGTCGTGGCTGTAGTTGTAGCGGTAGGTGTTGCGGACGTTGCCGCCGTCGATGTCGTACGCCATCGAGTCCCGTGTCCCGTGGCCGCCGGTGACCTCGTTGTACTGGTAGAGCGCGTCCTGCGACTCCCAGGCCCAGATGCCCGCGTTGTAGCCCGCCGAGCGCATGTTGAAGCCGTCCACGTAGTTGTGCTCGACGCGGGCCTTGCGGGTCTCGTGGATGACGATGCCGTCGCCGCCGACGTCGTACGCCTTGTTCCGTACGAACTCCACCCCGCTGGAGAGGAGTTCGGCGTCGGCGTCCGTGCCGCTGCCCCAGGTCGACATGGTGCCGATGCCGGTGCGGTCGACGCGGCGGACGGTGGAGTCCTCGACGCGGAGTCCGTTGAAGCGGGTGGGGGTGGAGTTGCCCTGTACGACGAAGAGGATCCCGCCGGAGGGGTCGGGGTCCTTGACGTCGGCGCCGTTCACGTCGTGGACGTCCACTCCGTCGACGAGGAAGTGGTCGGCGGTGCCGTAGTCGGTGAGCTGGACGTAGAGGCCTGCGCGGCGCTCGGTGGTGGTGGCTGGGCCCGTGTTGGAGAGATCGAGGTTCCGGATCTCCCACTGCTCGGTGTTAACCAGGTGCAGGGCCGCGCGGGCGCCGTTCGCCTCGATGCGGGGTTTTGCCTTCCCGCGTCCGTAGGCGTCGATCACCACGGGGGCGCCTGCCGCACCCGCACCTTTGGGAGCCAGAACCCCCGTGCAGCTTGTGCTGCGTTTCAGCCGGAGCTGGTCGCCGGGTCGGAAGGTGTGGGCGCTGGCCTTCTTCAGGGTGCGCCAAGCGGTCCCTGCGGTGGTTCCGGATGCGGAGTCGTCGCCCTTCTCACAGTCGACGTAGTAGCTCTTGCCTGGCTTTGCGGCGGAGGCGGGTGTGGCTGCTGTTGCCGCCAGGGTGATGGCGGTGAGGGCCACGAGGCTTGTGCGGCGTACGGACATGCGGGGAACGTAGCGATCCAGGGTGCCAACGGCCCATGGACAAACGTGGGCCGGGGTTGGACGGATCAGATCTCGGGCCTGGACCCCTGATGTCGGACGCACGAGACACTGGATCCTGAGGATCTGAGAACGGACATCTCGTGGTCATGAAGCACTACTCGCCGGAGTTCAAGGCGGACGCGGTCGCGCTGTACGAGTCGCGGCCTGATGCGACGTTCAGGTCGGTCGCCGCCGATCTGGGGGTCAATCCGGAGACGCTGCGGAACTGGGTGAGGGCTGCCAGAGCGAGCCGTCCGCGGGGACGCCGGACGCCGGAACCGGCCCAGCGGCCGACCCCGCTGGAGGAGGAACGCGAGATCCTGCGGAAGGCGGCGAAGTATTTCGCCGGGGAGACGCGCTGGTGAACCGCTTCCAGTGTGTCGCCGACCTTCAGCGCCGCTACGGCGTGAAGCGGCTGTGCAGCGTCCTCGGCGTGGGCCGCTCGAGTTTCTACTACTGGCGCCGGACAGCCGCAGACCGGGCTGCCCGGCAGGCGGCTGACGCACAACTGGCCGCCCGAATACGGGCGGTGCACCGGGAATCGGACGGCGCTTACGGAGCCCCGAGGATCACCGCCGAGCTCCGCGAGACCAACGGCGAGGCGGCCAACCACAAGCGGGTCGCCAGGATCATGCGGGAGTCCGGCATCGAAGGGATCCGGTTGCACCGCCGGCACCGCACCACCGTCCCCGATCCGGCTGCAGCCAAGGCTCCGGACCTGATCCGCCGCGGCTTCACCGCAGGCACGCCGAACACCAAGTACGTCGGCGACATCACCTACCTGCCCCTCGACGGTGGGAAGTTCTGCTACTTGGCCACCGTCATCGACCTCGCCTCGCGCCGTCTGGCAGGCTGGGCAATCGCCGACCACATGCGCGCGGACCTCGTGACCGACGCCCTGGCCGCGGCCGTCCGCACCCGCGGCAGTCTCGCCGGATCGATCATGCACACCGATCACGGAGCCCAGTACACGAGCAGGGCCTTCGCTGAAGCCTGCAGGTCGGCAGGGGTTCGGCAAAGTATGAGCGCGGTCGGGTCCAGCGCGGACAACGCACTCGCCGAGTCCTTCAACGCAACCATCAAACGCGAGGCCCTGCAGGGCCGAAAGAGTTGGCCGGGCGAACGCGAGGCCCGACTCGACGCATTCAGATGGCTCCACCGCTACAACACCCGGCGCCGACACTCCCACCTCGGACAGCGATCACCCATCGCCTTTGAGAACGCCTTCCACCTCACAACAACTACGCTGGCACCAGCCGCATAACCCGTGTTCAGATTTCGGGGTCAAGGCCCCCCCGACTTCACCCCGCCCCGTACACCGACGAACGAACGTACAACCCCAGTGACACAGGTCTTCATCCCCCCAGAAGTCCGTCACCCGTTCGGGCCCGCCCTGCTGCGGGCACCGCTCTCGCCACTGAGCGTGGGGGCATGACGAGGACCAAGAACGGCGGCCTGGACGGCGACCCCCGAACCGGCTTCCTCAGCGAGCGTCGCCCTTGGCGGACGGGGCGATGTCCTCGACCTTCAGGGTGCGCCTCTGGGCCTGTTCGGTGACAGTCGCCACCTCTTGGAGCGCCTGCGCGAGCGAGGCTCAGCCGCCTGCGACGAGCAGCCGGTCGGTGGTTCCCTGCGGGTCGATGATCAGTGCCCCGTCGAGGCCGCGGTCGCGGATCTCCTTGACCGCGCTCGCCTCGCCCTTGACGGCGCACGGCTTGATCGGATCGCCCGGCAGTCCGCAGAGCTGCTGCACGGCCTGCGCGGTGACCGGTTCGGCAGGAGATGCTACGGCCAGGGGGATCTCGTGCGGTTTCGGTTGGCGGAAGGCGCCGACGTACTACGCAATGAAGGCCAGTTGCAGCGCCAGCACCCCGAGGAGCAGCAACGCCGCCCAGGTGGTGACCGCGTCTTTGGCCCGCGGCCTCTCCTCGTTCTACCTGGTCGTCGGGTGGTATGTGGGCGGCTACCTGTGCGCCTCGATCCTCGCCATCAGCGCCGGGGCCAGGTCGTCCAACCTTGCGCGCGCCCTGATCAGGCTCGGTGCCGTACTGGCGTACTCGGTCGCCGCCGGGCTGCTCGGGGCAGTGATCGCGGGGCCGGTCCTCGGCGCGCTGCCCGGCAGCATCATGGCGCTCTGGGGTGTTGGCACCTTGCTGGTCTTCGCGGTCGGCGCGATCACGCTCGCCTTCCAGGGCCTCGCGGGCGTCGTCGGTATCGGCCTGACGATCCTCGCGATCGTCGTCCTGGGCAATCCGAGTGCGGGCGGCGCCTATCCGCATCCGCTGCTGCCACCGTTCTCGCGGGTGATCGGGCCCGCCCTGCCACCGGGCGCGGGCACCTTCGCGGCACGCTCGATCGCGTACTTCAAGGGCAACGGCGTGGGTGGACCGATGCCCGTACTGGCCGCCTGGGCGGTGATCGGGACGGCTGTCACGCTGCTCAGTGCGCTGCTCCGGCAGGAGAAGAAGGACCTCGACGAGGCCCCGGTACTAGAGAAGAAGTCCTCGGCATGAGCTTTTTGAACCGGTCGGGGCCCGCCGCCCAGGCGGTCTCGGTCAAGCGGATGGAGCCCTCCGCGCAGGCCCAACTGGGTCCGCTCGGACTCACCGGGTTCATCGTGGTCACGACGATCGCCACCGGGATCGACGCCGGGATCTTCCCGGAGGAGCTCGTCCACTCCGTACTGCCGCTGGTGGGCTTCTTCGTCGGCGGCCTCGCCCAGCTGCTCGCCGGGCTCTTCCAGGCCCAGCGCGGTGACACCTGGCACGCCACGGTCTTCGGCGGCTTCGGCCTTTTCTGGATGGCAAAGGCGCTGATGCTGGAGTGGGTGCTGCCGGGTCTCGACCCCGCGCTGCACGGCGACGCGATGGGGCTATTCACACTGCCCTGGGTGTTCGTGGTCTTCGTGCTCTGGCTGGCGACCTGGCGCATCCATGTGGCGCTGCTGTTCACCTTCACCTGTGTCCTGGTGGTCTTCATCGCGATGACCTGCAACGGCTTCACCGGACACGTCATATGGAACCGGGTCGCGGGCTGGTCGGGCCTGTGCGCAGCGGCGGGTGCGCTGTATCTCCTGGCCGGGCAGGTGCTGGCCTCCACCTGGGGCCGCAACGTCCTGCCGATGGGCCGCTTCATCGCCCCTGCCATGCCGGAGGAGCACCCGGAGCCGTGATCCAGCCCGTCCGGCGTTCGAGGACAATCTTTTGAAGCCGTACGAAAGGGCCCGCCCGGCGTGGAACACGCACCGGACGGGCCCTCGGCCCGGCAGGGTCAGGCAGCGCGGACCGCGCCCTCCGCATTCCCGTAGTACGCCTGCTTCATCAGCCTCTGCATGTCGTCGATCATCGGCATCCGCGGGTTGGCGGGCGCGCACTGGTCGGCGTACGCGTTCATCGCCTGCTGCGGCAGGGCCGCGATGAAAGCCGTCTCCTCTACACCCTCCTCCTGGAAGGAGTTCGGGATGCCGCACTTGGTGCGCAGCTCCTCCACCGCGCGGGCGTAGGACTCGACGCCCTCGGCCGGGGTCTCGGCCGGCAGCCCCAGCATCCTGGCGATCTCCTGGAACCGCTCCGGTGCCCGGTACACCTCGGCCTTCGGCCACGGCGTGGCCTTGTGCGAGACGGTGCCGTTGTGCCGGATGACGTGCGGCAGGAGCAGCGCGTTGGTGCGGCCGTGCGGGACGTGGAAGGTGTTGCCCAGCGTGTGCGCCATGGCGTGCACCAGGCCGAGGAAGGCGTTGGCGAAGGCCATGCCCGCCACCGTCGAGGCGTTGTGCATCTTCTCGCGGGCCTCGGGGTCCTTCGCGCCGTTGACCACACAGCTCTCGAGGTTCTCGAAGATCAGCTTGATGGCCTGCAGGCAGAGGCCGTCGGTGTAGTCGTTCGAGTAGGCCGAGACATACGCCTCGGTGGCGTGGGTCAGGGCGTCGAAGCCGGAGTCGGCGGTGACGGTGGCCGGCAGTCCCATCGGCAGCGTCGGGTCGACGATGGCGACGTTCGGGGTCAGCGCGTAGTCCGCGAGCGGGTACTTCTGGGCGGCCGCCGGGTCGGAGATGACCGCGAAGGGGGTGACCTCGGAGCCGGTGCCCGAGGTGGTCGGGATGGCGACCAGCTGCGCCTTCTCACCGAGGCCCGGGAACTTGAAGGCGCGCTTGCGGACGTCGAAGAACTTCTCCTTCGTGTCCTCGAAGGCGATCTCCGGGTGCTCGTACATCAGCCACATGATCTTCGCGGCATCCATCGCGGAGCCACCGCCGAGCGCGACGATCGTGTCGGGCTCGAAGTCCCGCATCATCGCGGCACCCGACTGCACGGTCGCCAGCTCCGGGTTGGGCTCGACGTTGTCGATGATCTGGAGCACGACCTTGGACTCGCGGCCCTGCAGGATGTCGACGGCCTTCTGGACGAAGCCGAGCTTGCCCATGGTCTTGTCGGTGACGATCGAGACGCGCTTGATGCCGTCCATCTCGCCGAGGTAGCGGATGGAGTTGCGCTCGAAGTAGATCTTCGGCGGGACCTTGAACCACTGCATGTTGGTGTTGCGCCGGCCGATCCGCTTGATGTTGACCAGGTTCACCGCGGTCACGTTGCCGGAGACCGAGTTGTGTCCGTACGAGCCGCAGCCGAGGGTGAGCGAGGGCATGAAGGCGTTGTAGACATCGCCGATGCCGCCGAACGTGGAGGGCGAGTTGGCGATGACGCGGATGGCCTTGACCCGCTTGCCGAACTCCTCGACGAGGTCCTCGTCCTCGGCGTGGATGGCGGCGCTGTGACCGAGACCGTGGAACTCGACCATCTGCGCGGCCAGTTCGACCCCGAGCTCGGTGGATCCTGCCTGCAGGGCGGCGAGCACCGGGGAGAGCTTCTCGCGGGTGAGCGGCTCGCGCTCGCCGACCTCGGCGCACTCGGCGAGCAGGATCGAGGTGCCGTCGGGAATGGAGAAGCCGGCCTGTTCGGCAATCCACTGCGGCGATTTGCCGACGACGCCCGGGTTCAGCTTGGCCGCCGCGCAGTTCTCGGCGTACGCGCTGGTACCGAAGATGAACTTCTCCAGCTGGGTCTTCTCGGCTGCGGAGACGACGTACGCGCCCAGGCGCCTGAACTCCTCGATGCCCTCGGCGTACACCTCCTCATCGAGGATGACGGCCTGCTCGGAGGCGCAGATCATGCCGTGGTCGAAGGCCTTGGAGAGCACGATGTCGTGGATGGCGCGCTTGAGCTTGGCGCTCTTGTGGACGTACGCGGGTACGTTGCCCGCGCCGACGCCCAGGGCCGGCTTGCCGCACGAGTAGGCGGCCTTGACCATGGCGTTGCCGCCGGTGGCGAGGATCGTGGAGACACCCTCGTGGTTCATCAGCAGGCCGGTGCCCTCCATGGAGGGTTCCTCGACCCACTGTACGCAGTTCTCCGGGGCACCGGCCTCGATCGCGGCGTCGCGCACGATACGGGCGGCCTCGGCGGAGCACTGCTGCGCACTCGGGTGGAAGGCGAAGATGATCGGGTTACGGGTCTTCAGGGCGATCAGCGCCTTGAAGATGGTGGTCGAAGTCGGGTTGGTCACCGGGGTCATGGCGCAGATGACGCCGACCGGTTCGGCGATCTCGGTGATGCCGTTCAGCTCGTCGCGTGCGATGACTCCGGCGGTCTTCAGGCCGCGCATCGAGTTGACGACGTGCTCGCAGGCGAAGAGGTTCTTGACGGCCTTGTCCTCGAAGAGACCGCGCCCCGTCTCCTCGACGGCGAGCTTGGCGAGTTCGCCGTGCCGGCTCAGGGCCGCAAGAGAAGCCTTCTTGACGATGTGGTCGACCTGTTCCTGGTCGTACGTCTCGAACAGGTCGAGTGCCTTGAGGGCTCCCTGGACCAGTCCGTCCACCATCTCATTGGCCTGCATGGCAGGTTCTCCTTCATTGCGACCACTTCGCTGATGCCTTAATTCGACACCTTTTCGCTCCGCCATGGGGGCCGAGAAAGCCCTCATTGAGAGGGTCGAAGGACCCGCAGGGGGAAATGGACAGCCCAAGATGACCAAGTTGACCTGCGTAAACACATCAGGGATAAAGCCCTACGGCCGCTTGTGACAACTTTCACAAGAAATGCGAAAACCCGGCCCGCCGGAAGGCGGGCCGGGTCTTTGAACGGTTGGAAAGAGGCGTCAGCCGATCTCCGCCCCGAAGACTTCGAGGGCCTCGGTCACCGGCTGGAAGAAGGTCTCGCCGCCGGGGCCCCACTATTACGGCTGCGGCCCGCTACTTGATGGCCCCGGCGGTCATGCCCGCGCGCCAGAACCGCTGCAGCGCGAGGAAGGCGATCACCAGCGGGACGACCGACACCAGCGAACCGATGACGACCAGCGACGGCGGCACCGCGACATGGCTGGCGTTCCAGCCGACCAGGCCGACCGTGACCGGCTGCAGTACGTCGTCACCTAGCACCATCGACGGCAGCAGGTAGTTGTTCCAGATCTCCACCAGCTGGAACAGGAAGATCGTCACGAGCGCCGGCGCCATCATGCGCAGGCCGATGGAGTGGAAGATGCGGAACTCACCGGCACCGTCCAGCCGCCCCGACTCCAGGACCTCGTCCGGCACCGTCTGCGCGGCGAACACCCGCGCCAGATACACCCCGAAAGGACTCACCACGCTGGGCAACAGCACCGCGAGCGGATTGTTGATCAGCCCGACCTCGGAGAACATCAGATAGAGCGGCAGCGTGAACAGCACCTTGGGCACCAGCACGGCCGCCAGGATGGTCCCGAACAGCAGGCCACGGCCCGGGAACTCGTACTTGGCGAGCGCGTAACCCGTGATCGCCGAGATCCCCGTGCCGATCAACGCGCCCACTCCGCAGTACAGCAGGCTGTTGAGCATCCAGCGCCAGAAGATGCCGCCGTCGTGGCCGGTGAGCCGACCGATGTTGTCGAACAGGTTGAAGCCGTCGAACCACAGACCGGTGCCGCTGAACTGCTCGCCGAACGGCTTGGTCGACGACACGAGCAACCACCACAGCGGAAACAGGAAGTAGACGGCCGACAGGCCGAGCAGCCCCATGGTGGCGACGCGGCTGAGGGGAGTGAATCCCTGCCGGGAATTGTTCTTCGCCCGGTCCCGCCGAGGGCGGACCGACACCCGCTTCTCCGTCATGGTGCTCATGCCTGTCCCTTGCGCTCGGTGAACTTGAAGAAGGCGAAGGACACCGCGCCCACCAGGACCGCGAGCAGCACCGCCTGCGCTGCCGCGTAATGGTGATCGCCCGCCGCGACGGCGCTCTGCGCCGACATGAGAGGGGTGAACATCGACGTGATGGACCCCCCGGACACCGGCTGCAGCACGCTCGGCTCGTTGTAGAGCTGGGCCGTCCCGATGATGGAGAACACCGTGGTCAGGACCAGAGCGCCACGCACTGCCGGGATCTTGATGTTCCACGCGATACGGAAGGCCGACGCACCGTCCATCCGGGCCGCCTCCAGGACCTCGCCGGGGATCGCCTGCAGGGCCGAGTAGATGATGATCGCGTTGTAGCCGGCCCAGCCCCAGGTCACGATGTTGGCCACGGACCAGAGGGCCACGTCCTCACCGAAGAAGGGGATGCTCACGCCGAAGGGCTCGAGGAGCTTGTTGATCGGGCTCGTCTGCGCCGAGTACATGAACGACCACACCAGCGCCGCGCTCACCCCGGGGATCGCGTAAGGCAGGAAGCTGGAGAACCGGAAGAAGCCCTTACCGCGCGCCGACTTGGCGTCGAACAGCAGCGCCAGGCCCAGGGCGATCCCCAGCATCACCGGCACCTGGACGACGCCGAACAGCGCCACCCGGCCGAGAGCAGACAAGAAGGCGTCGTCCTGCAGAGCCTGCGAGTAGTTGCTGAGCGGGTCGAACTCCGCGCTGGGCGCGGTGAGTCCGAGCCCGGAGCGGTGCAGGGCAAACAGACTGCTTCCGGCCGCGTAAGCGATGGGCGCCAGATACATGGCGGCGAACAGCACGATGAAAGGTGCGCAGAACAGCAGCGGCTTCATCCGGCCGGCGCGCGCCGGATCAGCGAGGTGGGTCACGGTCGGTCTTCCTTACTGCGCATGCACCGATCGGCGCTGCGCTTGGCCTCGGCGGCGGGGAACTCGGGCACGGCGCGGTTCAGTCGGAGACCGACAGGCCCTGTTTCGTCATCTCCTCGCGGGTCTTGTGCTGCGCGTCGCGCAGGGCGTCGGCGATGGTCCCCTTGCGCGACCAGGCCCTGCCCAGGCCGTCGTTGAGCTCCGCGGCCGTCCTGGTCATCAGCGGGCCCCAGGTCCAGTCGGGGTCCACGTGCTCGGAGGCCTCCTCGAACACCTCAAAGATGTCCTGGTTGCCGAAGTACGGGTCCCGTCCGAGCTCTGGTAGGTCGAGCAGGTCGGTGGCGGCGGGATAGAGCGCCGCCTTGTCGACCAGGCCACCGAACGCCTCGCGGTCGGTACTCATCCAGTGGGCGAATGTCCAGGCCGCCTCCGGGTCGTCACAGCCCTTGAGCACCGCGGTGGAGGATCCGCCGGCGCTGCCGGCCTCCTCTGCGCCTGCGGTCCACTGAGGCATCGGGGCCACTGCCCAGTCACCGGCCGCTTCCTTGGCGCCGCCCTTGATGGTGGCCGCCTGGTAGACCGCGCCCACCACCGTGGCGATGTCGCCGTTTCCGAGACCTGAGTACCAGGCCTGGTCGTACATGGGTGCGCTGCTGATCAGCCCGTCGTCGGTGAGGGACTGCCAGTAGTCCGCGACCTTCATGTTCTTCTCGGAGTCCAGGTGCGTCTGCCAGGAGTCGTTCTCCGTGCCGAACCAGCTGCCGCCCACCTGCCAGGAGAACCCGGCGTAGTCGTAGTCCAGGTACGGGGACGAGATGTGGCGGTCGGGGTCCGAGGCATGGATCTCCTCGGCCGCGGTCCGGTACTCCGCCCAGGTCGTGGGGACGTCCAGGTCGAGCGAGTCGAAGAGCTTCTTGTTGTAGAAGAGCGCCATCGGGCCGGTGTCGACGGGGGCTCCATAGACCTGACCGGCCAGACTCACCGATTTCCAGGCCGAGTCGAGGAAGTCGTCCTTGTACGGCGTCGCGTACTCGGCCACGTCCTCCAAGGCACCCTGGACGGCGAAGCTGGGGATCGTCTCGTAGCCGACCTGGGCCAGGCAGGGGGCGTTGCCGGCCTTGGTGGCATTCAGCATCTTCTCGTAGCCGCCCCGGCCGCCCGGCTGGACGGTCTGGTATTCGACCTTGATGTCGGGGTGGCTCTTGTTGAACGCCTTGACGGCGTCCTCATATCCCGGGGCCCAGCCCCAGAACGTCATTGTCCTCGTGCCGGAGGCCGTGTCTGGTCCGGAGCACCCGGAGATCGTGTGTGCCAGTGCGAGAATTCCCGCCAGTACGGCACATCGGGCAGTGGACCGCTGCACAGCTCCTCCTGGACGCCATGACAAGGCGGAGGGAGATGCCCTCGCCTGTGCTGGAATGTTGAAGTGCGGAGCTTCGGGACCGCGAGCTCGCTCGACGGGTGCGAAGCTCCGCACTGTCGGATGTGACGTGTGGGTGTCTGTCGGGGGGGCCGCCGGGGTCAGTCGGCCGCGGGCGCGCAGGGCGCCGACAGCTGGTGGGCACCGCGGTCGGGCGCGCAGCCGGCGCCGAGGGGGTTGCCGAAGTAGTCACGGCTGCCGGGCGACGCGATGGCTGCGCCGTTACCCAACGCGGGGGAACCCGTCTGGAGCTTGTACCCGTCGACGTCGGTTCGCGAGGTGGCCTTGCCCGGGTCGGTGAGCTTCGGGTCGGTCGTGATCTTGCCCGGATCAGCAGGCTCTCCAGCGGGGTGCGCGCCGTAGAAGACGTTCGACTCGAAGCCGAGCGTCCCTGCGTTGACGTAGCTCGCCTGGTCCGTGGCCACGTGGAAGATGTTGTTCTTGAATACGGCGCTGTCCGCGGTGGAGCCGTTCTCGTTGCTGATGACGTCGACCGGCTTCGAGAGGTAGAAGGTGTTGTTGTAGATCTGCGTGTTCGTCGTCTTGCCGCAGACCATGTCGAAGAGCTGGCCGCCGTCGTTCTGGCTGATGTTGTAGCGGACGACGCTGCCGTCGGTGGTGGAGCCCTCACCGTTGCAGAGCAGGATGAAACCGCCCTCGTTGTCGTGGCTGTAGTTGTACTGGTAGGTGGTGCGGATGTTGGCCTCGTCGAGGTCGAGACCCTGGCCGTCGCACTCGCTCTTGCCGCCGCTCACCTCGTTGAACTGGTACAGGGCGTCGTCGGTGTTCCAGCCCCAGATCCCAGCCGCACAGTGTTCGGGTTCGCGCTCGCGAAAGCCGTCGACCTTGTTGTACTCGACGCGGACGCCGTCGGTGTGGTGCGTGACGATCGCGTCGCCGCCGATGTCGGAGACGGTGTTGTTTTTGATCTGAACCTTTGTCTGCGGGTTCCAGGCGCCGCAGTTCTCACCGCAGTTTGGGTTGTTCAGTTCCTTGCGCTGCATCCAGCGGGTCCAGAAGTGGATGCCATAGCGGTCGACGGCGCGCACCGTGCTGTCCACGATGGCGACGTCGTGGAATTTGGTGGGCGTGGTGTGTCCGAGGACCTCGAAGAAGATGCCGGCGCTGGCGTCGCCATCCTTCTTCGCCTGGTTGCCGTTGACGTCGTGCACGTCCAGGTCGCGCAGCAGATAGTACTGGCCCATACCGGAGTCGGTGCGGGTGATGTGGACTCCGCGGCGGGTGGCGGCCGCGTCACCCTTGTTCGAGATGTCGAGGTTGTGGAACTCCCAGAACTCCTGGTCCGCGAGCTTGACGACATCGGTGACCTGGCCGGCGCCCACCAGCTTCGGCTTGGCGCCGGAGCCGTACGCGTCTACCTTGATCGGTTGGCCCGCCACGCCGGACCCCTTGGGGTAAAGCTGCTGACCGGTGCAGGTGGAACCA
The DNA here is from genome assembly GCF_059026065.1 of Streptomyces sp. A18. NCBI lineage: Bacteria > Bacillati > Actinomycetota > Actinomycetes > Kitasatosporales > Streptomycetaceae > Streptomyces > Streptomyces sp. A18. The sequence continues at coordinate 58,518 of NZ_JBWLKL010000035.1, read as the reverse complement.
CGCTTGAGCAAGATGGAGTCGCCCGGCTCGAACGTACGGGCGTTCACACTCGCGAGGTCGTTCCAGGGCGCCGCCTTGCTGCCGTCACCCCCGGCAGCGGCGGCGCAGTCCACGTGATAGGCCTGCGCCGTCACTTCAGGCTGGGCCTGAGCGGGCAGCGCGGCCCACGTCAAGGCGCCGACGAGCGGTAGGACTGGCACGAGCAGAGCTGGCCTTCTGATGCGCACAAGGGCTCCCTGTGTGGTCGTCATGTGTGTACGGATACGAGCAACTGAGGCACGTTCAGGCGCAACGCACCGAAGTGGACACTGAATCAACAGACGTCAGATGTCTGATGTGGACCTTAGGGATCGCAGCACGGAACCGTCAAGACCCCCCAGGAACCATCAGAATCAATCAACTGGATCCCGGTTCGGGCCACTTGGGCCGCATCCTTCACAGACGCGACCATGTGCCGCAGCAGGCCCGTCCGGCCGGGCGGAGGCAATCACGGAGTCACCGGCGGGCGGGCGCGGACTCCGCCGTCGGCGCGCCCTGCAACGTGGCGGGCAGTCGGCACACCCCGAACGCCCCGACCGCCACCGCGCTCGCGCCACCTCTGTATCGTGCGCTCGATCGTCACGCAGGGCTTGATTGAACTGATGTCAGGTCTCTGGCCGTTTCGCGATCCGAAAGCGCACGTAGCGGAACCAGACCTGCTGATCCAGGACGAGCCGTGCGGCGAAATGGAGGGCGTACAGGCGGAGTTCATCCGCTGAGGGACCACCGACCTGGCCGACTCTCGTCTCGCATCCGCCCACTCACCGCGCCCTGTACGAACCTCAGACAGGACGGCATCAGGGCTCTCCTGAGAGAACGGCGGTAGCTGGGCCGGCCTGTGAGGACACTGTTCAGCCGGCCAGCGCCGCACGGAAGCGTGAATCTCACGGCGGATACGACGATCAGGGGCGAGGCGTCAAGTAACGGACACCACCGTGGAGTTGGAGACCGTGGAATCGTTCGGCAGTGTCGAGGACGGACGGACTGCCTGCTCCTCGGCACCATCAACCTCGCAGCCCTCGTGACCTGGCTCCGCCTTGATCCGAGAAACAGCGCCTTGCCGGCATTGCGGCCCCTATGGAGGCCGCAAAAAGCCAGAACCGCGAGCGCGGTAAGAGTCTGGCGGGCATGAACACACTCAGGATTGCCGCCGTCTGCGGCCTCAGCGCACCGTCCCTCGCCATCGCCGTGCCGGTCTCCACAACCGCCGCTCCCTCGCACAGTAGCCCGGTTGCCGCACCAGACGACGAGGTACGCCGAGTCGTCTGCAGCGGAGGTTGTGGCCTTCTCGCTCTCGGTAGCCTTCTCAACGACCGCCGGGACGGCGGAGCAGTTCTACAGCCGTGGGTGCCCCGACATGAGCGCCCACGGCTGCTGCCGCGCGCCTACCCGGCCCGAGACCGGGCGCCCCCCACCGGGGGTCAGAGGCTGAACGTGGTCACCACCGCCAGGTGGTCCGAGGGCCAGTTGGCGCCGCCGCCCCAGGTCCGGGAGTTGGTGGCGTCCAGGGAGCCGCCGCGGTAGAGGACATAGTCGATACGGTCCTGCGGCTCGGGGCGGCCCTCGTTCTCCTTGACCACCGGGGACCAGGTGTTACCGGGCGCGCCCACCTCGTCGGGATGAATCTCGCGGTACGAGTCCGAGTAGCCAGCGTCGCCGAACACCTGGGTGGCGGGCCACTTGACGACTGAATTGCAGTGTGCGTCCTTGGTGTCGGCCGTCCAGTCCAGATGAGAGGGAGAGTTGAAGTCTCCCGCAACAATGGCGGGGCTGGAGCCGGACCAGCCGAGGACTTCCTGGGCCTCCTTCTTGCGGTTGGCCTCGTCGGCGTAGATGGTTTCGTAGCTGTCGTTGTCGAAGCAGGCGTTATACGGGCCATACTTGGTGTAGTCAAGGTGGGCTGAGTAGATCCACACCCCCTTGACCTTCACGGCGACGGTGCCGCCGCCGCCGTCGGTCCAGTCCTGGCCCTCGAACGGCAGCCGACTGATGATGTCGACGTCGGTTCCGGTATCGGTGGCGTACCAGCCAAGCTCGGCAGCGATCTTCTTGGTGGAATCCCCCGAGTACTCCTGCAGCGCCACGACATCCGCACCTGCGGCGGTGATCTCGTGAGCAATCTTGTTGACGCCGTCGTTCACTTGGGTACCTCCGTGCCAGGTGTTGAAGGTCATCACAGTCAGTGAGTCTGCGGCCAAGGCGGAGGGAGCCGGGCCGGCGAACGCGAGCAGGGCGGAGGCCATGGCGAGCCCGGCGGAGCGACGGACCCGCGCAGTGATCTTGCTTTGTGTCATGCCCATGGTGCTATCACGGAACGGGTGAGGTTGGCAGTAGCTCGGTGAACTGCGGCCGACGCGATGTTGTGGCAGGGCGGTGTCGTGGAGCATCGCATCAGGGACACAAAAATAGCCCCAGATTAAAGCCGAAACTGGGCGCGATGGGCACTTGAGCGCCTCCGTAGCTGCTGCTGCTACCAGCGCAAGCGGGCCGAGGGCAAAGGACAAAAGCAAGCCCACCTCGCGCGCTCGCCCGCCGCCGCGACAGCGTTCTGTCCCGATTGCCCACATACTCCGCCGCTGACACGCGCCGGCCAACCACCCCATCAAGATGATCTCCGGCTACGAAGATCTTGCCGGAGGCACGTTCACTTGTACGCCGACACACGGTTCTCTATCTCGGTGAAGATGTGGAGCCAGTGCTTTCTCACCCTCGCCGCCATCGCCGGCCCACAGACCGAGGATGTCCCTGCGTCCCTCGGTGGTGACGGCCAGGACACATAGACCGGTCGGTTGGCGACGGCGCCGTCACGGATTTTCACGTGGATGGCATCGCTGAAGGGCATTGGGTAAACCGCCCAGGGTCGAGGGGATATTTTCGCCACTCGGCCATCCCCTCTGGTCCGTGCTCCCGAGAGCGTCAAGACAGCGCAGGCATGAGCTGTAGCGACAGCTGCACGCCAGAATCACAACTGCGTTTCCGGGCGGAACGCGGTAGGCCCATGACGCTCACTCCCCTGGGGAAGAAGGTGCTCAAGGCCATTCGAAAGATGCAGGACAACACGATGCCCTGAGACGCGGCATGATCATTCCGGGTCGGCAATGCGTCGAAACACCCCGTCGAACTCGCCGGATGCCACCAGCCCGGCAATCACGCGCACCATGCTGCCGATGCCGGGATTCCGCACGATCAGCCCGTCCGTGCAGAAGAAGCACTGCCCGGAGACCGCCTCTCCGCTCGCCTCCCAGCTCCGCATGAGCCGATCCACCTCGGCGAGAGTGAAGATCGTGGAACTCCAGCGCGACCCGTCGGCAAGATGAACCTCGGCATCGACGTTGCAGACCTCTTCGATCGCCTCGTCCGGTTCCACGAGGAAGAGCACCTGGAAGCCGGCGGCCCGAACCCGGTAGTAGGGAGCCTCCCAGTCGGCATCAGAAGCCCGACCCTCAGACGCCGGGCCCGCCTGTTGCGGCATCGACGCCGTCACTGAAGCTCCTCACCCGGCGGCATGAAGGCGTCGGCGCTGTCGGCGTCCTCCACATGCCCCTGAGCATCGACTGTGATGGCAGTCGCCCGGCCCTGCGAAGTGATCAACCAGGCCAGCACCTGCTCCGTAAGAGGTGATCCACCCGGCCCTTCATCCGTCCAGTGTGCCCGCCATCCCCCACCGGGTATCGCGGCAACCACCTGATCGGCCCGCTCCAAGTGGGAGAAGTCCACGTAGTCCGTGACCTGGCGCAGTGCCCCTCGCTGCGGGTCGACCACCAAGGCTGTCCCGGTTGCGGGATCCCATCCCTCCACGCGCACCATGCGACCGATCTCGGTCTCAGTGCCATTGAAGATGGCGGTCCATCCGGTCTGATTGAAGTATCGGAGTTGCATGGCGTCATGGTCCCGGAGGTCCGGCGACCTGCTCGACCTCCGTGTCGTGGAAGCCGTGGTTATCAAGAAACCGGCAGGCCGGTGATACGGATGTCAAAGACCCGACGGACTGTGGAAGCGGACCCAGACATTCCTGTAGGGCTCACGGAGCTTGTGGCCGACCGGCGGGCAGCCGGGCCAGCGTTGCTGCCACAGATCCGTCAGAAGCACCCGCACATCTCCAGTCAGTGGAGCCGCGACTGGCTCCCCAAGCAGGGGAGGCCGCCGAGTAGGCGGGAGAGAGCGCGGTCAGTGGATTGCTGCTTTTCTGTGCTGGCACACATTCACTCGTTGGTGGACTCCGTTGCCAGCGGGATACCGCACCGCCAGCAGTCGTTCGCGTGGTCGTCCTGGCAGACGTAGCCGATGGCACCATCCACGCACCATTCGGCGGCCTCCTCGGACAGCAGGTCGGGCCCGGCAAGGAGCAGCCGACGAAATTCCGTGGTGTCCGCAATGTCGGCCGGCCGGTTGGTGAACCACTCGTCGAACCAAGGCTTGTCCCGGTGTATGCGCCAGTGCGCATTCTCCCGGTCGTCGGCAGCCGTAAGGAACCGATCGACGATGCGCCCCCAACTCGGTGCTCCGAACCAGCCGTTGTCGGACGCACAGAAGGATTCGATCAGGGTTCGCAGGCCGAACTCCTTCTCGCGAAGGCAGTACCTTCGCCCCCATGAGATCGCGACCTGTGCCATCTCCGCGAGTTCTTCTCGCGGATCAACCTCGTGCGCCGGGTCGTCAGGGTTGTGGGAGGCCAGCCCGAGCTCGAGTACGGACTGCCCTGTCGGTAGAACCCGGGACGGGTTGACGATCGCGAGACCGAGACCGATCCAGTCGACATGGTCGAACGACAGCATCGAGCGCACGAGTCGGGTGGTTGCCGTGTTGATCCGCATCATTGTGCCGTCGTGGAGCGGACTCTTCCCGGCATGCCAGTTCTCGACGGGTGTGTTGCGCCACACGGCGAGCGTGATGCGGGTGGCAGCGAGCCACAGCAGGGCGTCGTCGTCGAGGTGCCCGAACCGCTTGGCACACTCCTGGGCGCCGTAGGTGATCAACTCTTCCGGTTTCGGCCACCTGTGGCTGTCGGGCCCTTCAGGCCCTTCAGGCGCGTACTCATAGTCGTCGGCGTACTCGTCGAGGATCGCGCTCAACTCGGTTGCGCTGTAAGCCTCGCTGCACTCGGAGCTGTCCGGCTCCTCGACGGTGTACATGTCGTGGTCCCAGGAGACGTACACGTCGCCCCAGAGCACGACGTCGTCGCACTCGCTGGCGTTGTCCGTCACAACCGGCCTGATGGTGATCGGGGCAGTACGCCCGTCGGTTCGCTCGCCGTCCTTCTCGGCGGCCCATGCGGTGATGATCTCGAGTGGCTTCGGAAGGAGAGGGCCGACCTCGGTGATGCTGAAGGGTTCGTCGTCATCATCGGTGTCGAACCGGCTGTTGACGAACGCGACCGCCTCGGAGGGCGTGCTGACGATGGACTGGGTACCGCTCTCGTTGTCAACCACTCGCCACAACGGACTGTTCTTCACGGTGCTCTCCGATCGCGGTGAGTGCACCCGGGGTGGGTGCGATGCGCCGGTTCGCTCGGCACTGACACCAACTTATGGGCTGATCAACCCATCCGTAGTCCCGAAGGTGCTTGGCGGCGATGACGTTCGGTACGTTCGCGTGCAACCTGCTTTTCGCGACCGCGGCGACACAGCAGAGTCCAACAGCGGAGGAGGCGAAGATGGCGCTGAACAAGAAGGGTTCCCGGCGCATAACCGTTGACGGGATCGAGTACCGCTGGCGGATCCGCAGGAAGCCCTCCTACATCCAGGGACTCTGCTGGACACCGATGACCTATGCAGTTGAAGCGGCCAGCGGCGGCCAGCCGGGCGCGACCTTGATCGTCACCAGCGGCCAGGCCCATCCCAGCAACTGGGTGGGTGCCGAGGCAGTACCCATCCGCCCAGCCCACGTTGCTGCCAGCATCCGAGAAGCACGGGACCGAGGCTGGGAACCAACCAAGGCCGGATCTCCTTTCCAGCTCGACCGATCCGCAGGGTTCATCGCCCAGTCATGAGACAAAGCGAACAAAAGCAGTCCATATCGGTCGAACTGCCGCAGAGGCTCCAGGCCTGGTTCGCCGAGCATGAGGAACGCCTGCAGTCCTGCGGAATCACGGGTGCGGTCCAACAGTCGCCCGAGGACGGCCGAACCAAGAACAGCACCTGGATGACGCTCGAAAACGATGACTTCGTCGCCGTGCTCATCGTCTGGAGCAGCGGGGAAGCCGAGCTTGAGTACGGGGACATGGCAACAGGCCAGGTCCGACAACAGCACCGGGATCTCTGCACCTTCCAGGACCTCCTCGACGCCATCGAGACCACCCACGAATGGATCCGCATAAAGGGCGAGCCGTCCGTGGAAGGGTGACCTCCGGCGAGTTTGAGAAAGCCTGGGCCGAGTTCCTTGACAGATTGCAACCCGACCCCATCGACCTCTCGGTGTTCCGAGGGCTTCTTGGCATCATCGCGACATGACTCCGACCCTTCCCCGCACCATCCGAGCCGTCGACACCGCTCAGCTGCTGGACCTGGCCCAGGAGGCCGCCATGCATGGCTTCAGCCAGCGGCTCCCGGTCGACTGGCTACGAGAGCACCTCGCGGCAGAAGCGACGCATTACCTGTTCCCGACACTCGTGCAGCGGCTCACGCACCGTCCCGCGGTGCCGCTGCAGTGGAGGTGCCAGCAACTGCTGACTCTCAGCACCGGCGAGCAGATCTGGGGTCTCCTCGACGTCCTTCCCGACACCTTCGACAAGAATTCGGAGACCTTGGATACGGCGTCCAAGAAGGACATCGTCAACCGCATCGAGCAAGCAGTGAAGGTGCGGGAGTGGATGGAACGGACGGCCGCCGATGCAGGTTCATGAGGTCCGGCGCAGCCGGCTGGGCAGTCTGAGGAAATGACATCGATCTGAGACAGCCGCTTGCCGACACGTCGTGAGACTGGAGGGGAACGTCCAGGTCATAGCGTCGGTGCCTGACACCGAAAGTGAGAACCTACAGTGAGTCTGCGGGCCATGAGGTCGATCATTGCGAGGTGGATCATGGCTTCGGAGCGGTGTGGGTGTGTCTCGTAGTCGCGGGCGAGGCGTCGGTGGTGCATGAGCCAGCCGATGCTCCGTTCGATCGTCCAGCGTCTGGGGATGATCTTGAATCCCTTGAGGCCTGGCGGGCGTTGGACGGGGTGGACGTCGATGCCGAGGCGGGCGCCGTGGTCGATGGCGGTGGTGCGGTAGCCGGCGTCCACCCAGGCTTTCCTGACGCTGGGGTGGGTACTGCGTAAAGGAGGACCCGGTGTGGGCCGGAAGCACGACCTTCACCGCGGGCGACACCCACACCGCCACCGCCACGCAGAAGATCAAGTGGAACAAAGGCACCGACCACTCGGTCATCAACCGTCGATGGACCTTCCGCGGGAAGCTCGACGGGGTGAACACCGCCAGCACGCCGACCATCGAGAAGAGCCCCCTCGACATCCGCTGTGACGTACAGGTGAGGACCACGCCAGGCTGCGTGTTCAGCTGGTACAAGCCCAGCTACGTCATGAACTCGAAGAAGTTCCCGGCGGCTGCGGCCCACGCCTGGCTAATCCAGAACAGGCTTCCGGGCAACTACGGTCTGCGGGGAACCGGCGATCCAGTTACCTTCCCCTCGGAGGATGTTCTGGTGCCGGATCCGCCGAACTCGAGCAAGTCGATCGTGGGCTACAACCGTGACAAGATCTGCCCGACGTCGTGGGAGCGCAGCCCGCTGGCGACCATGTCACCTGAACTGGGCGCCAACGATGTGCCGTCGTGCGATGAGTTTCCGTTCGCCGCGAGCTGGCAGAGTGCCGCCACCCCCAAGTCCTGGGGAGGCAAGAACGCCAACGCCCCTGCCCCTGGAGTCAGTTCAGGTGGGGAGTGCCTGAATACCATCGCGCAGAAGGGCTCGGACGGAAAGTGGCGGCTCGTGCCGGTCTCTCGCTACCACGTGCCGACGTGGAATGAACCGTGCGGCCGGTCCAGCATGTCCAACCACCAGAACACGCAGTCGATGAGCCTGTTCCCGACCTTCCGGAGGAACAACCGGGTCCTGGAAGGCGACGGCTACTGGCTGGACGCGCAGAAGCCGTAATCCGGCAGCCGCGCGGCAGCGGGCCTGACGGCCCAGAAGACTGCCGCTTGCGTCTGGGCACCGAGCGACGGCGGCCTCCAAGACCACTACCAGGTCTTGGAGGCCGCCGTCGTCGCATGCTTGGCGAAAGCCTGTCAGTCCCAGACCACCCGGCCGTCCCGGACGCATGCGTGCTCTCCGCGCGTGAGCACGCTGCCCCCCTCAGGGTGTTCCAGCGCGTTGGCCACAGCCCCCAGCAATTCCCCAAGTGACGAGGCATAGGATTTGGCGTAGTCAGTCTCTCGGTAGGCCAGGATCGGGGTGCTCCCATCGGTCTGTCCGGCGTCCAGGAGCAGCCCGTAGTGGGCATCCGTCTCAGCCATCACAGGGACCCACGACTGCTTCCACCAGTCCTCGTCGTCGATTTCTCCGGCGATACGAAGGAAATTTTGGTGATGGTCGATGATGCTCCGGCAGTCGAGGAACACCTCTCCCCCGGGGAAGACCTTGGAGTCCAGGTGAGGGATGAGCTGGAATCCTCCCGGAATGGGGGTTCTCGAGTCCTTTGCGGTACTTCCGTTGTTCAGGCGCAACAAGCTCTCTAGAGCACGAGGTATGCGGTAGCCGAGAGCGTTGTTCAAGTGTTGGATGTCAGCATCTGTGGCCGGAGGGTTGAGTGCTCCTGCGCTGGCAGGGGCGTTACTCTCCAGCCAGCGGACGATCCTGGTCCACGATGAGGTGACATCGTCTGTGTAAGACATGAAGCTCCGACTCAAACGGCCAGGACGGTTGCAACGACGCCCCAGTGTTCAATCTTGAGGTTGGGGGAAAACCCTGCGCTGACCACTCCATCGTCGCATGGGCGTGAACGGTAGGCGGAGTCACTGCGGCACTCCAAATGGCCATGGCCTGCGGCAGCCGCGCAGGGTGAGCCGTTCCAGATTGGCGGGCTGCAGCAGCCCGGCCAGAGAGTCAGAGTGCACCTTCTCGATGGCCCGGCGGACAGCATGCGTCGATGCGGCCGACCGCACCCTCTGCGCGCCACGGGCCGGGAAGCCGAGGCGAGGCGAGCCAGGGCGCGGCGGCGTGCCCGCCGCAGCCAGTGCGGACCGCCGCGCACGAACGCGCTCCGGCCGCTACCACAGGGCCCCGCTCCGACGGGGCGGACGCTCTGGCAGCCTGCTACTTGGCCTTCTCGTACGCCTCGCGAATAGAGGCAGGCACCCGACCGCGGTCGCCGCGATGCCTCCTCCCGGATGCAGACCAGAAAGTGCCCGGTCTGCGGGCTCACCTGGCTGGCGGGACTGGAGCGCCGCTTTGACGCTCGCTTCTGCTCGGGACGCTGCAAACAGGCCGCACCGCCGCCAGCACCCGGCGCCCGCCCGAGGCGGCGCCCAGCGCCCGCGACTCCCCGAGCAGCACCGGGAACGGCCGCACGGTGTTGTACCGGTCGGCCAGCAGCGCGCGCACCGCCGCTTCGGCCGTGTCGTCGCAGGACGGGACCAGCTCCTCCACCGTCGCCGCGGCAGCGTTGACCTCCTCTTGGGAGGCGACCGTCTCCACCGCCCGCCACAGCGCGGCCACGTCCAGGTCGGCGCCGTGCTTCTCGACCAACCCCAACTGCTCAGCAGGCACCCGGTAGACCGCCGCCACCACCCGTGATGCCTTCTCCAGCCGCGGCATCGTCGCCAGCCGGTCCTTGTCCGTGGCCCACTTCGCCGAACTGATCAGCTTCAGCTGCATCAGGATCGCGAACAGATCCAGCGCGTCGTCGATCGCCGCCGCCTCCAGCGACCGGACCACCGCGGTGACCATCGCCGTGCGCTTCGGCTCCGGGGTCCGGGCCAGGTTCGGCGCCTTCGAGCCCAGACTCGACCTTCACCTTGCCCAGGCAGAAGGCGGCGATGTCATCCACGCGCTCCAGCGCGCCTTTCATCGCGTTACCGGTGGTCCACGTCCGCGACCGGCGCATCCGCTCCAGCTCGGACAGCCGCTTGCCCTCCGGCACGTTCAACAGCGCGATCACATCGGCAGGCAGCGACGGGTCCGCCCGGCGGGCCGCGCTCGCCACCGTCGCATACAACCGCTGCTCAGCGGCCCCACGCACCTCCGCGACCTGCCGCGCCAGCACGCTCACCCCAGGCAGCAGCACCCGGTGCCGACGCAGCCAGTGCACCGACTGGTTGAACAGCGCCACCGGCCCCTCGGCGTTCATCCACGCCCGGCCGTGCAGGAACGTACGGAACTTCCGGCCCCACACCGGGTCCTCGTACTGGTGGTAGCCGTACGCGTCGCGGATCTCCCACGCGTGCTCGTACGCCGTCTTCAACCGCTCGGTGTACTGCTTGACACAGGAGACGTCCTCGATGCCCAGCTCCTGCGCCAGGTGCTCGATGACGACCACGGCACCGCGAGCGGGTCCTCCAGGAACCGCCCGACATAGCGGACCGTGCACATCTGAAGCGCGAACCCCAGCCGGTTCTGATCTCCACGCCGCTTACCGATCAACGCACAGTCGACGTCGTCGAGATAGAAGAACCGCTCCAGCTGTGACTGAGCGGTGTAGTTGGCACCGATCGCCAAGTAGCGCGCTCAGTGCCCCGCGAGAGCGCTCCGACTCTCGCGGGACCGGTGTGCTGTGGTGCTTGTTCAACTGTCTCCGGCTGGCGTCAGTTGAAGTTGACGCCCTGCGGGACGCCGGAGCGGCCCACGTCCTCCCTTCCGTGACCGGGACTCCGGGACTGCTCCGCTGAAAGGTGCCGGTCGTACGACGCGGCTCCGGTGCGGCGACACGACGGGCATCGCGGGCCGGATGGGGCGCCGCCTCCGGTCGAAGGCGATCCCTGGCGACGCCGAGCGGCCCCTCCAGAGCCCTGGCCTACCGCCGACGGGGCCGGTTGGCACAACGCCCGAGCGCCCACACCCGTGACCGGATGGGGCGCCCCGGCGTGCATCCCGGCTCGGCGGCTGCTACTTCAGGCCTAGGAGCTGTTCCAGCGGGTCGATCGCGAAGTAGACGAGGAAGAGTCCTGAGGTACCCCACAGCAGCCAGTGCACCTCGCGGGCCTTGCCGAGGCAGGCCTTGATGACGACGTGCGAGACGAAACCGGCGCCGATGCCGTTGGTGATGGAGTACGTGAACGGCATCACGGCGATGGTGAGGAACGCGGGGACGGCGAGCTCGTAGCGCTCCCAGTCGATGTGCTTGACCTGCGTCATCATCAGGAACCCGACCGCGACCAGGGCCGGCGACGCGGCCTGCAGGGGCACGATCGTCAGGACCGGGGTGAGAAAGAGCGCGGCGGCGAACAGACCACCCGTGATCACGCTGGCGAAACCGGTGCGCGCGCCTTCGCCGACACCCGCGGCGGACTCGACGTACGTGGTCGCCGACGAGGACGAGGCGGCGCCACCGGCGACGGCCGCGACGCCGTCGACGAGCAGGACGCGGCCAAGGTTCGGAACCTGGCCGCGCTCGTCGAGGAGTCCGGCCTCGGCTGTGACGCCGACGACGGTGCCCATCGTGTCGAAGAAGTCGGACAGGATCAGCGTGAAGATCAACAGGACCACGGTCAGCACGCTGACCTGACCGAACGAGCCGAAGATGTCGAACTCACCGAGCAGCCCGAAGTCCGGGGCCGCGACCGCGTTGTCCGGCAGCGACGGAGAGATCAGACCCCAGGACTTGATGTCGGCGACCGAATTGACGACCAGGGCGAGGATGGTCATCACTGCGATGCTGATGAGGATGGCGCCGGTGACCTTGCGGGCCAGGAGGACCACGGTCAGGAGCACGCCGAGGCAGAAGACCAGCATCGGCCAGCCGGCGAGGGTGCCGGTGCCGATCTGGACGGGGACGGTGCTGTTCGCGGCGTCCGGGACGCGCGTGACGAAGCCGGCGTCGACGAAGCCGATGAACGCGATGAACAAGCCGATGCCGACGCTGATGGCCTGCTTGAGCGCCTGCGGGATGGCATGCATGACGGCCTGCCGCAGACCGGTCATCACCAGGATGCAGATCAGCAGGCCTTCGAGGACGACCAGGCCCATCGCGTCGTCCCAGCTCATCAGCGGGGCGATCTGGAAGGCGACGACGGCGTTGAGACCGAGGCCTGCGGCGAGGGCGAGGGGGAGGTTGCCACCGAAGCCCATGATGATCGTCATCATCGCGGCCACCAGGGTGGTGGCAGTGGCCAATTGGGTGGCGTCGAGTTGCTCACCGAACTTGTCCTCGGCGCTGCCGAGGATGATCGGGTTCAACACCAGGATGTAGGCCATGGTGAAGAACGTGGCGACCCCGCCGCGTATTTCGCGGACGTACGTAGAGCCGCGTTCACTTATCTGGAAGAACCGGTCGAGGGGGCCACCGGATCTGGCGGGCGGCGCGGCCGGCCCCGTGCTGGTCTGCATGACTGCGTCTCCTGGACCTAACAGAGAGGGGGATTTTCGGGGTTGTCAGATGCCGCCGCAGGCGCCTGTGAAGGAATAGTGCGAACGTACATGCGGCACCTCGGGGGTGGATCATACGCGGCGTGACGGAATTCTCAATTCCGGTGACAAATGGCGGACTTGAGGCAGTCCCCACTTGGTGATCAATATGTGTGTTCCTACAAAATCGTTGCGGATCTACACCACCAAAAGCGGACGCAGGCGACAGCGGACATGCTGTCGCCGTCCGTAAGTGCCTACTCTCTGTCCGTGCATCCACCGATCCCCTTCAACGCGCGTGCCGCCCGGACCTTGCGCGAGAAACTCGGGATGGCCCCCGGGCACGTCGCGTACGGCATGAACGCTTCGTACGGCATGACCCACATCACCCCTGACCACATCAGCGCGTGGGAACGCGGCGTCGCCGCGCCGAACGCGAGCGAACTCACCGCACTGGCCGGCGCCTTGTGGTGCGCGCCCGGTGAGCTGATGGGCCGGCCGCGGACCCTGCACGAGCACCGGCTCGCCCGCGGGGTCGCCGCGAACGACGTCGCCGACGCGACCGGCTTGCCCTACGAGACCTACCAGCAGATGGAGGCCACCAGCCGCTGGAGCGGAGACGCCCAGCAGTCCGCCAAGCTCGGCAGCTTCCTCGGCCTGTCCCCTGGCGACCTGATCGCCGTCACGGGCCTGGAGGGCGAACTCGCGCGCCTGCTCACCGAAGCGGTCTCTACCCGCTGGCAGGCCCACATCAAGGACATCGCCAAACTCGCCTCCCTGGACCACCGCAACCTGAAGAACCCGCTGCGCACCATGCACGACGAGTACCAGACTTTGCTGGCCGCAACGCTCAGCCGGGCCGGTTCCAACTCGGCCGTCGGCGACGGCGGACAGCGGTACGTCGACAACATCGTCGACCGCTTCTGGGAGGCGTTGGAGCGGTAGGCGGCACGCCGGCCACCCGTGACGCGAAGACCCGGATGCCGTCCGAGGGAGGAAGGACGACGCCCGGGTGTCCGTGGGGCAAGCGCGCGTACACGCTTTCGGGGAGCAGCCCGAGGCGAAAGACGCCGGGCGCGAATGAACGCCCCGTGTCCAACAAGCACGTTCAGTGGCCAACTAGAGCGTCTGACCTGCGGTCAGACCGCGACCCTCCCGACCGCCATTCAGCAGGCCGCAATGAGCCAGGCGATGCGCACGATCTTGTCGGCGAACGGTTCTGGATCGCACGGGGCAGACTTCGTACGCGCTGTCGGGTGCCACGGCCCTATCCCGGTGCCGGGCGGCCGCCGAGCTGACGCGGCCCGGCGGCTCGCTGGCTCAGTCCTCGGCGACGCGGATGATCGTCTTGCCGGGAGTCCGCTTGTCCGGCGTGAAGGCGGCGACCGCCTCGTCGAGCGGCCGCACGTCACCAATGATCGGCTTGAGGCGTCCGTCCCGTACCCGTTGGGCAAGGTCGCTCAGATGGACGCGGTCGGGTTCGACGACGAAGAAGACAGCGCGTCCGTCGCGCGGATGGACCCTGACGGGCTCGGCGATGGTGACCAGGGTGCCGCCGGGGCGAACCAGAGCGGCGGAACGCTCGAGGATTTCGCCGCCGATCACGTCGAACACCACGTCGACGTCGCCAATGTCCTCCAGCTTCTCGGCTTGGAGGTCGACGAAGGCGTGGGCGCCCAGCCCGAGTGCAGTGTCGCGGTCGTCGGCGCGCCCGGTGCCGATCACCCGCGCGCCGGCCGCGCGGGCCAGCTGCACGGCGATCGAGCCGACGCCGCCCGCGGCACCGTGGATGAGGACGCTCTGCCCGGTTTGGAGGTGGGCGTGGTCGAACAGGGCCTGCCAGGCGGTGAGTCCCGAGATCGGCAGTGCGGCGGCCGTGACGTGGTCGACATCGGCGGGGAGCGGGGCGAGGTTGCGCGCCTCGACTGCGGTGTATTGGGCCAGAGTGCCGTTGCGGGCCCAGTCGGTCAGGCCGTATACGCGCTGCCCGATGGTCAGGCCGGTGGTGCCGTAGCCGAGTTCCGTGACGACGCCGGACAGTTCGTGGCCGGGCACGCTCGGGGTCCGGTCGCGTCCCGCCCGGTCGGTCCATGTGCCGGGCCAGTCCAGCTCGCCCGGCGTGAAACCGGCGGCGTGGACCATCACGATGACGTCATTCTCCGCGGCGTGCGGATGGGGCAGCTCGGCGAGGGCGAGGCCGTTGGCGCCGGCCTCGCGGTCCTGGACGATGATGGCTTGCATCAGAGGTTCCTCCGAGTCCGGAAGGTGGGCGCTGCCGTGCGCCACGATGGTCACCTCCGACCCTAAGATCCAAGCAGCCCAAATATGTGGGCCATTCTTTCACCCTTGGAGTGGGCCATTCACCCGGAGTAGTCCGTGAACCGGCACCGGTGCAGAAGTGACTGGCCAACAGGACCGCTGAGGCACTCGCCCGCTGGGCGCTCGCGACGACCTCCGGTGCGATCTCCACCAGGCCGCTGGAGATGCTGAGGTAGGGCACTTGGTGGTGCTGCGCATAGCGCAGCCCGTGCAGATGGTCGTCCCACAGCGCGGCGACCACTGCCAAGTAGCGGTGACCGGCTGGAAGGCCGACATCGCCGCTTGCCAGATCAATGGTCACAGCCGTTGCGGCGCCGAGCTCGTCAGCCACCCGCTGTGCACGGTCGATGTCGCGCCCCGCGATCGTCAGCGGCAGTGCCGGGTGCCATCGGCGCAGGAGGGCGGCGGCCCCCGCACCCGCCTGGCCCGAGCCGCCCAGGATCAGTACTGATTCCGGTTGCCCCACAGTGGTTTCCCAACGCGTCCAAGCAGGCAAGGCAGGAACAGTTGCTCGACACCGCTGTGGCACTCGTGCGCACGCAGGGGGCCGACGGCCTGACTCTGGTCACCCTCGCAGAGGCGGCCGGGGTGAGCAGGCCGATCACATATGACCACTTCGGCACACGCCCCGGTCTGCTGCTCGCGCTCTACCAGCGACTCGACGAACGTCACCGGGCCGCGATATCACAGACATTGCAGGATGCTGCACCCACCGCTGACGAGGTGGCCCACGCCCTCAGCACCGCATACTTCACCTGCGCCACCAACATGCCTGAACTCAGCGCCGTCTCCGCCGCGTTGAGGGGTAACCCGGATATGGAAGCGATCCAGCACGAACTGATCGACAGCTACACGGACCTGATGGCTGCCGCGCTGCAGCCGCACTCCCGCCTCACCCCCGGAGCCCTACGGCTGCGCTGCGTCGGCATGTTGGGTGCGGCCGAGGCGATTGCTGCCGAGCTGAACCGGCAACGGGCGACCGCCGACGACTCGGTCACCGCACTGACCGGCCTGATCGTGGCCACCCTCGACCCAAGGCCGACGGCTAGTGTCAGCCCCCGAAATGAGAAATGTAGGTAGCCAAGTGGTCTCAGTGGGAGGTCCTCATGGACGTGCATGGAGCGTACGAATCCCTCATCCGCGACGGCTTCACCAGCCGCCTCATCACCTCCTGACCTGGCCGAGCCAGGCAGGCTGTGCGTGATCCGCCAGCCGAACTTCCTGCCCCGGCTGACCACACCAGCCAGGCTGATCGCGGCGGACGTTCGCCCGCCGCGGCTACCGGCACCGAGCCCGCCTCAACGACCCCGATGACCGGGCCCGGCAAGTGGCTCACGACCCGGGCGGCCTGCTCACGCTCGAAGTTGCCTGCGGTCGCAGGGTGGTGGCCGTGCGGACGGGAGCAAGGCCGCACGTCCGGCCCGCCGTTGCGGCGGAAGCCGCCTGGCGCGCCGCAGGCGCACCCTTGAGCAAGGTCGGGCGTCCTGCCAGCCGACGGGCCTATTACTGGGCAGGCTCAGGCAGGCTCCGACCCTCTTGGACCCTTCGCAGTCGCTCCCGCGCCACCTGCCGGTGGGTATCCACACTGCTCTTGCTCGTTATCACCATCGCCATCGCCATCAGCACTCGGGCCATGGCCCTGCCGTTCTCGGTCATCAGGTCCAGCGAGCCCTTCACTGCGACAACCGGGCGCCGGTATTGATCCACCAGGTCGATGAGATCTCCCCGTTCGCGCGGCTGACGGGCCAGCCGGTCGGCCAGGCGGCGGCCGAGCTCAGCGATGAACTGGGCAAGAAGAGGGCGGAAATGTGCTCTGGCAGTCGGATTCGCTGCGTGCGCGGTGCGTGGCATCGACGGCGCGTTGTCCGGGGCCGGATGCCTTCCTGCTCGGGACGGCCGGCGCGCTCCGCTCGCGCCTCTGGATGCCCCTGCCCTCCCCCGGCCCACCGGTAGGGCCGGACACGCAGTGGCACACGGGGGGCGTAAACCCCTGTCGGTCAAAGGGAGTTCACGCGGACGTCTCGTTTATTGAAGCACCAACTGTGGGAATGAAAGCGCTTGTTGAGACGGAAGTGCCATCCCCCGCAGGAGGCCCCATGCGCACTCGCCTGACCGCTCTCGCCGTAAGCACAGCTTCCTTCACACTGGCACTAGGAGTAGTCACCGCCCCCGCCTCCGCCGTGCCCGCCGACAAGGCGCAGGTACTCAGCCAGTGGACCCAGACCGACGCGGGCAGCTACAACACTTGGGCGTCGGCCAACGCAAACCGGCAGGCCTGGAGCACGTATCGGTTCAACTGGTCCACCGACTACTGCTCCAGCTCGCCCGACAACCCCCTGGGCTTCCCCTTCAAAACGGCCTGCGCCCGGCACGACTTCGGGTACCGCAACTACAAGGAAGCCGGCACCTACAACACCAACAAAGCCCGCATCGACAGCGCCTTCTACGAAGACCTGAAAAGAGTGTGCGCGAGGTACAGCGGCGCGACGAGGACCACGTGCAACGGGACGGCCTGGACTTACTACCAGGCCGTCGACAAGCTCGGCTTCTCCCGTGTGGTGGGCGACGGGACCGCCCCCTGACCCATCGCCCATCTGGACGACGAACAGAGAGCCTTCCCCGCACCATTCGCCGCCGCGGCTTGGCTCTTGGCGCCGTGAGGCGTCTACGAATGACCGGGGTGGGCCCGCGCTAGAACGGTGGCTCAAGCTCAGCCCTCTCTCCTCGTCACCCCGCCATGGCGTCCTGCGTTGGGATCATCATCGATGCTGGCAGAGAACTCAGCAGCGAACATCTCTGTGCCCAGCGCCGCGAGGGCCTTGGCTGTGATGCGTTCGACATCGCCGCGCTCGGCCTCCGGAAGCGCGGCGCCGGAAGACTCCCGGGCTCGGGTAGCTGTGCCCAGAAAGCGGGCGGCCTGCATGGGTTGACCCGCGAGGACGTATGCCCCGGCGAGGCCCTCGTGGGCGAGAGCCACAGCGCGGGGGTCGCCGCTGTCACGGGCGACGGAGAGGCCCTGGTGGTGCAGGGACAGGACAGGGCCGCGGATGCGTCACCGCGTTGTTCGGCGAGGAAGCCGAGTTTTTGCAGTGCCCGGACTGTCAGGCCCCGGTGCTGGCTGCCTAGGTCTCATCTCGACAAACGACACTCGTTGAGACCTACGAGCCACCGATACGTGGCTGTCTCGGGCCCGTGCTCGATCTCCATGAACGCCTTCAACCGGAGCTCAGTCATGAGCAAGCGCCCCGTTCCACTTCCACGCGGAGCCCGGGAGCCCGGTGGATCTGGGGGCGTGATTCGCATACGGCCGGGGAAGTCCGTTCAGAACACGCGGTCGCGGCGGATGTGGTGCGGGATCAGGTCGAGGAAGGCATGCAGCGCCCGCGTCGGCGGACGCGTCGCGGAGGTGACCACGCTGAGCGTCCAGGCCAGTCGGGCGTCGGCCAGAGGGACGGTGCTAATGGCGCCCCCGGCCGCCGCGGCGAAGTCCGGGGGCAACAGCGCCACGCCCAGGCCGTGCGCCACGAAGTCCGCGATCGTGGTGATGTCCGAGACCTCGATGAGGACCCGCCGGAACAACTCCTGCCTCGTGAACGCGTCGTCGACGATCTGGCGTTGCCCGAAACCTGCGGGCATGTCGATGAAGGTTTCGCCGGCGACGTCACTGAGCCGCACGCTCCTCCGGCGGGCCAACGGGTGATCGGCGGGGACCAACAGCTGGACCTCGTACCTCTTGATGGCCCTCGATCTTAGGTGTGCGTCCTTGATGTCGGCTCCCACGAAGGCCACGTCGACGTGACTCTCCTTGATCCGCTCGATCAGCCCGGAGGTTCCCCGCGGGGAGGTCTCGGTACGGAACCGGACCTCGGGGTGACGCCGGTGAAATGCACCGGCCAGCGCGGGTACGTCGATTACCGTCAGCCCGCTGAGGACGCCCACCGTGAGGCTGCCACGCAGCCCCGTGGCCAGTGGCTCCACTGCCGCCCGGGCCCGATCGAGTACCTCGATCGCGGTCCGCGCCTCAGGGAGGAAGGCCGAACCCGCCTCCGTCAGTCTGACCGACCGCGTGGAGCGGAGAAGCAGCTCGGTCCGGAGTTCCTGCTCCAGAGCCTTGATGCCGGCTGAGAGCGTGGACTGAGTGACGTGCATCCGCTGGGCCGCCCGCGTGAAGTTCAGCTCCTCAGCGACGGTGATGAAGTACTCCAGCCGCTTCTGGTCCACACCCATCCTTATTAATCGATACATCCGATCGAGCATTCGAAAACATTCGTTGGACACGATAGCCGGGCAGAGCGACTGTTTCCATGCGGGCCAACACACACCCACCAGGAAATGTCAGCGAAAGAGGATGACCATGCGCGTACTACTCACCGGCGGCACCGGCTACATCGGAGCCGCGGTGCTCGATCGGCTCGTCTCCGGCGGCCACCAAGTCACCGCCGTGGTCCGCTCCGCCGAGAAGGCCGAGCTGGTGGGGGCCAAGGGCGCCGAGCCGGCGGTTGCCGACCTGGCAGACGGCGTCGCCCTGGAGCAACTCGCGGCTGCGAGCGACGGCGTGATCCACGTGGCGTCACCGGGCGATGAAACCAGCGCGACCGTCGACGAGGTGGCCGTCACCAGCTTCCTGCGTGCGCTGCGGGACACGGACCGGCCATTCGTGCACACCACCGGCGTCTGGCTGCACGGCAGCGGTTCGGCGATCACCGAGTCGGCCGGCATGAACGCCCCGCGGCTGACCGCTTGGCGGGTGCCGCTCGGCAAGCTCGTGCGCGACGCGCAGAGCGTCCGGACCTCGGTCATCGCACCGGCGGTGGTGTACGGCCATGGGGGCGGACTGCTGAACGCCGTCGTCGCCGGTCCGCGAACCGCCGGAAACACTCCGGCACTCACCATGATCGGTCCCGGTGACCAGCACTGGAGCACCGTGCACGTGGACGACCTGGCCGAGCTCTACGTGCTCGCGTTGGAGAAGGCCCCGGCCGGTTCGTACTTCATCGGCGCCAGCGGCGCGAACCCGACCGTACGGGAGATCACCGAAGCCGTGAGCCGCTCTGTCGGCCTGGCCGGACGCGTCGAGCCCGAGCCGGTCGTACAGACACTCGACCGGCTCGGCCTGCTCGGCGAGGCCCTTCTCCTTGACCAGCAGGCTTCGGGCGACACGGCCCGGCGTGTCCTGGGCTGGTCTCCCACAGAACCGTCACTCCTCGACGACATCGCGCGGACGGACTTCTGAGAGACCCGCGCCCCAGGCCCCGCCGCAGGCGGACCCGACCGACGATCAGCGGCCGGGTCGGCCGGGCCCTGTCCGGCCGCAACCCTTCTTGAGGAACTTCGACATGAGTACTCCCACCGCACCACCCGGGTCAGGTCATCGCCGTCCCGGTGGGCCCGGTCTCCGGCCGACGCCACAGTCCCGCCCATCCGTGCCTCGCGGCGGTTCGCCGGCCGTCGTGGCGGCCATCGCAGCCGGCATGGTGGTACCGGTACAGGCCCGTCTGAACGGCGAGCTGAGCCATCGTCTCCACGACGGCATCGCAGCGGCGGCGATCAGTTTCTCGGGCGGACTCGTCCTGCTGTCCCTCCTCGCGCTCTTCTCCCCCAGGCTGCGCGGCGCACTGCGCAGCCTGGCCGACGCTTCACGGGACGGCCGGCTCCCCCGCCGGTACCTGCTGGCCGGTGTGCTCGGCGGCATCTTCGCCCTGGCTCAGTCCACCGCCGCGCTGGTCACGGGGATCGCCGTGTTCACCGTGTCGGCCATCGCCGGTCAGACCTTCGGCGGTCTGGTCGTGGACAGCCGAGGTATCGGCGGCGGCCTGCGGCAGCGCCCGGGCGCTGCCCGGCTCACGGGAGCGGCCGTCATCCTGGTGGCCGCAGTCGTCTCCGCCCTGCCCCGCTTCGCCGAAACTCTCGCGCCGGCCACGATCATCCTGCCGGCCCTCGCCGCCATCGTCGCCGGCTTCCTCCTCGGTGTGCAGCAATCCCTGAACGGAGCGACGACGGCCGCGTCGGGCTCGCCGCTCGCAGCGACCTGGCTCAACTTCCTTGTCGGCGCGGTGTTCCTTGTCGTGGCCTGGGGGTTGAAAACACTCGTGCAGGGGGCCCCGGGGCAACCGCTGCCCACCAGCTTGTGGGTCTACCTCGGCGGTCTGTGCGGCGTGGTGTTCATCGGCGCCTCGGCATTCCTGGTGCGCCGGATCGGTGTCCTGCTGCTGAGCATGGCCTCTGTCGCGGGGCAGCTCACCGGGTCGATCGCCCTGGACTTCCTGGTCCCTTCGGGCGGTCGATCTCCCTCCGTCCTCACCGTGCTCGGCGCGTTGCTCACGTTCGGCGCCGTCTGGATTGCCTCCCGGCGCCCGCGTGGCACCCCTGCGAAGTGATCCACGTCCGCGCCCGGCCGGACGCGGACCCGCCCCACCATCCCTCTCCCGATGAACAAGCAACACAGTGCCGCCCAAGGCACGAAAGGAACACAGGTGTCCCAGAACCAGCCGCAGAACAAGGAACGCATCCTCATCAAGGGCGCGTACCTGATGACACAGGACGACAAGCTCGGCAACTTCGTGGGCGACATCCTCGTCGCCGACGGCAGGATCCTCGAGATCGGCCGGGACCTGTCCGACGACCGGGCCAGGGTCATCAACGGCACAGGGAACGCCGTGCTGCCCGGTTTCATTGACACCCACCGCCACAACTGGCAGGGAGCGCTGCGCAACCTCGGCCCCGCCTGGACCTACCAGGAGTACCGCAGTCAGGTGCAAATCGGCCTCGGACAGTACTTCCATCCCCGGGACGTACACGTCGGCAACCTGGCGGCGGACCTGATGTCCCTCGACTCGGGGGTGACGACCGTGCGGGACGAGTCGCACATCAGCAACAGCCCCGAGCACTCGGACGCCGCGATCGCCGCGCACTGGGAGTCGGGCATCCGCGCCGTCTTCGACCACGGCTGGCCGTCGACGGAGGCCGAGCAGTGGCAATTCGGCAGTGCCCGCACTCACCCCGCCGACATTCGGCGCATCCGCGATGAGGTGCTCTTCGACGACTCGGCGCGGGTGACCCTCAACGCGATGCTCCGCGGACCGGAGCTGTCCACCCCCGATGTGTCCGAGCAGGACGTCCGGCTCGCCCGTGAGCTGGGACTGCGCATCAGCATGCACGTGGGCCTCGGCGAGTGGGGGGCGGAGCAGCAGGCCGTACGGCAGCTGGAGGAGGCCGGGTTGCTCGCCTCGGACATGACGTTCATCCATCTGTGCACGTCGACCGACGAGGAGCTGCGGATGCTGGCCGCACGCGGCGCCACCGCCTCCGTGGCCGGCGCCCTAGAGGTCTTCATGCCGGGCCTGGGCCAGCCGGCCACCAACCGGCTGCTGGCCGCCGGTATCCGCCCGAGCCTCAGCGTGGACACCGAGACGATCGTGAGCGGTGACATGTTCGGCGTCATGCGGGCAACGCTCGCCTATCAGCAGCTGATCCTCGCCGGTGCGGCCGGACCCATGGACCGTGCTCCTGGCCTGCCCACGTTCAACGCCGCCGACTTGCTGTCCTTCGCGACCATCGAGGGCGCCCGGGCCGCGGGCATCGACGACCGCACCGGCAGCCTGACCCCGGGCAAGGAGGCCGACCTGATCATGATCCGCCTCGATCACGCCAACATGCTCCCCGCCACGGACGTCGCGGCCACAATCGTCGCGGGCGGCCACGCCGGCAATGTCGACCTGGTCGTGGTGGCCGGTGACGTCCTCAAGGAGAACGGTGTACTGAAGGGAGGCGACACCGTATTCGACGAGGCCGCGGCCTCCCGCGACCGCCTCTTCCACGCAGCCGGTCTGCCGCTCCCGGTCTGAGCTGACAGCCGGACGGGCGCGGGCCGACGCGAACGTCGGCCGACTGGCAGATGCGCGTCACCGTGGCGCACTGGGAGCTGCTCCGGCACGGCGGCACCCCCCACGCAGTACATGGATTTTCAAGTAATTGGAATATCCATGTATTGCGTGGGTCATGGATGATCGGCAGCTGACCGAAGAGCTTTACGACTGCCTGTTCGCGATCCGCGCCCAGGTGCATGCTGAGCTCAAGGAGCTGGCCCGGGAAGCGGGGCTGACTGACACTCAGGCGGATGCGCTGCGGAGGCTGAGTCTCGGGCGGGAGATGACCGCGGGCCGTCTGGCCGAACTCTTGCTCGGACACCGTCGCTGCAACAACCAGGCAGGGACCAAGCGTCCCCGTGTTCATCCGGGCAGCCGCTCTGCTTGGCCGTGTCTTACGCTTACGTCCTCATGCGGCTGCGGAGGCCGCTGTTCAGGGGAGTGACGATGAGCAACTGCATCCGTAGGGCCGCGTCGTTGGCTGCGCCCGCGGCTCTCGTCACGGTGCTCGTGAGCGGCTGTTCCTCGGGCGATGCACCGACCGGCACGCACGGAGCGTCGGCTACGGGGTCCGCAGGGGCGGGCAACTCTGCGGCGAGCAGGAAGGCTGTCCACGCCCCTACGCTGAAGTCGGGCCAGAGCGGGACCTTCTCGAACGGTTCGAACATAATGCGGGCTACGGTCGTCAGCGTGAAATACCCGACTCGGGCAGAACTCGGCCGGCCCGTGACGGGAGCCGGGCGATACGCCGTCATCCGCCTCACTATGAAGAACACGGACAAGGAGGCCGGGGATTTCTCGGCCGTCCTTGCGACGTGGGAGAACGCAGAACACCCTCCGACGGAGGCGAACAGGCAGGGTGACTCCAACGGATTCGCGAAGCTCAACAGGACGTATAAGCCGGGGCAGTCGGCGACAGGAAACGTCGTACTCTACGTCGGCGCCAAGGGAGGAACGGCCGCTTTCCTCGACCCTACGGGGGACTCGGGCTCGGTCTACAACGTCCGCGACCCCCAACCGCCGCTATGCAAGGTGGCCATGCCCCGGTAGGCACCGCACGACCGCGACGGTCTTAGTGGGCGCATGCTTCCCCGGGGTACCGGGCAATCGGGAAGACTTGGTGCTGATGGTGAAGTTCCAGCCGAACGCTGCCGTATCGGACAGCGATCAGGCCCGATTGACGATATCGACGGGTTCGGGCAGGCCAATAGGCCGCTGGGCACCGCGATGCCCTGATCGCGATTGAGAGTGCTCACGTCGGCAGGTTCGAGTTGGTGGCCGCGGCCATGACAGCCGCGTACGCGGTCGGCGAGATGACAAACACCTCGGCTCTCCACATACTGCTGGAGGCCCGGTCACCGAGCAGCCGGGAGTTCTACTGCCGGCTTGCTTTCTCATGGCCCTTCTCGCAGCGGGCCTATGTTGTGATCATGGTGTCCGTGGTCGGGCCGATCAGGGCCTGGCACCCTGCACGTCGCCAGTCCCGCTACCGGGCCTGTGTCCGTGCTCCCTCAGCTGCGGCGCCCGGAGCGGACCGGTGCCCGCACGCCCGCACGCCCGCACGGGCTATCGACGAGGGGCGGGCTGCCGGGCCCCTTCGACGAAGAGGTACTGATGCAGTTGGTGCAGGTAGTGGTAGAGGGCCTGCTTTGGCGGCCCACGGTGTTGGAGGTCAGCCTCCGCCGATACCGGTGTAACGCCGCCTCCGACGACCGGAACACGGACCGACGACGCGCCGCGAGCCGTCAGTCGCCGACGCTGCCGTCGATCATCTCGCGCAGGATGTCCGCGTGGCCCGCATGCCGGCCGGTCTCCAGGATCACGTGCAGGTACACCCACCGCAACGTCAGCTCCCTGCCCCGCGGTGCGTAGTCGAGGCTGTGCTGGGCGGCGATCTCGCGGGAGCGGTCGCACTCCGCCTGGTAGGCGCCGATGACGTCGTCGAGCTTCTCGTTCGGCTCCAGCCGCAGGTCGGCCTCCGGGTCTGCGTCGGTCCACGGCGGCGTGGGCAGCTCCGCGGCGGGGATCTGCCCGATCTGCTCGGCGAACCCGCCCAGTTCCACCCACCGCAGGTGTTTGATCAGGCCGCCGAGGTTGGTGCCGGTCGGCACCGGGCTGCGCCGGGCGTCCTCCTCCGACACCCCGCGGGCCTTGCGCACGACGGCGTCGCGCAGGTAATCCAGGAACGTCTCGAGCTGTTCGCGCTCGCTGGCGGCGACCACGCTGCCGAGGATCTCACCGGGTCTAGTCATGGCCCGAACGTAGCACGCGGGCCGACCCTCGCACCGGGGGCTATTTGGGCTCTTCGCAGTCGCAGTTGAGGGTGTAGACCGGTCGGCGCGTCGGTGGCCGGGTAGGGGTCGAGGTCTCCCGAGGATGGAGGTGACTATGCCGTCCATCTGGAAGACCTCGACGTGTCTGACGCTACCTTCGCCCGCCCTGACCTGACCACGTTCGCTCGTCTTGATGATCTCGGGCTCGAAGCGCTCGGGCAGCGGTTGGAGCCCGATCGGGCGATTCTCCGGTGCCGGGTTGTCGAGCCCGACAGATGGTGTCGTCGCTGCGGATGCCAGGGCGCGACCAGGGACACGGTGGTCCGGCGGTTGGCGCACGAGCCGTTCGGGTGGCGGCCCACGGTGTTGGAGGTCAGCCTCCGCCGATACCGGTGCACCGGGTGCGGTCACGTGTGGCGCCAGGACACGTCGCGGGCCGCCGAGCCGCGGGCGACGCTGTCGCGACGTGGCCTGTGATGGGCGCTGGAAGCCCTGGTGTGCCAACACCTGAGTGTCGCCCGCGTCGCCGACGCTCTGGGGGTCTCGTGGAACACCTCCAACGACGCGGTCCTGGCCGAGGGCCGCCGGGTCCTGATCGACGATCCGCACCGCTTCGACGACGTGCAGGTCATCGGCGTGGACGAGCACGTCTGGCGGCACACCCGGCGTGGCGACAAGTACGTGACCGTAATCATCAACCTGACGCCGATCCGCGACGGCACCGGGCCGGCGCGGCTTCTAGACATGGTCGCCGGCCGCTCCAAACAGGCGTTCAAGGCCTGGCTCGCCGAACGGGACAAGTCCTGGCGCGACAATATCGAGGTCGTCGCGATGGACGGGTTCACCGGGTTCAAGACCGCCACCACCGAAGAGCTACCCGAGGCTGTGCCGGTGCTGGACCCCTTCCACGTCGTCCGTCTGGCAGGCGACGCCCTGGATCAGCGCCCGGCGCCGGGTCCAGCAAGCCACCCACCGGGACCGAGGCCGCACCGGCGATCCACTGTATGCCGCGCGACGCACCCTGCACACCGGCGCCGACCTGCTCACCGAGGCCCAGCAGCACCGGCTGACGGAGCTGTTCGCGGCCGACGCCCACGTCGAGGTCGAAGCCACCTGGGGCATCTACCAGCGGATGATCGCCGCCTACCGTGAGCCCGACCGAACCGGGGGCCGCGAGCTGATGAGGCAGTTGATCGAGTCGATCAGCCGAGGCGTCCCCAGTCCGTTCAGCGAGATCATCACGCTCGGCCGCACCCTGACCAAGCGCGCCGCCGACGTGCTCGTCTACTTCGACAGGCCCGGCACATCCAACGGCCCCACCGAAGCGATCAACGGCCGCCTCGAACACCTCCGCGGCTCCGCCCTCGGCTTCCGCAACCTGACGAACTACATCGCCAGATCACTACTCGAGACAGGCGGCTTCCGACCCCAACTTCACCCTCGATTGTGAAGAGCCCCGAAAGGGCGTCCACCCTGTAGTGCGACTCGGCATTGTGGAACACGGACGGAGAGAAGCGGTGACGAACTGGTCAAGCAACCGACCTGGCCAAGCTTTGAGGCGCTCATGAGCGGCAGGTCGTCGGCTGGCCCGGCCCGGCAAAGCCAATAGGCATCACAGCGAGCATAAGGAAATCCGGGTCAACCTGTTTCACGGGCACCAAACCTGGTCACCCGAACCAGCAGCTCCGACGCAGAAGGGCGCGCTGGAGCATCCGATTCGGAGAGAGGGCGGCGCTTCACCATGGCCACGGCAAGGGCTCGGGACACCACGAACGGCGGTCGCAGTGCAGGCGCACGACGGCACCCTCGCAGTGGCACGCCGCTGGAGGAGCTTCAGGTGGGCACCCTGCCTGTCGGTGGTGAGGACACCGGTGCGTCAGCGTCATGACCGACCGGGGCCTCGTCGTGAAGGTTCTCGGCGCCGGGCTCGATCCGGCCGAAGTGAAGACTGACACTCTCGTGCCAGGTGAAGCCGTCACGATCGGGGCAGACGATGGCGTGGACGAGAATTTCACGGCCGTGTCCCGGCACAAAGTCACGCGCCTGCCGGTCATCGACGGCACAGACCAGGTCGGCTTCGCCCCTCGCGCACGCTGCCGACGCTCTCGACACTTCTGAAGCTGGACGTCTGATCGGCGCTCTCTCCACCGACTGAGTTGGCTACCGGCGCCCCCCTCAGGCAGCAGGCCGCAAAACGTTCTTAGGAGAACCCTCCCATGACAGATAGCACCGCCGGTGCCCCCAACGCCGCGTCCGCCGCAGCCCAGGTGTCTGGCGAACTCTTCCCGCCCTACCCGGTACAGCGCTTGCGGCGCCCAGGACTCGAGTCCGAGATGGACCTCGCTCCCCGCTACCGGGCCGAGAACTACCAGCCGGCCAGCAAACTCGCAGGCAAGGTCGCGCTGATCACAGGTGGAGATTCCGGCATCGGACGCGCCGTCACCCTCCTGTACGCCCGGGAAGGCGCCGACGTCTCGATCGTGTACCTGCCCGAAGAAGAACCAGACGCCAAACACATCCAGCAAGAGGTCAACGCCCTGGGACGACGCTGCCTCCTGCTCCCCGGCGACCTGTGCGACGCCGACTTCTGCGCCGAAACAGTACGCCGCACGGTCGAGGAACTCGGCGGCCTGAACATCCTGGTCAGCAACGCCGCCTACCTCAACAGCCAGACCGAACTGGACCAGTTGACGTCAGAGGATTTCGACCGGGTCTTCAAGACCAACGTCTACGCCTACTTCCACCTAGTGATGGCAGCCGTCCCGCACATGTCGCGGGGTGACTCGATCATCGCGACGGCCTCGGAAGAGGCTCTCAAGGGAAGCGACCTGATGATGGACTACGCCGCCTCCAAGGCAGCTGTCGTGGTCTTCACCAAGTCCATCGCCCCGCACCTGGTGAAGAAGGGCATCCGAGCCAACGCAGTGGCGCCAGGACCTACATGGAGCGCACTGAACCTGGCCGGCCAGCGCTTCACCGACGACTACCTGGAAAACCTCGGCGCAGAAACACCGCTGGGGCGGGTGGCGCAACCCGAGGAACTGGCGCCAGCCTATGTCTACCTCGCCAGCGATGCCGACTCCAGCTACACCGTCGGAGAAACCATCGCCGCCACCGGCGGGTACACCGACTCCCGCTGAAAGAACGGCGCAGAGTCCGCTGCTTCGGACCACGTGCGTGCCGGGTCCCTGCGCCACCATCCGTCGTCGCTCGCCGAGCGGTCCACTCATCCTTCAACGCCAGTTGAGGGCGTGCTTCGACGCGCTTGGACTCGGGGGGCACCTCGCTGGCGCAGGTGGACGGAGAAGATGGCCATGAAGGCGACGGCCAGAAGTTCGGACTGCCGGCTCTGCAGGTTCTGCTCCAGGAAGAGCGAGGCCATCACCAAACCCAGTGAGCGGGAGAGCACCGCCTGGCGCGCCCCGCCCACCCCCGCCCAGCGCGGCGAGGCAGGCTCCGCGTGCGCGCCCATGCGTTGGTCCTGATCCGACTTCGGGCCGACCCTGTGCATCTCCTTCGATTCCGGCGAACCTCGTTGGAGGAGCCAGACCGTGGCGAAGGTGTACAGGAAGAACTGCAGGTACTCCGACTGCCAGTTCTCCGTCACGGCCACCGCGAAATCGGAGGACGCGATGTAAGCGAGGAAGCCGATGTGTGCGAGCCCGTCGGTGGTGAGCTG
Source organism: Streptomyces sp. A18 (assembly GCF_059026065.1). Classification (NCBI taxonomy): domain Bacteria; kingdom Bacillati; phylum Actinomycetota; class Actinomycetes; order Kitasatosporales; family Streptomycetaceae; genus Streptomyces; species Streptomyces sp. A18. Next base: position 29,846 of record NZ_JBWLKL010000035.1, on the reverse strand, counting down.
GGTATCGAACTCCGCCCAGCCCGCAACCGCTTGCCCGGCCAGCGCAAGCAGGAATGCGATGCCGAAGCCCATGCTTATGCCGTTGTCCCGTACGAAACGGCGCATGCGATGGCCCCTTGTGACGTCAACCTCGGTCTGGCCCTGTACGGCGCGCGAGGGCGGCGACTTGTCGGCAGTCATCGCTGCAACAGCCCCACCGCGACGAAGTAGGCCAAGCCGCCCATCACCACGGTCAGGCAGAGCATGCACACGATCCGCACGTTTCAACCTCCTGCGACCGAAAGGATGCGCGGCGCGCCGCGCCTACGAAGGCGGCGCACGAGTCGCAACCGCATGGCGCACCACCCGGTCCGGGCCAGACATATCGTCCACCCCGACGTACCAATGACGGGAAGGGGTGGCTCAAGGACAGACAGGCACTCACAGGCTCGTAAGTACTTGCGGCGCGAGATTCTTGATCAGCGTGTTGGTCCAGCGCATCTGCCGCAGCGTCTGTGGATGACACGCGGCAGCCAGCTCCAACAGCCGTTCGTCTTTCGCTGCCTGTCCGGCCTGGGCGAGCATTTCCCAGTACAGCGAATTGCCCGTCGCCGCCAGGTGCACGACCCGCAGGTCCCGCAGGAGGAGGAGACCCGGCTCAGGGCGGTGACCGATGGCCTCAGCTGCCTTCTCCCTGAGGCTCGGGATGAGCCCTGACGAGGACTTCGTCGACGGCCCTTCGAGATCCAAGGCATAGTGGCGGCCCGTATCGGCCAGGCGTTGGCAGTGCTCGTTGGACCACATGACCAGATCTTTGGCGACGTGGTGGACCTCGTGCTCGGTGATGTGGCGTTCGGCGACGGAGACGAGCTCCTTCGCCAATTGCCCCTCGCCGTGGTGGAGTGCACGCAGCGTGAGAGTGATGCCGTTCACCGGGCCCCTCCCCCAGCGTGGTCCGAGCAGGTATCGGTCGTTTCCCATACATGGGCTGTGGCACCGCCCGCGGTCGGCCGAACGCTGCCGGGGCGGGAGGGCGCCGAGGCCGCAGTCGTGGGCGCGGCCACGGCCTGACCCGAGCCTTTCTCCACGAGCGTGATCGCTGCGGCCGCGGTCTTGAAGAGTGGCTGTTTGGAGACCGGATCCCAGTCGGTGACGGTCGTCTCGTTCGCAGCACGCGACGGGGTCTCGCCGTCCGGGCGGAAGCCTGCTGGTGTGTCCCAGTAGCCGTAGTGGAACGGAACGAATAGCAGGCCTCGCCGGATGTCCGTGACCCTCAGCCTTCCTCTCAGGGTTCCGCGCGGGCTGGCGACCTCCACCAAGTCCCCCTCGTCAAGGTGTCGTTCTGTTGCGTCTGCAGGGGAGATCTCCACCCATACATCCGGTGCCGCGGAATTCAGCTGCGGGGCGCGGCCTGTCTTCATACGAGTGTGGAAGTGGTAGATCGTGCGTCCAGTCGTCAGCTGGAAGGGGTAGTCGCTGCTCGGTGCCTCGTGCAGCGGGAGGTACTCGGCTGCCTTGAGCATCGCCTTGCCGGCCGGATTCAGGGACCGATACTCGACCACCGATGCTGACGCGCCAGTGACAAGGTCCTTGCCATAGGACTCGCACACGTCCGCATCCGCCCAGGCGATGCCGTGGGTGTACAGGCGGTCGGTGCCGTCCGGCGCCTGCTCGTTGCACGGCCACTGAATGCCACCGCCGCTACGCAGTTTGTCGTAGGTGAGGCCGGTGTAGTCACAGGGGCGGCCGGCACTGCAGCGCTGCCATGCCTCGAAAGCGGACTCGGGGTCATGCCAGGTGACCAGAGGGCCACCGTCCTTGTCACGGAACTCCATGCGCCGGGCGAAGTCGAGGAAGATGTCGAGGTCCGGCCGGGCCTCGCCCGGCGGTTCGACGGCTTTGTCGGACAGGTGCACCGTGCGGTCCGCGTTGGTGAACGTACCGGTCTTCTCGCCCCAGGTCGCGGCCGGCAGGACGACGTCCGCCAACTGCGCGGTCTCGGAGAGAAACAGGTCCTGCACCACCACGAACAGACGGTTCTGGGAGAGAATCGAGCGGATACGGGACAGCTCGGGCAGTGAGACGGCAGGGTTGGTGCCGCTGATCCACAGCATGCGGATCGAGCCCTGCTCGGCGTAGCGGAACATCTGCATGGCATGGGTGGGCGGCGCGTAGTGCGGGATCGTCGTGGGCTCGACGTTCCACACCTTGGCCAGGTCGGCCACGTGCTCGTCGTTCTCCCAGTTGCGGAATCCAGGCAGGTCGCCATTGGCGCCGCGCTCGCGAGTGTTTTGCGCAGTGGGCTGCCCGTTCATCTGCAGTACCCCGGCTCCGGGCCGACCCACCATGCCCCGGATCAGATGCAGGTTGTTGATCTGCACCGCGGCGGCTGTGGCTTGGTGGGACTGGTAGACGCCCTGCAGGACCGTGGACAGGAGCCGGTCGGCCGTGCCGAGTAGCTCTGCGGCTTCAGCGATACGGGCGGCCGGCACGTCGCAGATACGCCCCGCCCACTCAGGTGTGCAGCCCCTGACCAACTTTGCCAGCTCGTCGAAACCTACGGTCTGAGCGTGGATGTAGTCGTGGTCGATGCTGTCGGTGCGAATGATCTCGTGCAGGAGTGCGTTGAACAGTGCGACGTTCGTCCCGATGCGGGGGGCGAGGTGCACGGCGGCGCGGCGGGCCACCTGGGTGGGCCGGGGGTCCACGCACAGCAGCCGCGGCGGCTCACGGCCCTCGAGCCGGTCGAGGATGCGCATCCACTGCACCGGCTGGGTCTCCGCCAGATTATGACCGAACATCGCGATGACGTCGGCATGGTCGATGTCATCGAAGCTGCCGGGCTGCCCATCACAGCCGAAGGACTCCTTCAGCGCCTCGGCCGCCGTGGATGTGCACAGCCGCGTGTTCCCGTCCAGGTGATTGGTTCCGATACCTGCCCGGGCCACGGCAGCGAGCGTGTAGTACTCCTCCAGGAACAGTTGGCCTGTGGTGTAGAAGCCGATCGCCCCGGGACCACGCTCTTCGAGCAGGTCACACGCGCGAGCAGTCACGAGTTCCATCGCCGTGTCCCAGTCCGATTCGACCAGACGCCCGTTCCGACGAATCAGAGGCTTGGTCAAACGGTCGGACGAGCCGTTGGCCTGCCAACCGAATGCATCCTTCGGTCCCAGCCGACCGCGGTTGACCCGGTCCGAAGTGCGGCCGCGCACACCCACCATGCGTCCGTCCTTGACGGCGATATCCATGGCGTCACCATCGGAGTGCAAGAGCGAAGCCGTCTGCACCCACCGCTCCACCGTGCCCGGCTCCACACCTGCAGCCAGATGCAGGTCCTCTCGCGTGGGCCACGATTCGTGACGACCATATGGAGTGCGGCCGCCCCATGGTTGCGCGATTCGATCGACCGAATTACGCACGCCTGCCTCCCAGCAACCATGGGCGGCGCCCGCTGCGCCGCGACCGGTCATGGGTACCCCTGAGCCGTCAACGCCTAACGCCTGCTCCTGATGCGGCTCGATTCAACGTCGCCGCGTACGCGAACACGCGATGCGCACTGACACCGACTTCTCGGGCACATTCACCCTGTTCGCCCTGTTCGCCCTGCAAAGGAGGTCGCCGACCTCGGGAGCGGGCAAGGAGCAGGCGACAACGGCCTGGGCGACCATCCCGGCCGGCAGCCCTAGCAGTAAGCGGTCGGCGTGGAGACTGCGCCCGCAGCCTGCACACACGCCGTGGGCGCACGGTCTCTCAATGCCCGAGCGCCTTCCTCAGCTGCTGCTTGTTCATGGACGAACGGCCGTCGACGTTCTTCTTCTTGGCCTCTTCGTAGAGCTGATCTTTGGTGGGACCCTGCGCTCCGCTGTGTGAACGCTCCCCGCCACGCTGCGACGCGGACTTCGGATCCTTCGTCGACGTCTTGCTCGCGGTCTTCGACTCGCCGGACCGGGCCCGCTCCTTGTTGACCGTGCGCGACGCGATCTCCTTCGCCCTGCCTTTGGAAGAACCGCGTTCCTCGGCACTCTCCTTGATGTGTTCGTACTGACGCTCACGCTTATTGCTGGATCCAGCCGGCATTGCTGACCTCGCCTTCCTTGATGGCCCCGGTCACGGCGCGTGCTCGCAGTGGCCGCTTCGGGCAATCCTTAGTTTCACACCGGTGTCCACGCTGCGCCCGGTCAAACTTTCCACCCTGGGTTTCGAGCAAGTTCAGCAGGAATCCGGGGTGGCCTGAGCATGGGGTACCCCATTCAGCGGTTGCGATGAAGTGCCGCTGATGACACACAGCGCCCGCGCGTGCTTTCGGTATGCATAGAAGTTCGGAACGGATTTCTCTACGTTTCGGCGCCGCTCTCATGGCAACCCGTAGGGGACTGCTTGTGAGCGAGTGCGAAGCACTGCTGAGCAGCGACTGCGAAGAGTGAGCACGATTCACGCCACGAAGGTGGAGGTAGAGACATGCTGAGGGCGATTGCCGACGTTCTGCGAGCCATTGGTGGAGCCATTGCCACGGCCGTCACGCTCCCGTTTCGAGCCGTCGCGCGGCTCTTCGGTGGGGCATCAGCCAGCGCTCACGGACGTCACTGAATACCCGGCAGGAATGAATGATCACGGCTCACCACGGCACCCGCCATCGTGATCGCGAAGTGTTCAGCGCCGTTCCAGTGGTGTCCGCGCCATGCCCGGCAGAGGCTGGAGCCGGGCCCCGCTGAGCGCCATGACATACGGGAGGAATCTGATGCTGGACGGCACCCTGCCACTCCTCTTGCAAGGCTATGCATGGCTGCCCGACCTCAGTCGCCGCAAGCGCGCCGGCCCCGTCCGCACACGTCTGTTGGGCAAACCCGTCATCGCGCTGCGGGGGCCGGACGCCGTCGCGTTCTTCTACGACGAGAACCACGTACGGCGGCGTTCGGCCTTGCCCGAGCCGGTACTGAGCACGCTGTTCGGCGAAGGCGCTGTGCACACCCTTGACGGTACGGAGCACCGCGAACGTAAGGCTCTGTTCGTCTCGCTCCTCAAGGACCCGTCCGACGTCGCCCGTCTGGCGCAGCAAGTGGCTGCGGAGTGGGAACAGTCGAGCAAGGAGTGGACCCGCCTTCCGCGGGTGACGCTGTTCGACGAGGTGAGTCTCCTGATCACCCGTGCCGTGTGCCGGTGGGCAGGAGTGCCTCTCCCGGAGCATCCGGACGACGAGGCACGACGTACCGCGCAGGATCTGGTGGCCATGGTCGACGGATTCGCGACCGCGGGGCCCCGGCACTGGCAGGCCCGGCGCGCCCGGCGCCGCCAGGAGAAGCGGCTGGCGGAGCTGGTCGAGGAGACGCGGGCGGACGGCGGCACGTCGGCGCACGACGCGCGGCCGGACTCCGTGGTGCGGGCCGTGGCCGCGCACCGTGACGCCGACGGCGAACTCCTCGATCCGCGGACTGCCGCCGTCGAGATCCTCAACGTCATCCGCCCCACCGTCGCCGTCACTTGGTACATGGTGTTCGGCGCCCACGCGCTGCACCGGAATCCGGCGTTGCGACAGCGACTGGCCCAGGACCGCGAGGGCTACGCCCGGTCGTTCGCCCACGAACTCCGGCGCTTCTACCCGTTCGCGCCGTTCGTCGCAGGCCTTGCCCCCGACGACGTTCAGTGGCACGGCGAAGCGATCCCGGAGGGCTCTCTCGTCCTCCTCGACCTCTACGGACAGAATCACGACCCAGAGCTGTGGCCCAACCCCTACATGTTCGACCCCGACCGTTTTGTGGGCCGCGAACCCGGTCGCGACGAGCTGGTCCCGCAGGGCGGCGGGGACGCTTCAGAGGGCCACCGATGCCCCGGCGAGGACATCACCTTGGCCGTGTTGAGCACCCTGCTTCCACGACTCGCGCAGCTTGAGTACGACGTCCCCGACCAGGACCTGCGCATCCCGTTGAACCGGATGCCTACGAAGCCCCGCAGCGGCTTCGTCATCGCCGCAGCACACTGACAGTGTCTTGCTCCGCACCAGAGCCCGAACCAGTTGGATGGAGGCCCGGCATGAACCACGAGCGCGACGACGAGCACAAGAAGGAGCAGAGGCCCAAGCACGCGGAAACCGCCGCCGAGGAAGTCTTCGACGAAGCCGAGGATGCGGAAGCCCGTGTCCCCGGCGACGAGCGAGACAGCGAGAAGGACAGCGAAGCCGCGGATGCACTCACGCCCAGCACCTCCGCACAGGAGGACGTCCAGCGCGGCAACGACGCTACGAGGCACGACACCGACGAGCGATAGCGTGTCCAGGGCACGCGCAGTGCGTGCCCCTGTCAGCGCCTGTCCGGCGGTCTGACAGGGGGTCCCCAAACGGCTGTCCCGACCCCTCATCCCAGGCGTGCTTCCGCAGCGGAGGCGACCATGGGTGGATGAACACCGCAGAGGTATTGGCAGACGCGTTCGGACGCGTCCAAGAACAAGCCCACGCCGCCGTCGACGGTCTCTCACCCGAGGAACTCGCGTTCCGACCAGATGCCGAGGCGAATTCGATTACCTGGCTGGTATGGCACCTCACCCGCATTCAGGACGACCACGTCGCCGATGCGGCAGGCCTGGAGCAAGTGTGGACCACCCAGGGCTGGTCCGACCGGTTCCAACTGCCCATCGGTGAAAAGGAGACAGGCTACGGGCACACGGCCAAGCAGGTGGCATCGGTCCGCGGCGTCGCCGCCGACCAGCTGCGCGGCTACTACGACGCCGTCCATGAGCAGACGCTGTCTTTCGTGGGCGGACTCGACGACGCGGCACTCGACCGCGTCGTCGACGAACGATGGACGCCGCACGTCACCCTCGGCGTCCGATTGATCAGCGTCATCTCCGACGATCTGCAGCACACCGGTCAGGCCGCGTACATCCGGGGCCTGCTGCAACGCCGCTGACGCACACACCCGGCCGCCAAACCAGTGTGTGTTGAGCACGTCGATTGCACTGCCGCAACCATGTAGGTGTGGTTCCAACCGAGTCCACTCTGTACCCGACAGATCGCCCCGCCTCGTGCAGGCCAGAACGGCATGATCGCTACCCAGTCACACGAGCCAATGGCCCAGCGGGAGACATGAGGGCTCGTTGCGCTGGAGCGCGGCATGGACGTCCTGGGACAGGGACTGTTCGCCGCGGGGAGTGGGGCCCGGGACTGCGCAGACGGGGCTCGCGGTACGCAGGCTCATGCGGATGGCTTCCCGTCCGTCGTGGCGCGTGGTTCGTCGTCCCCAAGCTTTACCCGGCGGCGGTGCGGCGGCTGCGTCCACGGCCGTTCCCGCGGCGTTTGCGGCTGCGTGGCCACAAGCTCTCCCCGTCGGACAGAACTGCGAGCGATGTGTGCCTGCGTCCACACTCCGCCGGGCCATCGCCATCCGACCTACGGGGCTACTGGCCGCAACGTCCACGCCCGCACCCGTTCGTACGTCTCCCCCGTCCATGAACGCCGTCCCGCGTCACAGGAGCAGAACGAGTGCGTAGACAAGGAAGAACGCCGCGACCAGCACAGCGAGGCCGATGATCACCGCCAGTGGTCCCTTCGACCATCCCTTCGGCGGATTGTGCGCTTCGTCCGGCCCTGCGCCCGACATGGTGCTGTCATCGGGCGGGGTCTCCCCCGGCGGCACTCTCCCGCGGGGTTGCGGTCCTGCGGCATTGCTGCGGCCGGGGTCCTGGCCCGAGGGGCGGGGGTCCGGGTCCGACGGGTGGGGAGGGGGCATGTGATCCACATTCGCATGGCGTCCGACCGCCCACCTCTCCACCGCGCCCAAAACGGGGTCATACGCGAGGGTTACCTCGCGCTCTCGAGGAGACCCGGACGCATGCATGACCGAACCTGGACGCAGGGCGCCAGAGGCGATCCGTCCGACGGCCCGACCTGCCGCCGCCACGGACCTTTGAACGGCCAGGGCCCGGACACGAGGAGGTTGCATGACCGACCGCACTGCTTCCACCAACAAGGTGGCCGTCGTGACGGGCGCTGATTCCGGCATCGGCCGGGCCACGGCCGTCCGCCTCGCCGAGGCCGGGATGGATGTCGGCATCACCTGGCACAGCGATCAAACGGGTGCAGAGAGGACGGCCGAGGAAGTACGCAAGCACGGACAGCGCGCGGCCATCGCCCAGATGGACCTGTCCCGGCTTCCAGATGCCGCACAGGTGGTCGAGGATCTCGCCGAGCGGCTCGGCCGGATCGATGTCCTGGTCAACAACGCCGGTACAGGGACCGCGACTCCTTTCCTGGACCTGAAGCACGATGACGTCCGGCGCGTCGTCGATGTCGACCTCATCGGCCCGTTCCTGTGCGGCCAGCACGCCGCGCGCCGCATGATCCACCAGGGCGACGGCGGGCGCATCGTCAACGTCACCTCAGTGCACGAGCACCAGCCCCGCGTAGGCGCGGCTCCCTATTGCGCGGCCAAGGGCGGCCTCGGCCTGCTGACCCAGGTGATGGCCCTGGAACTCGCGGAACACGGCATCACCGTCAACTCCGTTGCGCCCGGCGAGATCGCCACACCCATGACTGGGCAGGAGGACACAGACGTACATGACGAAAGCCGCCCGGGCATCCCCCTCGGCCGGCCTGGTGACGCCCGCGAGATCGCCGCTGTCATCGTCTTCCTCGCCGGACCCGACTCCTCCTACGTGACCGGCGCATCCTGGGTAGCAGACGGCGGCATGGTCCGGATGGGCCCGCAGGCCGGATCCCACCTCCAAAGCGACGACTGGCGACGCCCCTGAGACCCCAGGAAGAGGCGCGCCCTTGCCCTGTGGCAGGAGGGGAAGCGGGTCGCCCCCTGCACCGGCGCGCGACGGCTCCCCGCAGCGAACGGGGCCGGATAGAAATCGGCGGTGACCGGGCATCGGGAGTGCCTGGACCGGAGCTTGTCGGAGACTGCCGACCTGCACGACCGATGCGACAGCAGTGTTCGGAAACGGAGCAGCAGGTGACGCGGAACGCAGAAGACGCCACCCCAGGCCCTGCCACCGACGAACGGCAGAAGCCGGTCACCGAGGCTGCGGCGGAAGAGGCCACACGGGTGAGAACACAGCACGGCTCCCCCGCGGATGAACCACCCCCTGACCTCAACCAAGCCATTCTCGAGGCGGCCAAGCAGGTCGGCGCCGTACTCAAAAGGGGCGGTCACGACTTCGCCCTCGCAGGCAGCGTCGCCGTACACGCACACGGCGGGAACGAGAACCTCCAACACGACGCCGACTTCTGCATCAAGCCGGAAGACGCCGAAGCGGTCGCGGCCACCCTGACCGATGCCGGGCTTACGGTGTACGCGCCGCCTGAGGACTGGCTACTCAAGGCCAAGTGCCTGGGGCAGGACATCGACCTCATCTTCAAGCTGGCCCATCAGCCGGTGAACGCCGAACTCCTGGGGCGGGCCTCTGAACTGCCGGTGGACTCGGTGCAGATGCCCGTCCTGGCGCCCACGGACCTGATGCGGGCTCTGATCGCCGCCTTCTCCGAGCATCACTGCGACTTCGGCGCCGTCCTGCCCATCGCGCGGCAACTGCGCGAGAAGATCGACTGGGAGGCGGTCCGTCGCGATTGCGGGGATACGCCCATGCCGGCGGCCTTCCTCTATCTGCTGGAGCGCCTGCAGGTCATCGCACCGGAAGGAGCAGACCCATGAACGACCAGGCACATGCCGATTACCGCATCGCCCATCTCAAGGAGCGGATCGCCACGGAGGAGCTGGGCGAACTGGGCATTCGCATCGAGAACCGTGGATCGTCCGTGATGGTTGCCGGGACCGTTCCCACGACACGCTGCCGCGAGGAACTGCTGCGTACCGTGAACGAAGAGATGGCGGACCTGACGGTCCGCTTCGACATCGTGGTGGCCGATTCGTCCGCCCCCGACCACCCGGAAGAGCTCGCATGATCCGCGTCGCAGCCGTGGGGGACATCCACATGGGCCTCGACAGTCAGGGCGTACTCCGGCCCGCCTTCGAGACCCTCCCCGACCGTGCGGACCTGCTGCTTCTCGCGGGGGATCTCACCCGCCACGGCACACCGGAGGAGGCCCGCGTAGTGGCGCGGGAGGTCACCGGTCTACCGGTCCCCGTCGTCGCGGTGCTCGGCAATCACGACCATCACGACGAGCGGCCCGAGGAGGTCACAGGCATCCTGCGCGAGGCGGGCGTGCATGTGCTCGAGGGGGAGGGCACGGTCGTCGAGATCGACGGCAGGCGCGTGGGCGTCGCGGGCACCAAGGGCTTCGGGGGCGGGTTCATCGGCCGGAGCGGCAGCGAATTCGGCGAGCCCCTGATGAAGGAGTTCATCCGGTACACCCGCCGCTGCGCCGAGGGGCTGCGGGTTTCGTTGCTCGAACTGGCGGAGCAGGACTGCGAGGCCCGCGTGGCGCTCACGCACTTCGCGCCGGTGCCCGACACCCTGGCGGGCGAACCCCTGGAGATCTACCCGTTCCTCGGCAGCTATCTCCTGGCCGAGGCGATCGACGAGGCAGGCGCCGACTTGGCCCTCCACGGCCACGCACACGCGGGCACCGAACACGGCATGACCAGCGGTGGCATCCCGGTACGCAACGTCGCTCAGCCGGTCATCCGCAAGGCGTTCAACGTGTACCACCTGCCTGACCATGGACGTTTGCCGGAAGCCGCAGCCGAAGCCACAACCACAACCACAACCGAACGGTCCTGATGATCCGCAGGGGCCGGATGCGCGAGCCCCTGTGTGAGGGGTTTGACGAAGTCCCGCTCCCCAGCTGGCCGTTGTGCGGGATCTCTCTGGAGACGGCCTGCCAGGCAGGCCCGGGTGGGTCTGCCCGACGGGGTGCAGTGTGTGACACCCTGCCCGAGCTTTCGGGTGAGGGTGGTTCCTGTGGGGTGGCTGGGCGACCGGCTTACGGGTACTCAGCCTGGCTGGGCCTGCCGGTCAGTCCATGCCGTCGACGATGCGGAAGTCGCGCTCGACGCCGTCGGGGAGGGCCACCAGCGCCTTCTGGTATGCCTCGCTCTCGTATGCCGCGACGGCCTGTTCAAAGCTGTCGAACTCGATGAGAACGACGCGTTGCGTGATTCCGGCCTCGTGGGCGACGACTCGACCGCCACTGGACGGGATCCGGGACAGGACGCGCCCGCCCCCAGCTTCGACAGCCGGACCGGCCAGCTTGTCGTATGCGGTCAGCGTCTCAGCGTCGGAAACGGCGGGGTAGACACTGACCCAGTAGCCCTTACCCATGGAAACCTCCGGTGTTGGGCCGGACACGTCCGACTTCGAATTGACACTCAGATCGATCGATCCCGGCGACGGGCACAGCGGTCAGTTGACTCGTCATATGCGCAGGTTAGGGCTTGATGTGCGGTCAAGGGAAAGACCGGTACGGGATAGACTCAGAACGGATCGTTATCCATCGTCAGGGAGGGCACGTGGCGCCGGATACGGTGAGCTTGCGGTACTTCCTGGTGCTGGCGCAGGAGTTGAACTTCACCCGCGCGGCCGCACGGATCGGTATCGCACAGCCCGCACTCAGCGCCCGGATGCGCCGATTGGAGGCGGAACTCGGTACGGCCCTGCTGGTCCGCAACACACGTAGCGTCGTATTGACCACGGCCGGTGCGGCTTTGGCGGATTCCGCGCCGCCCGCGCTGGCGGCGTTGGACCGGGCATGGGACACCGCCCGGAGCGCGGCGGCGGGTGAACTGGGCACGCTGCGCATCGGATACAGCCTCAGCGCCGGAGCCGAGACGGCACCGGCCCTGGTGAACAGGCTGATTCGCGACAACAGCGGACTCGAGGTCAGCGCGGTCCCGATGGCGACACCGGAGATCTCCCCCGCGGTCGCCGACGGCCGTATCGATGCCGGGATCACCCGCGGTGAACAACCGGGCCGTGGCGTGCGCCGGTTCCTGCTACGGCGTGCGCGCGTCGGGGTCCAGCTGGCGCAACACCATCCGCTGGCCGAACACCCGGAGATCGAGATCGCCGACGCGGCCGCGTATCCCCTGCGACTCCCGGACCATGCGGCCAACCCCGTCATCCACGAGCAGCTGTCCGCACTTTTTCGAGACACCCGACTACACCCCCGATTCCACACGCCCGCAGTCTCTTTCGACATGTCTCAGCGCGACCTGCGCGACGGGGTCACCCTCGCCCCGGCCGGAGAAGCCGCGGCCACGGCACAACCGGCCGGTCTCACCTGGCGACCGCTGCGGGGCGCGCCCAGCCTGACGATCCACCTGGTCCTCCCACGCGAGCAGTCGCCGCTCCACCGCCGCATCCGTGCCGTCGCCAAAACCCTGGCGCACGAGCTGCATTGGCTGCCGGACTGACGCTCAAGAGGTCAAGCGACACGGACGCCTGCGGTGGCCAGGCCGAAGACCTTGCACCCCGGCGGACTTCGCGGTGATGACGACGGCGGTCTTGCTGAATGGCGGACACGACCTCGCTGCGCCGGCGGATCAGCATCCGATGACGGCCCCCTGGTCGATCCAAGTCGTACACCGCGGCGACGGCCTCGCACTCGAAGACACTGACAGCCACCCTTGCCACTTCAGTGCTGACCAGCTTGCCCTTTGGCCTCAGGAGCAGTTGAGCGTGACAGCGCCGAGGCGAACGCCGATGCTGTCCGCTGCCCGGCGCCCTGCCGCGTGGTTGAGGCACACGCCTCGATGGTTGCCCTCCGGCCGCTGAGGCCAGAGGGCAGGTCCCGTGCTGGCGTCACGGGTGGTCAGGCGCTTGCTCCGGCGGTGCTGGCGTCACGGGTGGTCAGGCGCCTGCTCCGGCGGTGTGCCGCCGCCCTTCCCTCCGCCCTTGTCACCGCGGTCGGTCCCGTGTGCCTGGCCGCCCTTGCCCTGCGAGGTTCGAGGTTCCGATGCCCTTGTCTCCCCGCTCTCCTGGGGAGTAGCGGCACCTTTTCCGCTCCGCCGTACCTCGGGTTGCTGTGGATTCGACATTCCAACTCCTCTCCAGCGCGACGGGCCCAAGGGGTTGCTCCTGTGCCCGTCCGGATCTTCCGGCACACATGTGGGTCCGGGACGTGCGGCGGTCGACCTCAGCCCAGGTATCGGGTGGCCACCCGCAGGTCCGACACGAGTCCTCCATACGCCTCTTCTCTGTCCTTCGCCCTGAGTACCGCCGAAGGGTGCACGGTGGCGAGGAGCCGGCGGTGGCCGTCGCCACCCTCCTCATCGGCAGCAAGGGGCAGGTCCCGGCCCGACGCCAAGGAGAGCAGAGCTCCCCGTGACTCGGTCACCTTGAAGGAATTGCCCAACAAGGACTTGCCGGCGGTCGCTCCGAGCGCGATGAGCAGTTCCGGATTCACCCGTCTCACCTCGGCCGCGAGCCAGGGGCGACAGGCGGTGAGCTCCCCGAGGTTGGGCGCCTTGTGTATACGACGCTTGCGGCCCTCGGTGATGGGCGCGAACTTGAAGTGCTTGACGGCGTTCGTGAAGTAGGCCTGGTCCTCATCGATACCGGCCTCGGCGAGAGCTGTACGGAGCAGGTGCCCGGCCGGGCCCACGAACGGCTCACCAGCCTTGTCCTCCTGGTCCCCGGGCTGCTCTCCGACCAGCATGAGGCGCGCGCGGGCGGGGCCCGCACCGAACACGGTCTGGGTGGCATCTGCATACAGCGAACAGCCGCGGCAATCAGCAGCGGCACGACGCAGGGCCGGAATCCCGCCGCGTGTGGGCACGTAGGGAAGTGCCCCGCCGGAAGCGCCGTCCCGCGAGCCCGGCATAGCGCCTCCTAGAGAAGGTCCTATGTCAACGGTGCCCCAGGGCAGACGTCCCCGCAAATCATTCCTGATCAGTGCATGCCTCGGCCACTGCGACCGTCCACGGCCCATACGGCAGCGGTCAGACCGCTGCTTGTTGTGAGGCCTGTTCGCCTACTTCATCGGGATGCGGGCGCAGCTTTGGAGCACAAGCCCCCTTCGTCGCAACGCTCCTCTGCCCCGCAACGCTCCCCCACGCCGCGTTCGCAGCCCTCACGCTCGCCTTCATGCTGCTGGGTCGCATGCCGGTCACGTCCTCTGTGACGGTGCTGCCCGCCGGGGCTCCCTCGTGGCGGCACTACGCCCGTGCGGGCGGTGTCTCGGCGAGACGTCCGGCGCACTCCAGGGCCCCCAGCCCAGCGTGGCAAGAGTGCGGGGGTCCGCGCCCGGTAGTGCGCCCCTCACCGGCGTCAGCAGAAGTACCGCATCGACGCCCGGTTCGTCCGACGCCCGGTTCGTCCGGCGCCCGGTTCGTCCGGCGCCCGGTTCGTCCGGCGCCCGCTGCCCGTGCCCTTCGCCATGCAGGTTGGTGCGCGCTGTTCCGACCGGTCACCGCGGACGTGAGGTGGCTGGTGTTGACCCGTGCGGTGGCCGGAGCTCCGTAGGTACAGCCAAGGCCCCACTGTGTCGCCGCAGCGCACTTGGGCGAGTACCAGGGTGGTCGAATCCCAGGTCAGGGTGCCGTCGCCCTCCGGCGCATCGGCGGGGCACGGTTTACACGGCCGCCTCGACGCTCTCCACCGCCGGAGCCCCGCCGAGGTGGCTGTCGGCGCTCATCGGCTGTCCGTTCCCCCCTCCGCGCCCGAGCCGCTGCCGGAGCGGCGGCCCGGCAGCATTTCCTGCACCTTGGCCTTGAATCCCTGCCGGATCATGCCGACGCGGTCGCTGTCACCCTTGACGATGGCCGATGCGGCGGCCTCGATCTGGTCGAGGCTGGCGTGCGGCGGAATCGGTGGCACCGCGGGATCGGTGCGGAAGTCGATGACGAACGGCCGGTCGGCGCCGAGCGCGCGGTGCCAAGCGGCTTCGACGTCACCCGGCTTGTCCACCCGCACGCCGTCGAGTCCGATGGATCGGGCGAAGTCGGCGTAGGGCACGTCGGGGAGTTCCTGCGAGGGCAAGAACTGCGGGGCCCCGGACATCGCCCGCATCTCCCAACTGACCTGATTGAGGTCCTGATTGTTGAGTACGGCCACGATCAGTCGCGGATCCTGCCACTCCTGCCAGTACTTGGCCGCCGTGATGAGCTCGGCAAGACCGTTCATCTGCATGGCGCCATCGCCCACGATCGCGATGGCGGGGCGCCCGGGGTGGGCGAACTTGGCGCCGATCACGTAGGGAACGCCCGGCCCCATGGTGGCGAGGGTGCCGGACAGGGACCCCCGCATCGTTCCTCGCATGCGCAGATGCCGGGCGTACCAGTTCGCGGCGGAGCCGGAGTCCGCGGCGAGGATCACATCGTTCGGCAACAGGGCGTCGAGCGCGTGCACCACGTACTCGGGGTTGATGGGATCGGCCTCCACAGCAGCGCGCCGCTCCATGACCTCCCACCAGCGCGCCGTGTCCTTCTCGATCTTCTTCCGCCAGGCGCCGTGCTTCTTTTTCTTCAGCTGCGGCAGGAGAGCCTTGAGTGTCTGACTGGCGTCACCCACCAAGTTGACCTCGAAGGGGTAACGCAACCCGATCATGTGAGGATCGATGTCGATCTGTACCGCGCGGGCCTGGTCCAGATCGGGCATGAACTGGGTGTACGGGAAGCTGGAGCCGATGACGAGCAGCGTGTCGCAGTCCTGCATGAGCTCATACGAAGGGCGGGTGCCCAAGAGACCGATCGCCCCGGTCACGTACGGCAGATCGTCGGACAGCGCATCCTTGCCCAACAGGGCCTTCGCGACGCCGGCACCCAGCGTCTCGGCGATCGCCTCGACCTCGGCGCGAGCGCCGCGGGCGCCCTGGCCGATGAGCACGGCGACCTTCTCCCCCGTGTTCAACACCTCTGCGGCCCTGGTGATTTCAGTGGCGGCGGGAACGGGCGTGTATGAGGCCATTCCCAGGCTGGAGGGCACCATCTTGAACGCGTGTTTCGGCGGTGAGTAGTCCAGCTCCTGCACATCGGCAGGGATGATGACCGCCGTCACCGTCCGGCGTGCGTAAGCGGTGCGCATGGCCCTGTCGATGACATTGGGGAGCTGCTCGGGGACGGTAACCATCTCGCAGAAGTCTGAGGCGACGTCCTTGTAGAGGCTCATCAAGTCGACCTCTTGCTGGTAAGAGCCGCCCATGGCAGTGCGGTTGGTCTGCCCGACGATCGCGACCACGGGAACGTGATCGAGTTTCGCGTCGTACAGACCGTTCAGCAGATGAATGGCACCCGGGCCCGAGGTCGCCGCGCACACACCGACCCTGCCGGAGAACTTCGCGTACCCGACCGCCTGGAAAGCGGCCATCTCCTCGTGCCTGGCCTGAATGAACTGCGGCTTGTTGTCTGCCCGCCCCCAGGCGGCGAGCAACCCGTTGATGCCGTCTCCGGCATAGGCGAAGACATGCTCCACATCCCATTCGCGCAGCCGGTGAAGGATGTAATCCGAGACTTTCATGGACACAGGAATGGCCCTTCCTATCAGAGGTGGCAGATGTGGATGTTCAGCGGCGGCTTCGGTGCCGGTGTCGGCGTGCCAGAGCGCTCACCCCGATCGCCGCTGCCGCACAGGCAGTGGCCACTGCCGCCGCGGTGACCAGGTGTCAGGCCACAGCACGACGACGCGTGGGTCGGTCGGTTCCGGATCCGGCACGAACTTCAGCCTGTGCCGAGCCAGCTGCCGGTTCAGCTCATCGAGTACCAGCCCCGGCTCCACCACACAGCTCCGTTCATCGGCGTCGACCGACAGCACCCGGTGGCAGTGTTTCGTCCAGTCGATGACGACCGCGGTGTTGGTGCACTGACCGCCCAGACTGGTCCCGCCGCCCCGGGAAAGGACCGGCGCGCCGAACCGCGCGCAGACTGAGACCGCTTCCGCACCGGCCTCGACCGAACGGGGGACCACCACCCCCATCGGCACCTGCCGGTAGTTGGAACCGTCCGTGACGTACGCACCGCGGCTGCCCGCGTCGAAGCGCACCTCTCCATCGACCCGCTCCCGCAGCGCCCGCTCCAGGCCGGCGATGTCCACGGATGCGCGCTTCACCGTGTCTCCCGCACTGGAGCCGGTGTACCGGGCGCCGACGATGATCCCATGAATTCATTCACTCCTCTGTCGCGCTGCCCCACAACCGGACCTCAGCGAGGATCCGCCGCCCAAGCAGTTTCGCTGCGCCGTCGATGCGAAACCCGGGCGATGCGAAACCCGGGTAACCGCTCGGGCGGCCGAGGAAACACCGCCGCGTCCACTCGGCCTGGATCTCCTCCGGGCGTGAATGAGAAAGGGTGGGCGAGCAGCTGTCGCCCCGCCGCGCGGGTGGCGGAACCTTCGGGGCGGCGACTCGCAGAGCCTGAGCCGAGCGACGCCCGGTCGTGGCGGAGACCTCGACATCAGCTGCGACCGCTCCGGCACTCGGTCGGCATGTCAGTCCGGGGCAGCCAATCGGAGCTGCCGCCCGGTCACGGGACCATCCATGCCGTGGGCGTGCTGCTCGAACTGCCAGGAGTCCGGGTCCTCGATCCGACGGAGCAAGATGCCCTCCCGGATCGCCCAGGGACACAGGGTGAGGGATTCCAGGCCCATGAGTTTCATCGCGGTGTGCCCCACCAGAGCTCCGGCAAGGGACTGCGCGGCTCGTGGCGCCGAGATTCCCGGCAGCTCGCGACGGCGCGCCGCAGGCAGGACGGCCAACTGCTCCACGACGCCGCGAAGGTCACGGCGCGTCAGCTGTCGGTCGACGAACGGGCCGTGACGTCCTGGCAGCGCCCCACAGAGCCTTCCCAGCTGGCTGAAGGTCCGGGACGTGGCGGCCGCTGTCAGTGGCCCCTCCCACTGGATCCGGGCGGCGACGTCGCGCAACTCATGGCGGATCCGGCGGCGCATCCACTTCATGGCCTTCTCAGAGGGCGGGTCCTGGCCGTGCAGGTGCTCCCGCGTCAGGCGATTGGCACCCAGCGGCAGGGACACCGCGAAGTCCGGAAGCCGGCCACGGCCGAACGCCACCTCCAAGGAACCGCCACCGATGTCGAGAACGGCCAGCGGCCCGGCCCGCCAGCCCATCCAGCGGCGTGCCGCCAGGAATATCAGCTCGGCTTCGACCTCCCCGGGCAGAACCTGGAGCGGGACGCGGGTCTCCTCACGAATGGTGCGCAGGACCTCGTCCCGGTTCGGGGCATCGCGCACCACCGCGGTCGCAAAGACGAACGGCTCGTCCGCTCCCCACCGACCAGCCTCGGCCCACGCCGCCGACACGGCCACGGCGAGCCGTTCCACCGCCTCGGGGCCAAGCTCACGATCACGCCCGACCAACTGCGAAAGCCGCAACCGCTGCTTCGCCGTGTGCACCGGCAGCGGCGCACCACCCTCCGCGTCCGCCACCGCGAGACGCACCGTATTGGACCCGACGTCAATCACGCTGATACGCATGGCCGCCGAGTACCCACGCTGCACGCGGCCTCACCCCGGGCGGGCATCTTGCTGTGCGAAGTGCGGGGTGAGTGGCGCAGGCAGACGCACATCCCCCTCAGAAGACATCGGCCGACCAGGAATGTGGGATGTGCTGCGCCTCGGCGTTGCCTGCCGCTACGTCGCCCTCTAGACGGCGCCCCTCGTCGCCCCGGCGACACCTGTCGAAGGCCCTGGCTCAGCGTGCTGACTACCCGTGTTGATGCCCAACTCCCCCGCCGCCACCTCACTGCACGCCACCAGCCACTCACTCCTACGTCACCATGGTGATGACCACCCGGCCCGTGCCCTCACCGGACTGCCGATTCCCCGGACAGCACCGCGGAGGCCTCGCACACAGGGCGGGACGGTTGGACTCTCATGGAACCGCGCCCGCGACGCGCCCCAGGTCCAGACGCCGGCCCTCAGACACCTCAGACAGGGCAGGAAATGGCTCCGTTCTATGAACAGTGACCACCGGTGGGCATCGCTTCAGTTCACGCTGCGGATGATGTGCGCCTCCGGGTCCCGCGAGTCCACAACAATGTGCACACCGTAGGCGAAAGGCCCCTCGGCCGGAGCGGCATCTCCGGTCATCTCTTCCTCCAACGAGGCCCGTTCCTCCTGTGGCGGACGGTCGGCCCGCACCGACGTTGACTCCATGGTGATTGCGCCTCTTCTCGTGTTCCCGGCCGCCTCCGACCGATCGCCCGTACGAGTCCCCTTCCTTCCCCAGGCAAAACGGCGCCCATCGCTTCTTCAGCGCCCACGATTCCCTCGACTCACCGCTCCTTCCTCATCTCGTCACCGTCACGAGCGCTCAAGATACGGCTGCAGCGTCTGCCGCCACGGGTCCGCATGACACGGCGGGAGGCCGCCGCGCCCGAGGTCATCGCGGGCACCCTCTGCGTCTCCACCTGCACCCGTGGCGTGGAGTCGGCCCTCACGTCCGCCCGGCGACAGCTGGCCATGGCTTACTGCGGCCGGACTCCCCACAGCCTGTGAGGTACTTGAGGCGGTGGGGCCGGATTCAGGATGCTGTGAGGAGAAATGTGACCAGCTCGTCCAGGGCGAGGGCCGCGCTCTCCTCGGGGGCGGGCAGCAGAGCGTACGCCTCGCGGACGAACGCCTCGACCGGCGCCCGCTCAAGTTCCCCCCAGACGCGTCCGCCTGGAGACGTGAGAGCCACCAGCACCCGGTGATGCCCCGTCGGCCGAATCACGACATCGCCTTCCCCCGCTGGCTCTTGGAGGCCTGACGCCAGCAAATCCCTGGCGAACACCCAGGTCGTCGGGGCCAGTTCGGCCGCGGGCGGCGGAAATGTGAGAGTGACCGCCAAAGGATCCTTGGTGGTGTACGCGAGGGTCAACTGGGCTTCTAGTACGAGGTCGAGGGCGTCGACGCGCAGGTGCGACGTGATGGGACAGATGAGGTTGGAGTCCATAGTGGGCGGGGTTCCCGGTAGTCGCCCATGCATGCACAGTGGCACGTCACCGGGTGAAGGACGCGACGGGGGGAAGACGTCTGCCTGCAAGGGCGGGGCACGCGCGGCAGGCAGGGGCGGGGGCACGCGCGGCAGGCAGTTGGCCGTCACGGCATTCCGGCTTGCCCCGGATGCGCCAGGTGCTGCTTCCAGCGCAGAGGCTGGGCCAGCCGGGCGAGAATCGTCAGCTCCTCTGGTGGCCGTAGAGGCGCAGCTTCACCTCCTGGGACACCTCGCCCCGGAGGAGCTGGGAAGCCAGGCCGCACCCCCGCGGTATCCGTTCCAGCAGATCGGGATCCAGCATGCATAGATCGCAGAAGCTCTTTGATGGGGTCTTCCGGTAAAGGGTGTGATCGAGCGGCTTTGTTCACGAGCCGACAGCAGCCGTGCACGAGTTTGGGAAGCACTCGAAGCTCTGCAAACGTCGAGCAATTCGTGGCTTCGGGCAGGCACAGGCCCCTGCCAATAGTCTGGCAGGGGCCCGCGGTGTGGAGCGCCGAGGAGGGCCGGGGCGTGCTCCTGGATGGGCAGCATCCTGGCCAACACGGTTACCGTCTGCTGGTGGCCTGACGGCCCGGCGTCACTTCAGGTGTCGGGTGAAGAACTGGGCGGCGGCGTCCCCCGCGGACTGCGGGACGCCGGTGTGCCCGCCCATATTGGCGTGCAGGGACTTCTCCTTGGAGCCGAAGGCGTCGAACAGGTCCAGGGCCGCCTGTCGGTCGTTGCCTTCGTCGTCCCACTGCAGCAGGACGTGCAGCGGAATGGTGACCTGGCGGGCCTCCTCGAACATGGCGCGAGGCACGAAACTCCCGGCGAACAGACCGGCGGCCGCGATGCGCGGCTCGACCACCGCCAGCCGGACGCCGATGGAGATCACTCCCCCCGAGTATCCGACCTTGCCGCCGATCTCGGGCAGCGCAAGGAGGGCGTCCAGGGCGGCCTGCCATTCCGGGACCGCCTTCTCGACGAGCGGGAGGATGAGGGCGTCGATGATCTCGTCGCTGACCGGCTCGCCGGCCTCCATCGCCTGGCGCAGGTCGGCGCGGGCTTGCTCGGCGGCGGCCCATCGGGGCCGGTCGCCGCTTCCGGGGAGCTCGATGGTGGCCGCGGCGAAGCCATCCGCCGCAGAGTGCTGGGCTCGGGTCACCAGTCGGGGGTACATCTTGCGCAGCCCGAGGGGAGGGTGGCCGAGCAGGATCAGTGGCGCCGGTGCGGATGCGGATGCGGATGCGGGTGTCCACAGGATGCCGGGGATCTCACCGAGGGTGAAGTCGCGTTCGAGGACGCCGTCGTCGAGACGTTGCTCGGAAGTGAAACGCATGGTCGTGCCTTTCGGGAGTGCACTGGAACGGCGCTCCCGGACGACCTGTCTATCGCCCGACCGTGACCCCGGAGGAGAGCACCCATGTCGAAACGTTCACGGGTACCACCTCCTCGCTCTCTTGCACGGCCTCCGGAAAGGTAGCAGTGGCTGCCGTGGTTCCGCCAACGCGTTTTCTGCGACCTGGCCACCTGGCCACGCTGCTGCCGTCGCGGACCTGGGCATGCTCGCCTACGCCGCCCTGGACAGGGCGGGCCGCGGGAGCGAAGCAGGCCCGCCCGGCTCCGGTACTGCGGCGCATCGAGGCGGGGCCACCTGTACTCGATCAGGCGCCCCACACCAAGGCGCAGGTGCCGGCCTGCCAGGGGTCGGTGGCAGCCTCAGGCATCACCCCGCAGAAGAGCTACACCCAACTGGGGTCGCTCCGAAGGCTTGAAGCAATGGCGCGCGAACCTCAAGCGTCTTCGCAAAGCGCTTGTCCTAGCGCCTCCCGCCCTCGCGCTGTTCGATGTCGAGCCACGACGCAGCGTTACTCGCCGCACGAAGTGGACCAGAGCCCGAAAGCGGACAACGTTTGTCGACTGCGCGACTGTCCCGGCTGCCCGGCGTAACGCAGAGTTCGCCCCGTGGCAGAAGACACTCCCGCATGACTGATCCGGAACCGACACCAGACCGCAGCCGGAGGACTGGAGTCTGGCCCCTGATCCGCGCTGAGAGGGCGGCGCTGGCGGCTGATCTCGTAGATCTGACTGACGACCAGTGGGCAACGACGTCGCTGTGCAGCGAATTGACGGCGAGTGAGGTGCTGGCGCACCTCACCACGGTCACCCGGCGGCGAGCCTCAACTCGGTGCGCTGGCTGGCGAGTGTGCTCCGTTGTCGGTTCGACTGCGACAAGCAGGTGGCCATGCGGCCGGCCGAGCAGCTGGGTGCGACCCGGCCGAGACGCTGGAGAGATTCCGGCGCGTGGTCCCGAGTACGACCAAACCTCCCCTCCCTGCCATGGCCATGCCGGGCGAGACGATCGTTCACGGAGAAGACATCCGGCGCCCGCTGGGCATCCGTCGGCAGGGGCGCCGCCCACGGCTCAGCGGCGCGGACACTCCTTCCACGCCATGTGGTACACGGTGCTGATGTCCCCATCCGTGGAGTCCATCGTCATGAAGCTCGCCTTCGCGGGATCCGATGTACCCGCGTCGACGCGCAACTCCGTGTTGATGTTGAAGTTGCGCTGCTCCCCGCAGGGCGCCCAGACCAGCTGCGCCCAGTCCGTCGTGTCGGTGGCCTGCCAGTTGTCGTTGTACGCGCCCTTGAACTCATGGGAGATCGAGGTCGTGTTCGGCGAGCCCTGGAAGTAGTACGAGGCCTTCTCGATGCCCTTGGCGCCCGGCTGGAGCGAGGCGAAGCCGCGATAATCCGCGCTCGCGATCGCGTACGTGAACCCCTGCGGGACGTGCACGATGAGGTTGAGCTGGCAGTTCCTGCGGAACGCGGTGGGGTCCGCACCGCCGCCCGCCTGGGCGAGGTAGTCGCTGTAGGTGACGGTGAAGGCCGTGTTGTCCTGGGAGACGGCGACGGCCGCGGTGCCCAGCGGGCAGCCCGAGCCGTTCACAGTGGCGACCTCGATCACGATCTTGTCCGGGGGCGGTTCAAGGATCGGGGTCGTGTCCTGCGCCGGAAGTGTCGAGCCGATCAGCGCCGCGACGGCGCCGGACAGCAGCAGTGCACCAGCCATGGTTCTCCGTTCCATTGCGAAGGAGGGGTTTTGGAGAAGTGCCGTGGTGCGTGGAGCCGTGGTGCGTGGAGCTGTGGGGCGTGGAGCTGTAGTGCGGGGAGCCTGGTGCGTACAGGCGGAATGCCTGGGGCGAGGGGAGCGTACGGGCCACTGGGGACGTCGGCCAGAGCGATGTCCGGCCATTCTTCGGCCCTCAACTCACCTCATCCTGTTGCCTGTTGGCGGCTGCGCCCCTGGCCCCGCCGAAGCGGCGGCCGCCGTGCGCGAGGCAAGCGGGCCCTCCACGGCCGAGGCACGCGAAGGCGCACCGGCCAGCGCTCCAAAGATCCCGGCAATCGGCGGCAAGACCGGCCCCGCCCCCCCCTACCGGTGGGCCCAGACGACGCCCACGACGAGAAACCCACCAGCCCACCCGCCGAGCTGACGGGCTGACGGGCCGACGGGCCGACGGGCCGACGGGCCGACGGGCCGACGGGCCGACGGGCCGACGGGCCGACGAATGCTCCCCCGCCTTCACGGTGGTCCGCGCCCGGGTTGACCTAAGTCAGCGATTCCCGGCCCAGGTCTTGTCCCGGCGGAGCCAGAGCCTCACTCCGATTTCGTTGCTCAACACGTCCCGTTCGGCCGCCCACGCGCCGAGAAGGGTGCGGCCGTGAAGCAGTCACGACCGCGGCTCCGACCGCGGCTCCTCACCCCAATGATCCGGGCCGCCCCCCAGCCAGTCGATCAGCTCAGGATCGTCAATCGTCGTATCAGCCTCGGGCAAGCCCGCACGGCGTAGAAACTCGATCACGTCGAGCAGGTTGTAGGCCGTCCCCGCAGCCTCGCCGCGGATTATCACTCGCCGTCCACCGCCCGGCAGGGGCGGGTGCACGATGACAGGCGCATCTCCGGACATACAACAAGGATCATCCGGTCCAGCCGAGCCCGCATCCGGACAGGGATCTGCTGACCGCCGGCTCGCATTCCGCCCGTACGGCCAGGCCAATGCGATCGTCTGGCTGGTGTGGCATCTCATCCGCGTGTGCCAGGATCTCGCCGCCAATCACGTCGAACAACCACGTCGGCCTCGCCCATGTCCTCCAGGCTTGTCAGCCCGGAGATCGACGCAAGCATCACACCCAGGTCGAGAGCGGTGTCACGGTCGGCTGACCGGCCGGTGCCGATCACGCGGGCGCCCACCCCGCGGGCTCAGCTGCACAGCCAGGGAGCCGCCACCGCCGGCGGCGCCGTGGAAAGCTCGCCTCCGCGGGGCCATCGTCGACCGCCTCACCTTCCACTGCACCATCATCCAGACCGGCACCGGCCCCTCCCCCGCCTCGCCCACACCACAGCCCAGGCCGATCAGCCCGCGAGCTGAGCCTGACTGGCCGAACCCACCCGGCCTCACCCTCACTGAGCCGCTTTCAGGATTCGCACGGTGGTAGTTCCTGCACAGACAACAGCCCTCGAACGGTGCCGAGAGCGCGCTCCGGCGAATCGGTGAGCTGATCAACGATGACGCTGCATCCCACCCAGGTGGAGCCGCACTCCTCGGCCATGCTCCTGACGGCCGCAGCCTGGCTGCCGGTCTCAATCCAGTCATCGATCAGCAGGACACGGTCCCCCGGCCCCAGCGAGGATCGCTGGACTCGCAGCGTGTGCCGAAGACGTCGGTAGTCGGGGGACGACTGACGCACGACTTTGTCGCCTGGGAAGAGCCCCTCACCCTTCCGGATGGGTACGAATCCGACACCGAGCTCGACGGCTGCGGCACCACCCAGGAGGAATCCCCGCGACTCGATCCCGCAGACCGCTGTGATCCGCTCGTCCCGAAACGGTTCGACGAGACCAGCGACCACCGCGGCCAGCGCCTTGGCATCCCGGAAGATCGCCCACACATCCGCGTGACCATCGATCCACCGGAAGTGTTCAAGCGTCAGATCACGCGCAGTCGCAGGCACGAGCACGAGTCTCCTGAGCGCCGAACAACGCGGCAACCCAATATCGACGCCCGAAGACAAAGCTGAACCAGCGGCGAGTGACATCAAGAGCCATCGCGATTGATCACGCCAGACGCGCTCAGCCATTCCCCAACGCACCGCGAAACGACTCTCGTTCAGTCCTCTACGGCCAGCCGATGAGCGACGTTTGTGCGTGAGGTGCTCGGGCATGCGGGACCACAGACCGCTCACCAAGGCAACGAAGGGACTGAGCATGAGTGCCGGAGAAAAGGCCAAGGCGAAGGCGGAGCAGGCGGGCAAGGTCGTGAAGAAGGGCGCCCACGCCCTCGGCGACGACAGGACCGCGGCCAAGGGTGCGGCCCTTCAGGCTCGCGGCAAGGCCCGCGAGAGCAAGGAAAAGGGCAAGGACACCTTCAAACGCTGAGACCGGCCGCCGTCTTCACCAGCCGGCGTGTTCCGGAGCACCATCGGACGTGCCCCGTGCCCCGTGCCCCGTTCCGCGATACGCGGAGCGGGGCACGCGGCGTTCGCGGACGCAGACAGCGAAGGCCCAGTTGCTGCTCAGCCTGCATCGGTGTCGCGTTTGCGGTAGCGGATATGGGTGGTCAGCGGTGAGTGGAGCACCTCGACAGGCTCGAAATCGAAGGTCTCGACGCCGTCGAACATGCGCTCGCCGCTGCCGAGTAGGACGGGGGCGATGTCGAGGGTGAGTTCATCGATCACGCCGGCGTTGAGTGCCTGTCGAACCGTCGAAGCGCCACCGGCGATGTCCACGCCCTTACCGTCGGCGGTTTCGAGCGCCCGCGCGTAAGCGGCGTCGAAGCCTTCGGTGACGAAGTGGAAGGTGGTCCCTCCCTCCATCTCGATCGGTTCGTGGGCGTAGTGAGACAGGACGAAGACCGGGGCGTGGTAGGGAGGCTCGGATCCCCACCATCCGTCCCACGTCTCGTTCCACTCGCCTCGGATCGGTCCGAACATGTTTCGGCCCATGACGTAGGCGCCGCGCGGGCGCATCAGCCAACTGTTGGCCGTCTTGTCGGCTTCGGTCGCACGCGGGTCGCCTATATGCCAGCTGTGCAGCTCTTGGCCGCGCTTGCCCAGCGGATTGCCCCGGCCCTGCTCGGGTCCGGCGACGAAGCCATCGAGTGAGATCGACATGTGGCAGGTGGTGTCGGACAACAGCTTCTCTCCGAAAGTAGTAGTCGCGGGATGGAGCCGTGGCGGCAGCCAGGTATCTGACGGCCCTGTCTCTTCGGGTACCACCCAGCTTGCTGAAGGATCAGGATGCGATCAAGGACACCTTCCTGATGTCTGTGATCGCTGTGAAGTATCGGTAGGGAACGAGCTACCGCACGTCGGGCTCCACGATCCGGGTGCCCCTCCCGCTCACCCTCACCCGTGCATCGCCCTCGCGCAGTTCGACCCGCAACACCCCCGGGCGGCCCATGTCCGCGCCCTGATGGAGGATGAGGACCGATTCAGCCGGGGTCGAGCCCAGGTCGCGTACGTAGGCGCCGAATGCGGCGGCCGCGGCCCCCGTCGCGGGGTCCTCGACCACGCCTCCGACGGGGAAGGGGTCACGTACGTGGAAGACCGTGTCGGACTCGCGCCACACCAACTGCACGGTGGTGAGGTCAAGACAGGTCATGAAGTTCTTCAGCCGCTCGAAGTCGTAGGAGAGGTCGGCCAGTCGGGCCCGGGTGGCGGCGGCCAGGATCAGATGGCGAGCGCCGGCATAGCCGATCCGTGGCGGAAAAGCCGGGTCGAGGTCGGTGGCAGACCAGCCGAGCGCTTCGAGCGCCTCGTCGACGTCCTGCCGGGTCACGTCGTGGACGGCGGGCTCGACGCTGGTCAGCGTCGCCTGCAGGGTGCCGTCCGCCGTCTTGGTCACCGACACCGGGACGGTGCCGGCACGGGTGGCCAGGACCAGGTCGCCGGGGCCGTGGCGCTCCGCGTAGGCGATAGCCGTGGCGATCGTGGCGTGTCCGCAGAAGGAGACTTCGGCCTGGGGAGAGAAGTAGCGGACGGTATAGGCGCGTTCCTTGCCCGCGAGCTCCGCCGGCGGTGCGGTCAGGAAAGCGGTCTCGCTGTAGCCCAGCTCCGCGGCGATCGCCAATTGCTCCCCGTCGGACAGGCCTGTGGCGTCAAGGACGACTCCGGCGGGGTTACCTCCCGCGGGGTCGGCGGAGAAAGCGGTGTAACGGAGGACCTCGGGACTACGGTGCGCTGTCGTCATATCGGCGCCCACTCCAATCGCTGTGGTGGTCAGGGCACGAGCATCCCTGCTGGAAGCTTCGCTGTCCGGCGAAGTGACGTTGTTCCATGCTGCGTGCCAATACCCCGTCGTGGCCGATGACCAGGAGGACCTCCACCTGCCCTGCCACCTGCTCTGCGCACTCGGCGAGCACGAGCTGCCCAGATCCCGGTCATACAGGGCCATGACCTGTTCGGTCAGCGTCTCGTATGTCGCCAGCACGGTGGAACTCCGCAGCGGATGTCCCGGTAGCCCGCCACGGAGCCGAAGAGTTCCTTGTGGGATAGGGCCAGATGCACTGATGGCTCTGCACCAACAGCTGCTGCAACTGCAGTTCGTGCTCGGTATTGCGGACGCCCGCAGCGCACGGGGCGTGGTGGGCCGCAGCGCACGGGGCGTGGTGGGCCCTCCATGCGGCCGTGAAAGGCAGCGTCTGCCCGATCACATCGGCACTGCTGCGGGCAAGCACAATGAGCGGCTGATCATCGTATGTCGTTCTTGCGCAGGAAGGTCTCAAGCCGTTCGACGAAGCCTGGTGCTGCGGCGACGAAGTGACCGGCGCCCGGATGCACGCTGCGCTCGCCGCCGAGCGCACCCGCGAGGGCGTCGCAGATCCGCTCGAGCGCGGCCGCGTGGCCTCCGGACGTGACGAGCACCGGGATGTGAGCATCGCGGATCACGTCGAGCTGTGGTCGCGCCTCGCTGGTCGGCCGGCCACCGTGCGCCCGTCGAACGCCGGTGACCACGTTCTCAGGGAGAGGGCCGTCGCCGATGGGCGCACCCGTGAGTCGGAGGAACTCGCGCAGTGGGGTCGGGGCGGTATCCATTCCGCGGGCGAGGACCGTATCGCCGAGGCGCTCGAGCCGTGCCACCTCGGGATCGTCAGGGACAAGGTAGTTGAGCGGCGGCTCGATCAGAGTGAGTGAGCGCACGCTGCCCGGCGCGGCAGCGGCTGCGATCAATGTCCCAAGGACCCCGTAGGAGTGGGCGACAACATGCGGGCGGCTGTCGAGCAGCGGTGCCAGGTCCAGGGCATCCACCGCGAAGTCCTGACGCTCCCGCGGTGGCGGGCTCGGCGGATAGCCACGGCGGTGGACATACGCCAGCGTCCACCGGTCTGCCAGTGGGGCGACAGGACCCCACGTCGTCCGCGGGCCGGCACCGCCATGCACAAACAGGACCTCCGGCCCAGAGCCATCACGTACCACCACGATCTCGCTCACGAGGCGAGCGTAGCGGCGAACGGTGAGCCACGGTCCCGCACGAGTGTCCTGGGCTCGAGATCCTTCGGCAGAAGCGGGCGAGAGAGGCTAGGACCCGTGATCAGTCGGTCATCGAACCTGGCCCGAGCGACAGCTCGCATACGGCCCGTGCCACAGCCTCGCCAGGAGTGGCGACCAGGCCGAGATCCGGAGTCAGGAACCCTCTGCCCACCCCAATGCCCACCCCGAACGTGCCGTCGCTGTTCGCCGTCAGGCACGGTACGGCCCCGTCGGATTCAGGTCCCCGGGCGCGTGGCGGTCGAGAAGCGCAGCACCCAATGGCCCGTGAACGAGTACAGGCTGCGCGAGGCCGCCCACTCGGCGTACGCAGCCTCAATCAAGCTCCGGTAGACGGGCGCCCAGGGGCAGACAGTTCACTCGCCTCCAAGCACAGTTCGCTCGCCTCCAAGCGATGGTGCGGCCACTCGCTTTCCGCCCGGCGCGCCGGCTCGGGGCCAGGCAGCTCGAAGCAGCCGGTCAGATACACAAAGGGAGCCGCTCGGCTGATGTCGCTGAGTGACTCGCCGCCGTGCCAGCGCGGCCTAGTCTCGCTCGGGCCACGTCGGGCCCTGGTCGGTCCAGATGACGCCCTTGTTGCGGCACAGGCAGAAGGGGTGGCCGATCGGGTCGGTGTAGACCTGCCAGCCATAGCCGTTGGGGCCGATGAAGTCCTGCCTCAGCGTCGCGCCGAGGTCGAGGACGCGACGCTGCTCGGGCTCGATCTCGTCGACTTCGAAGTCGAGGTGGAACTGCTTGGGGTGCTCGCTGTCGGGCCACTGCGGAGCCCGGTAGTCATCCACGCGGATGAATGCCAACTCGATCTCGCCGAATTGGATGCCGGCCCAGTCCGCAGAGCTGCCTTCCTTGATCGGACGGTCCGTCACCTCGGAGTAGAAAGCCGCCAGCTTCATCGTGTCCGGGCAGTCGATAATGAAATCGGTGAGTCGCAACATCCCGCGATCTTGCCACAAGCTCACACCTACTTCGAGAGCATGCCGGCGGAGCCGCTCAGAGTCCTAGCCTTCGTCGGTGACCTGCACAGATCGAGACCTGGACACCGCGGCAACACGGTGACGGGCTACGAGTCATCCACAAGGCTCTCGTGGGAGACAACAGTCGACTCCGACGAAACCGGTTCGAGCGCGTACCACGGCTGCGTAATCACAGTCACGGACGATGGTTGTCACGTACTGACCGAGGAAACGCGGCAGGGTCCCTTCTTCTCAAGGAGCTCGGGCGTAAGCATCCCGGTGTGCTGTACCGCTATCACCAGGACTGGGTCGAACGCCTCGCCCGGGCCGCAGAGGCGGAAGGGGCGGAGCCTGCAGCCAGTCTCCTACACGGTCCGGTAGGCGCGGAGAAAGGTCCGCACTCCCTCGACGACCAGTGGCCGCACGCGGGAGTCCTCCGCGGCGTTTGCGGAACCGAGCCTGTCCAGGGCGACGCCGAAGGTCAGCGCGAGGAACTGGTCGGCCGCGAGCCGAGGGTCGGGGACCTCGAGCAGCCCTGCCGCGGCAAAGACGGCGAACCGCTCGGC
>NZ_JBWLKL010000034.1:0-83716 GCF_059026065.1 Streptomyces sp. A18 | reverse complement strand
AGGGGAGGTAGTCATGCCAACTCCGAAGGCCGGAAGCCCCGTTGCGGGGCTACGAAAACGGTAATGGGGGGGGGAGAGTCAGGGCCGGCCGGGCTGCGCGAGGGTCTCGAACAGGCTGGAGAAGCCCTGGCCGCCGTGGCCGTCCGCGATCCTGCGGTCCATCAGCGCCTTGACCTCCCGCATACGTACGGTGTCCACGCCGACGGATTCGCGATGGCCGATCAGGTCGTCCATCAGGGCGACCTGGACGTCCAGCGAGCCGAGGTCGGGTGCGTACTGGCCGCTCTTGACGGCCTGTGCCATCGAGGTCAGCAGGGCCGGGTAGGCGGGCAGCGACGCGGCGACGCGCTCGGCGAACTCCACCGGGTCGACACCCTCCACTTGGACGAGCCGCAGCGTGTGCAGGTAGCCGATGAGCAACTCGTAGGAGACCGCGACCTGGGCGAGGAACTCCACGGCGGCCGAGCCGGCGTTCTCCCCGTGGTAGGTGACGGCGCCGAGTTCCCGCAGGGTCTGTTCGTGGGCGTCAAAGGCCTTACGGGAGCCGCTGACCGGGATCAGGATGTTCGGCGTACCCACGTAGGGCGGGTCTCCCATGAGCTTGGCGTCGAGGTACTGGGCGCCACGCTCGCGCGCCCAGCGCTCGTTCGCCCGCGCCTGGGCGGGCGAACCGCTGGTGAGGTTCACCAGAACCTTTCCGGAGACCGCGGCCTCGACGGAGCCGAGAACCTGGTCGACCGCTGTGGCGTCGAGCAGGCTGAGCACCACGAGCGGGCTCGCCGCCACCGCCTCCGCGGCGGTCGGGGCCACGGTGGCGCCCGCCTCGGCCAGCGGTGCGGTCTTGGCGCCGGTACGGTTCCAGACCGTGGTGCGGTGGCCGCGATCCAGTAGCGTCCCGGCGATCGCCGTTCCCATGGCGCCGAGGCCGAGCACGGTGACCCTCTCGGCGGTGGCGGCCGGGTTGTCGGTTGTCGCTGTCGTCGTCATGGTGATGCCTTTCGTGAAGAAATACCGGCTTCGTCAGATCACGCTAGGAGCTCAACTACACTTGAGGTCCAGTACGCCGCTGCGTACGCCTGCGGCCGACCTCGGGGCAGACGTCAGGCGTCGAGGAACTCGCGGGTGAGTTCGACGAGTTGAGTGGGGTCGGCGAACCAGTCCATGTGGCCCTGGTCGGGGATCTCCGTCAGTCGGCTGTCGCGGATCGCGTGGTGCAGCTGCCGGGAGCCCTCGACAGGGATCATGGCGTCACCGGCGAAGCCGACCACCAGCGTGGGCGCGGTGATCGAGGGGAGAAGCGGCCTGATGTCCACGCGCCCGCAGAGCTCGATCTGGCGGCCGATACCTGACGGTGGCCACGGGTCGGCCAGCGACTGGGCCAGGCCGTCGTGGCCGAACCGGTCCAGAGCCGCGGCACTGAATCCGGTCAGCGCGGAGAATCGCTTGAGCAGCTCGCGATCGGTATCGAGCAGCTTGCGCCACATCTCGAAGTAGTAGCGGTCGCGCGGACCGGTGGAGTGGGACCACCCGGCCACGAGTATGAGTCGGCGCACCCTGTCCGGCCGGGTCGCGGCGACCGCGGCCGCACCGACCGCGCCGAGGGAGAAGCCGAGCAGGTCCACCGGCCCGTCCGACGCGTCATCGATGGCCGCCACGATCTGGTCGGCGATCAATTCCACGCTCAAGTCCGCGCCGTCGTCCTCGGTTCGGCCGCTTCCGCTGAAGTTGGGGCGGATGACCGTGCGGGTGTCGGCGAAGTGCTTCACGACGGGACCGAAGACCTTCTCGGCGTCGCCGCCGGCGCCGTGCACCAGGGTCAGTCCGGGCCCTTGGCCGTCGACTTCGTAGTGGACGCGAGTGTCGCGGGCAGCGGTGAAGGGCATGCCGCACTCCTTAGGCGAGAGCTGATTAAGTGAGTGCTAAGCTAACTTCCAGTTCTGCGAGTGTCAATTAAATGAGCGCTCATCTATCTTGCTTGGGAGGAAACATGGCGGACGCGGTGTCGGCAGTTCTCGAACAGTGGCGCCGGGAGTGCCCCGGCCTCGATGTGTCGCCGATCGGCGTCGTCGGCAGGGTCCTGCGGCTGGCCCGGCTCTGGGACAAGGAAATCAAGGACTTCCTCGGCGAACACAGCCTGGAGCCGGGCGAGTTCGACATCCTGTCCACACTGCGCCGCGCCGGAGAGCCCTACGAATTGACCGCGGGAGCCTTCCTCAAGGCGTCCCTGGTCACCACCGGGGCGATCACTCTGCGGGTCGACCGCATGGCCGCCAAGGACTTGGTCACGCGCGTACCCGACGCCACCGACCGCCGCTCCATCAAGATCCGCCTCACCCCCCAGGGCCTCGAGACGATCGACCGGGTCCTCCCCCTCCATCTGGCCAACGAGGCCCGCCTCCTTCAGAGCCTGGAAGCCGACGAGCACCACGCCCTCGCCACCACACTGGCCGACCTGCTGGAGTCCCACGGCGACGCACCCCCCAAGTAGCGGCGCCGCGCGGCGGGTGGGTGGCGGGTGGCGGGTCGACCAACGGCACACGGCTTGCCGGCGGCGTCGACGGGATCGCGGTGGCGCCGGAGGCCATCACAGCCTCCGCCGACGGACCGACATCCGGGCTGCGCAGGGCGAGCAGGATGTCGTGACGCTTGCCGCTGATCGGTCGCCGCCGACGACCTGCCCATGACAGCAGGTCCCACGACGCGTCGCATGTTCCAGGCCAGAGCAGACGGGCGATCAGGACGGTGTTCAGGTCCTGGCCCCGGCCCCGGCCTCGGACTTGTCCTGGCAGCTGCTCATGGCGCCGGGTGTGAGTTCACGACGAAGCGCGCCCCATCGGGATCGGCCAGGACAGCCTCGGCCGATCCCTGTGCCCCTTTCAGGACGCTACCGCCGTGGTCTCGCGCCGCCTGGGCGCACGCGTCCACGTCGTCGACCGAGAAGTGGATCTTCCAGCGTGGCCGGATCGCGGGATCACGCGCGGAGTCGACGGCACCCGAATGGATACGGGCCACGACGTCGCCCTCGCTGCGCAGCACGACCTCGTCGTCTTCGTAGTGGACCTCGCAGCAGCCTGAACTCGTGGACGCCCAACCGAGGACCTCCGCGTAGAAGATCGCCGCGTCGAAGGCGTCCCGGGTGTAAAGCTCCACGTAGGCCGGGGCCTCGCGGCGCCATTCCTCCCAGCCGGACACCAGCTCGCCCTCCCAGATGCCGAAGACCGCCCCGTCGCGGTCGGCCAGTACGGCCGCCCGCCCCGGAGGGAACGAGATGGGCCCCACGGCGGTCGTCCCCCCACGCTCCCGGCTGCGGGCCACGGTCTCGTCCGCGTCGGACACGGCGAAGTAAGGGGTCCATGCGACGGCCAGTTGCCCCATGGTCTCCACGGCGGAGACTCCCGCCACCGGCACTCCGTTCACACTGGCGAACTTGTACTGATCGCCCAGCTTGCCGGTGCGCCAGTCCCATCCCAGCACAGCGTGGTAGAACCCCTGCGCCGCTTCCAGATCACGCGTGGTCAAGCTGACCCAACAGGGTGCGCCGAACACCGAGCGGCTGGCCACGACGTCGCTTCCCGTTGCCCTATGGCTGTTCATGTCCGTGCCGTTCTGAGGTCGATGGACGCCTGCGAATTTCGGGGGTACTGGCGCCGGCCCTCGCCAGGCCGCAGCGCACTGCAGGTATCAGCGGCACCCGACGGTCCGCGATCCCTTTCGGTTCCCGGTTCCATCATCCCTGTCTTCGCGCCCCGCGTCCCGCCAGCGCATCTGGCGTCGCATCGGCGGCGAGCATCGCGACCGCCGCAGCGGCCATCGGGCTGCCCGGCCAGATCACGGGTGGCCGTGGAGGCGCCCTGCCGAGCACGACCTGACCCAGACTGACTGACCCAGACTGCCCTGACGCCGACTCCGGCGGCGGGCTCGCGAATGCGTCACGGGTCCAGGCCATTCCGGACCCTTCCAGGACCACTGACCTGGGCGTGCGCAATCACGTTCGTCATACGGCGAGGTCAAAGTGCAGACCATCCTGGGAACGGCCCCGGAGTGGCTCCCGCTGTCCCCCGGCGAGACTGGCGGCAGGCACCAGCGAGGCAAGCACTGGGGCCATGGCGGGGCTCACGCGTCGCGGTGCCTGTCCGGTGCCGGCGCCGTGTCATCGGGATGGAGGCCGGCGACGCGCCTGTGGGACAGTTCGGGCGGGGTCTCCCCCGCTGCGAGGTGCTCCAGTACCTCAGCGAGCTCCCGGCAGGCACTCTGCACCGATCGTCGCGTGGCGCGCTGTTCGGCGACCATGGCGGACAGCAGGAGCGCCGTCAGTGCGGTGGCGCCGTTGAACGCCTGGAGTTTGGTCATGACTTCGATGGCCGACAGGTTGCGGAAGGCGCCCTGCTGCGTGTTCGCCTCGAAGGTGGTCAGCGCCGACGCGAACAGCGCGCACAACATGCTCCCGGCCAGTTGGAAGCGCAGCGCCACCCAGATGAGCAGGGGGAAGACGAGGAACAGCAGGCTCAGTTCACCGACCACGGCCACAGGTACGACGACCAAGGACGTGAGGCCCAGGAACACCATCTCCTTCCAGCGCCTCAGGCGCAGTGGTCCTGCGGCTCCCATCAGTACGAGCAGGAGCGGAGTGACCAGCAGGACACCCATGGCGTCGCCCACCCACCAGGCCAGCCACACGGACCAGAACTCCTCCTGGGCCAGTGCGCCGGTCAGCACCTCGAGACCGACCCCCGCCGTGGCACTGATCAGCATCGCTACGAGCCCGCCGAGGAAGACCAGGGCCAGACCGTCCCGCAGCCGTGAGATCCCGACCCGGAAACCGGCCCGCCGCAGCATCAGATAGGCACAGAGCGGGCCGAGGGTGTTGCCCGCGACGGTGACCAGGGTGGTGGGCTGCGGGGTGGTGAGGGACGCGATGACGAGCAGGGAGCCGATGGCGATCCCGGGCCAGACCGCCACGCCGTAGACGAGCAGGGCGGCGACGGCGACACCGGTGGGCGGCCAAATGGGGGTGACGATGACGCCTTCGACGGTGAGCCGCCCGAGCAGGCCCAGGCGCCCGGCCACGTAGTAGCAGGCAGCCACGGCCAGTGTCTTGAGGGCTATCTCCAAGGACGGCCGGAACCGACGAGTCACCACCACAGAGCCATCAGACACCGGGCGGACCACTCGGGCCACGCGAAGGCCTCCGCCGATGCCCGATGCCCGAAGCCCGTCCGCGATCTTTGGGGACTCTTGATCCCGGGGTGCTCCTGACCCCGATAGCCCTACAGGCCACCGCCGTCATGGCCGACGACCAGGACGGCGGCGTCGTCCTCATGCCCCACCGTGTCCGCCAGCCGCATGACACCGCCTGCGAGCGTGTTGATGCCCAGTCCGGCAGCGGTGGTGATCTCGGCGAGGTGCATCACCCGCCGCAGGCCTTCGTCGAGGCTCAGTGACGGCCCCTCCACCACCCCGTCGGTCAGCAGCACGACGACGCCGTCCGTGGTGAGGCGGTGGCACACCACGGGGTACTCGGCGCCTTCGAGCACGCCGAGCGGAGGCCCGCACTCTCCTTCGTCGATGCCGGACCGGCCATCGGCCGTGGCCCAGATGTGGGGGATGTGGCCGGCCCGCGCGCACTCCAGGACGCCGGTGGCCGGGTCGAGCCGCAGGAACGTACACGTCGCGAAGAGGTCCGCGCCCAGGGAGACCAGGAGATCGTTGGTACGCGCGAGCAGTTCCCCCGGGTCGCCCGTGACGGAGGCCAGCGCACGCAGTCCCACCCGGACCTGCCCCATGAATGCGGCGGCCTTGATGTTGTGCCCCTGCACGTCACCGATGGACAGGCCGACACGCCCGTCGGGCATGGTGAAGGCGTCGTACCAGTCTCCCCCGACGTTGAGCCCGTGATTGGCGGGCATGTAACCCACAGCCAGCCGGACCCCGGGAGGCTGCGGAAGGTCATGGGGCAGCATGCCGCGCTGCAGCGCCACTGCCAGCTCGACCCGGGAGCGCTGCATCTCCGCGAGCTCCCGAGCTCGGGCAGTCAGCGCCCCGAGCCTGGCAAGCAGCTCGTCACCGCCGTCGGCCCTTTGCGTACGGAACATTGATCGCCCCGGTTCCGCGAGAGCACCCCGCGTCAGTTCAGCTGTATTCCGCCGTATGCACCGCCGGACGAACCTCGCGATCAAGTGTGCCCGCAGATGACGGCGGTCGCACCCCCAGGTGATGCCACAGCAGCCGCCGAGCGGGCTCCCCCAGGGCCCTCTGTGCCCTCTGTGCCCTCTGTGCCCTCTGTGCCCTCTGTGCCCTCAGCAAGCGTGGTCACTGCTCCGCATCGCGGATCAGGAGTGCGATCTGTACGCGGTTTTCCACCGCCAGCTTGGCGAACAGGTTGCCGGTGTGAGCCTTGACGGTCGCGATGCTGATGTGCAGCCTCTGGGCGATCTCCGGGTTGCCGAGACCGTCCGCGATCGCCCGAGCGGTTTCGTGTTCTCGTTCGGTCAGCGCGGACAGCTTTGCCCGTGCGGCTTCGCGGGACAGTTCGCGTACGTGTGTGGATTGTGGTCCGGTGGCTGCGGCAATGACCCGAGCCGCGGCGGCCGGCGAGAGCACGGGCTCACCGGCCGCCACGGTCCGCACGGCGTCGAGAATCTGCGCCGGTCGGGTGTCCTTGAGGACGAACCCGAGTGCCCCGGCGCGCAGTGCGCCGAGCACCAGGTCGTCGGAGTCGAACGTCGTCAGCATGAGCACGCGGGGCGGCACCGCACGGGCGAGAAGTTCCCGGGTCGCACTGAGTCCGTCACGTACGGGCATGCGTACGTCCATCAGCACGACGTCCGGCTGTTGCTCGTCCACCGCGGTGATCGCGGCGTTGCCGTCGGCCGCCTCCGCCACGACGGTCAGGTCCGGTTCGCCGTCGATGACAAGACGCAGCGCCATACGCACCAGTTCTTCGTCGTCGACGATGACGACGCGCACCGGCTGCCGCTCGCTGTCCACTCAAGTTCTCTTTTCGTGGGTGGGGTTGGGCCAGGGTAGTTGTGCGGTGAGGAGGTAGCCGTGGTCGGGTGTGGGGTGGTGGTGGAGACGTCCGCCGGCCAGGCCTACTCGTTCGGTGAGGCCGAGCAGGCCGAATCCCGATGCCGGTCGTTGCGCCGTTCTTGGGGTGGCTGAGGAAGTGTCGGCCGAGGAAGTGCCGACCGGGGACGTGCTTGCCGGGGAGTTGCGGACGCTGACGTCCAGTTGGTCGCCCGCCGAACCGTCGAGGGTGACGCGTACCGGTGCGCTGGGGGCGTGCTTGGCGGCGTTGGTCAGTCCTTCCTGGACGACCCGGTAGCAGGTTCGTCCGACGAGGTCGGACGGTGTGCCCCGCACGGTGGTGGTGAGCGTGACGTCCAGGCCGGACGAGCGGGCGTCGGCCACCAGGTCGGGGATCCGGTCCAGGGAGGGCTGCGGGGGTTCCGGGTGGCCCGGTTCCGCCCGGAGCACACCCAGGACATCCCGCAGTTCTTCCAGCGCTTGGTGGGAGCCCTCGGCGATACCGCGGACCAGCACACGGTTCTCCTCGGCGTTGAGGTCCTTGCGGTGATCCAGCACTCCGGCCTGCATGGCGACCAGGGAGATCCGGTGCGCGAGTACGTCATGCATCTCGCGGGCGATCCGGTTGCGTTCCAGGGCGCGTGTCTGCGCCGCTCGTGCGGTCTGCTCCCGTTCCGCGCTCTCCGCCCGGTCCCGCAAGGAGCGCAGTTCGACACGGCGCGCGCCGACGGCCATGCCCACGGCCACCGCGATGCCCGCCGTCAGCGCGGGAAACGTGAGCTGGAGCCACCACGTACTGGGCGGACTCTGGACCGGATACACCTCAACGGCGAACTGTGCTGCGGTCACGTAGGCGAGCACGACGACCGCGATCTCCACCGGGCGGCGCCGCGTGGAGAGGGAGCCAAGCGCGACGAGCGCGGCGCCGGCGGCCAGCGCCGACGCGGTAGAGGCGATCGCGACGGTCATGGCGACGGCGAGCGGGAAACGCCGCCGCCATACGAGCGTGATCAGACAGCCGAGAGCCACCAGCGGGTCGCCGAAGTGGAACCAGGGGCCGGTCTCCTCCCCCTGCCAGTGCAGCAGCACACCGGTGTAGAGCCAGGCCGGGATGCCCACTGCCGCGGCTGCCGCCAGCCGCCAGGTCTGCTGCCACCACCCGAGCCGTGGCGCGACGTCCGTGTTCACCTGGCCATTGTCGCCAACCGGTGCGGCCGGCGAGTCAGCCCCAGGGCGGATGCGCCCTGGACCAGAGTCCAATGACCGCCTCGCCGGTGGTCGAAGACGTTCTCGCCCGGGGGCGAAGGCGTATCGGACCGCCGGGCTGATGTGCCGGACACGGCGCACGGAAAGACTCGTCCACGTGCCGAGACAACGGGATCCGAGACGGAAAAGAGACGCCATGCGCAAGGCTGGCCTCACGGCTCTCGAGGCGGCCGGCATGGCGGTCACAGCCCTGGCCGCCCAGGCGGTGATCCGCGGCTTGCTCGACCAGGACACCGGGCTGCTGTGGGGCGTCGTCGACTGGGCCCCCGGCGGCCGCACCGGCCAGCTGATCCTTCTCGGATGCATCGCGCTCGTCGCGATGGTGTCCGGAGGCTGGGCCCACACCCGCCGGGAATCGGACGCCCGACACGAGGGGCACTTGCCGACTCGCTCCCCGGCACCACCGACCTGAAACACCACCAACCCCGAGACACCACCAACCCGAGACACACCACCCGCCTGCGGCCCCAACGACCCAAGACGCCACGGCAATAGCAAGGCCGAGTCGGCCGCGGGCATCCCCGCCGCGCCACCGCGCCGCCGCGCCGCCGTGCGTCCTTCAGGAGGATATAGATGCCCAGATCCCTGTTCCTGTCTCTGGCCCTGGCCGCCACCACGGTGGTGGCGGCGACCGCTACCCCGG
Source organism: Streptomyces sp. A18 (assembly GCF_059026065.1). Taxonomy (NCBI): domain Bacteria; kingdom Bacillati; phylum Actinomycetota; class Actinomycetes; order Kitasatosporales; family Streptomycetaceae; genus Streptomyces; species Streptomyces sp. A18. Next base: position 74,781 of record NZ_JBWLKL010000034.1, on the reverse strand, counting down.
GAGTGGCATCGGCGGCGACGCCGGACACCCTGCGGTGGGGCCCCTGCCCAAAGGGCGTCGCCGCACCGCGCCTCGAATGCTCGACGCTCCAAGTCCCCTTGGACTACGGGCATCCGGACGGCCGCCACATCGAGATCGCGATCTCCCGGCTGGCGAGCGAGAACCCCGCGCAGCGCCGTGGCGTGCTGCTGACCGACCCGGGCGGACCCGGCGGTGCGGGGCTCGGCTACCCGGCCGTCCTCGCCGCCTCCGGGCTGCCGCGCAAGGTCCTCGACTCCTACGACGTGATCGGCTTCGACCCGCGCGGCGTCGGCCGCAGCACGCCGGTGACCTGCGATCTGACGCCCGCACAGCAGGCGCGCGGCAACTTCGCGCCGTACGCGCACACCGCCGCCGATGTCACGCGGGAAGCGGGGAACGCCCGAAGGGTCGCCGAGCAGTGCGCCTCCTCACGGACGGCGTGGATGCTGCCACACACCACCACCGCGAACACCGCGCGGGACATGGACCGCATCCGGGCGGCGCTGGGCGCGCCGAAGGTGTCCTACCTCGGGCACTCGTACGGCACCTACCTCGGAGCGGTGTACACCACCATGTTCCCGAAGCGCAGCGACCGGATCGTGCTCGACAGCAATCTGGGCCCCCGGGGCTACGACGTCACGGCCATGCGGCGGTTCGCGCGTGGCATGGACGACCGGTTCCCGGACTTCGCGGCGTTCGCGGCCGCGCGCCCCGAGTACGGTCTGGGCACCACACCGCGGCAGGTGACCGCGAAGTTCTACGAACTCGCACGGCGGTTGGAGGCGAAGCCTGTCCAGGGCATCGACGGGACGTTCTTCCGCGGGTTCACGTTCGACCGTCTCTACGCGGATGCGCTCATGCCCCAGATGGCAGAGTTCTGGCACGCGCTCGACACCGGCAGGCCGCTGCCGCCCGTCCCCCCGCTGCCGAACATGGAGAACCTCATGTCCGCGCGTTTCTACGTGATCTGCGGTGACTCGCGCTGGCCGGAGAGAGTCCGGGACTATCAGCGCAACGTCGCGGTCGACCGCGTGGCCCACCCGATGATCGGCGGGTCCACCGCCGGTATCGGACCGTGTGCGTTCTGGCCGGACAAGCGGGTCGAGAAACCGGTACGCATCGGTGACCGGGGCCCGTCGAACGTGCTCATGGTGCAGAACGAACGCGACCCGGGAACACCGCTGGCCGGAGCCAAGGAGCTGCGCCGCGCGTTCGGGAAGCGGGCCACGCTGGTGACCGCCGACCAGGGCGGTCACGGTGTCTACCCCTTCGGCCGCAACACGTGCGCGAACGACACGGTGACAGCGTTCCTGACCAACGGGCAGCGCCCGGCGCGCGACCTCACCTGCGCGGCCGAGCCGAGCGAATAGCGGGAGGGCAGACATGTTGAAGGAGTTGCGGCGCCGTCGGGCCGTACAGCGGGTCAAGCCAGGGGACGGGCGGCCATTGAAGCGTTTCCGATGGTGGCAGATGACCTTCCGCGCACTGTTCTATCTTCGGCTCACCCACGACGACGGACGGCAGACGGTCTACGCAGTCGACGTCAAGCATGCGGGGAACTCGTCGACCGGCGTGGTCGAAGCCCACCTCTACCGCGACGGCAGGCACCATGCCCAGTCCAGGCTCCCTGCCTTCTTTCCCGTGCCGGGCGGCACCGTCGAAGTGAAAGGGAGCGCCTTCGGGCTCAAGCGCTGCCACTACGTCACCGCCAAGGGGGCCGAGCACCAACTCACCCCGGATCGCGACTCCGCCGAAGGCCGCCGCGCGCACCTCGACGGCAAGCACCCCGCGCTGAGCCGCCTGATCGGCCTCCTCTCGTCGGTCCTGCTCGTCGTCGCCCTGGCGCTTCTCTTCTCCCAACTCGTCGAACCGGTCACAAAGATCGAGCCCATCGCCCGAAGCGTCGGGACCTTCACCTCTCCCGTCCGTCTGCCGGGCTGGACCAACATCGCGATCGGGCTATGCGCCGCGCTGGCCAGCACGGAGCGGGCACTGCGGCTGCGCTACCACTGGCTGCTCGACGGTGGGGTGGGCTGACGGGTACTCGTGGTGGGCCGACTGCCGGGTGCGCGTCCCCGAAGGTGCTGACTCAGCGGGTCATCCAACGGTCCGCTTCCCGCGCCCGCGGCTCCACGCCGGGGCACTCAGCCTGCGGCACCAACACCGCGATTCCCGCGCGTCGCGCCAGCGCGAGGGCCGTCGCCACGAATCCCTCGGAGAGGGTGAGGATCACGGTGTGGCTCGTCCGGCAGTGCCAGGCGACCAAGGCGCGTGCGAACTCCTCGTACGCCACCGGGTCGATCGCCAGTGTGTCCCGGTCGCCCCAGTACTTGCCCTTACCGATCCCGGACAGCAGCCGCCCTGGCACAGGGTAGCCGGAGGTCACATCGCCGCGGTGCTGACGGCGTTGCGGGTGAACGGGCCGTAGACGCCGAGGGGTTCTTCGATGGCGCGTGCCTGTTGCATGCGGGCGACCGCCGCCGCGACGTCGTGGCTGTAGTACCCGTCCACGGGGCCGGTGTAGAGGCGCAGTCGGCCCAACTGCTCCTGCAACTGCCGTACCGGGGTGCCGGTGCTGCCCACGTGCAGCACGCTCGACGCGGCGGCTGCGCTGTCGGCTGCCTGATGCGAGCGGGCAGGCGGGGCGCCGTGCCCGGTGCCCCGCGGGGAGCTGGGGTCTGGTGCGGGCTTGCTGGGCGGGACGGACGTGGAGGGTGGCGCCTTGTCGGGTACGGGCGAAGCCCCGTGACCCGGAGCGTGCGGTTGCTGCGCGGGAGGCGCGGCGTGCGGGCTGGTGGGGGCCGGGCGGTTGTGGGACTGGGCCAGGAGCCCGGCGGTGAGGACGAGCAGCGCCGCGGACGCATAGCCGTACGAGAGCGGTGGCAAGCCCCGTCTGGGTTTGGTCGCGCCATGGCGGGCCTGGGAGTGGAGCCGAGACTGCTGGCGCGTGGAGGCGGCTGCGCGGTGGCGTCCGTTTCCCTCGCTGCCCGGGGCGGGCCCCTCATGCGCGGGCGCCGTGTACGTCGGCCCGTCCACCGGGCGCGCCGCCCCGAACGCCGCACGCGAAGTCCGTTGCGACGTGCGCGTCGAAGTCTGCGTCAGGTAGGAGGCGAACGCGGGGTACGTGGACGGGTCTGGGACGGCTGCTTGGAAACTCACAAGATCGAACGTAAATGTCTGTGCGGCGCCGATCCCCCGCTGCCGACCCCGAACCGTGATCCTTAAGGCTGCGTTGAATGATGTCTCAGGGCCAGCTAAGAGAAGTGGGCGTGCGACGTGCTGTGGCGTGGGCGTCGCTGCCGGGCACGACGAACCATTGCCGGCCGTCGAAGAGTGGGGAGCCCGTACCCAGGCGCCGGGTAAATCCGTTTGCGTCCCCAGCCGGTTGGCCTACTCTGTCGGAGGTCATGTGCGGCGGGCCCCTGCCGCACCATTCGGCGCGTTCGGCGTCGATGCGTACCGCGTGCCCGGCCGGGAGGAGGTGGGAAACATGGACTGGACAACGAGTGTTGCGGCCATAGTTGCCCCCGGCCGTGTGCCCCCGTTCGGCGCGCGGTAGGACTCTCCGCCCCCTTGCGGCACCTCATGGTGGTGTCCGCTGTCTCGCGATCCCTTGTGTCGCGTCCCGGGGTGTAGGACCGCGCGTCTGCTCCTACACCTCCGACACGGAATGTGATCGCCTTGACCAAGCAGTCCTCCCCCGGGGACACCGTGCCCATGCCGGTCCCCGACACCACCGCGAACGCGGCCGAGTTGCCCGATCCGAAGCGATGGTGGGCCCTCGCCGTCATCGCGGGTGCCCAGCTCATGGTGATTCTCGACGGCACGATCGTGAACATCGCCCTGCCCTCCGTCCAGAACGGACTGGGCATGTCGGATGCGAACCGACAGTGGGTGATCACCGCATACTCCCTGGCCTTCGGCGGCCTGCTGCTCCTCGGCGGACGGATCGCCGACCTGGTCGGCCGCAAACGCACCTTCATGATCGGCTTGGTCGGCTTCGCCGCCGCCTCCGCACTCGGCGGCGCGGCCGACGGCCCCGGAACGCTGTTCGCGGCGCGGGCCCTGCAAGGGGCCTGCGCCGCCGTCCTGGCCCCCTCCGCACTGTCGCTGCTGACGACGACGTTCACCGACCCCGCCGAGCGCGGCAGAGCGTTCGGGATCTACGGCGCGCTCGCCGGGGGCGGCAGCGCCTTCGGGCTGCTGGTGGGCGGCCTGCTCACCGAGTACGCGACCTGGCGCTGGTGCCTGTACGTCAACATCCCCATCGCCCTGGCCGCCCTCTGCGGCGCGCTGGCCCTCCTCAAGGACCGTCCCGGCCAGCGCGGGGTGCGCCTCGACGTCCCTGGCGCGCTGCTCGCCTCCGGCGGGCTCGTGGCGATCGTGTACGGCTCCAGCGCCGCCGAATCCGCAGGCTGGGCCGACCCGTTGGTCCTGACCCTGTTCGCGACCGGCGTGATCTTGCTCGCCGTCTTCGTGTGGTGGCAGTCCCACGCCAAGCATCCGATGCTGCCGCTGCACATCGTCATGGACCGCACCCGTGCAGCGGCGTTCGCGACGATGGGCCTTGCCACCGTCGCCATGTTCGGCGCCTTCCTGTTCCTGACCTACTACCTCCAGGCCATCCTCGACTACTCACCCGTACGGACCGGACTGGCGTTCCTGCCGATGTCCGTCACGATCGTCATCGGCGCGACGCAGATCGCCGCCCGGCTCCTGCCCCACACCGCCCCCCGCAACCTGATGGCCCCCGGCATGCTCCTCGCGGCCGTCGGCATGCTGCTCCTGACCCGCCTGAGCGTGAACTCCGCATACACCACCGGAGTGTTGCCCGCGCTGGTGCTGCTCGGCCTGGGCATGGGACTGACGTTCATGCCGGTCTACGCGACGGCCACCGCCGGGGTCGCCCCGAAGGACGCCGGGGTGACGTCCGCGACCGTCTCCACCTTCCAACAGATCGGCGGCTCCCTGGGCACCGTCCTGTTGAACACGATCGCGTCGGCCGCCGCCACCCGCTACACCGACGCCCACCCGTCCCAGCGCCGAGGCCCGTCGGAGGGCATCGTGCACGGCTTCTCGGTTGCGGCCTGGTGGTCAGCGGGCGTCCTGCTCCTAGCGGCATTGGTCGCGGCCATGGCCAAGACGCCCAAGAACTCCTAACGAAATGATCTTCGAGGTGGTTGGACCAGCCGGGACCGATGATCCGGAGGGGCGGGGTGGCGCGGCGTTCAGCCCCGCACCCACTCTTCAGGGTCCATGCCTCCGCATTCATGCCGAGAGTTGGGACCTTGGTCGGCCCCTTCCCTGTGGCGCCCGACGGCATATCGGCGGCGTTCAGGTGGGGAATCAAAGGGAGCAGGTCTGTCCTATCCCTGAGCACAGGGTGGGGAAGTCCAACGAGCCTCATCACTGGGGTGCGGCGGTCACTGTTGCCTTGGCGCCCGACGCTCGGCGGCTGTCGGTGGTGGCCGTCAAGTCGGGGCTGGCGGCCCGTCAGAGTGCGGGCAGGGGGTCGATGACGGCGCCGGGGTTGAGGATCCCGACCGGGTCGAGGACCTTCTTGCCCGCCTGCAGGGCGGCGGCGAAGAGATCGGGGCGCTGCTGGTCGTACCAGGGCCGGTGGTCACGGCCCACCGCGTGGTGGTGGGTGATGGTGGCGCCCGCCGTGATGAGCGCCTGGGAGACGGATTGCTTGATCTGGTCCCACTGCTCCACGGTGCTGCCCCACCGTCCCGCGGCGTAGATGCCGAAGTACGGGGCGGGGCCGTCCGGGTAGACGTGGGTGAAGCGGCACGTCACCACGCCCTCCGCGCCGACCTGGCGCATGGCGTCCTGCGCGGCGTCGTGCACCGCCGCGCGCACGGCGTCGAACCGGTCCCAGGTGCAGGCCGTCTCGAAGGTTTCCACTATCATGCTCTGTGCGGCCAGCGCGTCCCGCTGGTACGGCATCCGCACGAACGAGGAGCGCCAGGTGTCGGCGGCAGCGGTGCGCGCCGCGCGGTCGGAGCTGTCGGTGTAGCGCGGCGGCTCGCCCAGCGTCCCGCCGTGGTCGCGGCACAACTCCAGCGCACGCTCCATGGCCGCGTCGACGGGGTGGTCCGCGGATTCGAAGCCGAGGACCAGGACGGCGGTCGCGGACCCCGCGTTGATCAGAGCCTCCATGGGGTCCAGCAGGCGGCAGTTGGCCGGGTTGAGGCCTGACTGGGACAGGGCGCGCACCGCTCGTACACCCGCGTCGTACTGGGCGAAGCCGACCGAGGCGCCCGCCCGCCACCGCGGCCGGTCCTGCAGGCGGACCCAGGCCTGGGTGATGACACCGAGTGCCCCTTCGGAGCCGAGGAACATGCGGTCGGGTGACGGGCCGGCGCCCGAGCCGGGGAGGCGGCGGGTCTCGACGACGCCTGCGGGGGTGACGACCCGCAGCGATTCGGTGAGATCGTCGATGTGGGTCAGGTGCGTGGCGAAGTGCCCGCCCGCCCGGGTGGCGAGCCAGCCGCCGAGGCTGGAGAACTCGAAGGACTGGGGGAAGAACCGCAGGGTGTATCCGCGGGGCCGCAGTTGCTCCTCCAGGCGCGGGCCCAGGACACCGGCTTGGACGAGCGCGGCGCGGCTGGTGCCGTCGATCTCCAGGACCTGGTCCATCGACGTGAGGTCGAGGCTGACCACTCCGGTGTACCGCTCCCCCACCCGGGGTTCGACGCCGCCCACCACCGAGGATCCGCCGCCGAAGGGTATGACCGCGATGTTCGCGTCGTGGCACCAGTCGAGTACGTCGACGACCTGGCCCTCCGAGGTCGGGCGTAGGACGAGGTCAGGCACGTGGGGCAGCTTGCCGAGGAGCGCCCGTACGACGTCGCGGAAGGCCTGCCCGTGACTGTGCGCCAGGCGGTCGCGCACCTGTGCGGAGACGAGCGCGGACAGTGAATCGGGCGCCTTGATCCTGCTCGTACCCACGCCGAACGCCTCGACCGGAGGGGCTTGATGGACGGTCAGGTCCGCGTTCGGCAGCATGTCGGCGGTGCGGCGGGTGAGCTCATCGCGCTCGGTTCCCGATACCGCGTCCTCGACGTTTCCCCAGCCCCACCATGAACGCGTCTTGCCCTTCATGGCCCGCACCGCCTATCTGAACGAAGGGTAAGTTACCTGGCGGTCACCCTGGCATAGGGTACGAGCATGGGCAAGCAGCAGGAGACGGGCGCACACGGCGTCGGTGCACGGGGAGTCGGCACCAAGGGGATGCCGCGAAAGGACCGGGAGCAGTTGATCCTGGACGCGGCGGCCGACGAGTTCGGCAGGAAGGGCTACGCCCGCGGGTCGACCGCGGAGGTGGCGGCGCGGGCCGGCATCACCAAGCCCATGATCTACGGGTACTTCGGCTCCAAGGACGGCCTCTACCTGACCTGCCTGGAACGCGCCGGCACGCGCCTGGTCACGGCCGTGAGGAACGCCCAGCAGGGCCCCTCCGACTTCACGCGCGCCGCACGCACCCTCACGGCCATCTTCCACGCACTCGAGTCACGCCTGCACGACTGGGAATTGATCTACGACACGACACTGCCTCCCGGCAGCGAACTCCACACCGCGGCCGGCGTCCACCGTCGCGAACTGAACCGCCTGGGCGCGGTCGGCGCAGCGGAGTTCCTCCATTCCACCCCGGCCGACGACCCCCTCGACGCCGACCTCGCCACACACCTCTGGTACGGGACGGTGAGCGCCGCGGTCGCCTGGTGGCGGCACCATCCCGAGCAGACGGCCACGCAGATGACGGAACGCTTCGGGCGGATCGTCACGAGGATCGCCCCGGAGGGCTGATCGGGCCGGAGGACTGATCGGGCCGACGACCGCACACTCTCACGCTAAAGTTGAGGTTGAGGGATGGGCGACAAGTCACTCGATGCGACCGTTACCCCCCCTCGGGCCTCCTGCGCTCTGCTCGGACATTCAGATGCGTCGCAAACCCAAATTCTCCTATTTTGCCCCACTCCACACTCGCCTTCTGTATCGAATTCCTGATGAGGGAACTTCATCGCTCCGCCTGCACTCCCCGGCCCACCCGGCCAAAGGTGCAGGGAACACGGGAAGAAGGAAGTGATCGGCCATGCAGAGCAGAAAACTGCGCGCCGGGTGGTGCGCCACCGTGGCGGCGGGCGCCCTCGCCGTGGCGGGAAGCGCAGCCACGGTCAGTAGTTCCCACGCCTCAGACGGCACCCCCCGCGCCTCGAACTTCAGCTCGTCATCGCAGTGGGACGGCCGCTCTCATTCGGCACCGGGAGTGGTGACCGGGTCGTCCGACGCGCCCGTCCGTGACGCTCCGAACCGGCATACCCAAGCCACATCCTCCCTGGCCCCGGGCACGCACATCGAACTCTTCTGCCAGACCAGCGGTGACCGGGTGCACGGGACATCGACCTGGTACTTCGACAACAACGCCCACGGGTGGGTCAGCGCCGCCCACGTCCAGCCCACTGCATGGCAGCCACCCGACTGCTGACCACAGCCGCTGGAACCGGCAGGCCCACCTCATACATCGTCGGCAGGCAGACGCCCCGCCCCGGGCGGTGAAGGCAGGATGTCCTGCTCGGCCCAGACCAGTTTGCCCGTGGGCGTGCGGCATGAACCCCAGCGCCGGCACAGCATGTTGATCAACTGCAGCCCCCGGCCACCCTCCTCGCTGAGGGACGGGTGCTGGATGTGCGGCAGGTCCGGGCCGGTGTCGGAGACCTCGATGACCAGCCGGTCATGGCGAAGCAGCCGCAGAGCGCCGGGGCCACCCCCGTAGCGCAAGGCATTGCCCACCAGTTCGCTGACCACCAGCTCCGTGGTGTCCGCGAGGGTGTCCAGATTCCACTGGCCGAGCTGCTCCTTGACCAGTTTACGGGCGGCGGATGCGGCCGTGGCGTCCGCGGGAAGGTCCCACACGGCCAGTTCGTCACCACTGAGCGGCCCGCGGCTGGTGGCAACCACCATGACGGCTTCGTCGAAGCGGGCCCGGTTGTCGGTCGAGTCCGTGAGCAGAGCGCAGGTGTCCAGCAGCCCGGGATCACCGCGCGCGACGGTGTCGCGCAGCCACCGCAACTGGGTGTCCACATCCTCGGTGCGCGTCTTGATCAGCCCGTCGGTATAGAGCATGAGGCGACTGCCGTCGGACACGGGAAGGTGGACCCGGTCGTAGGGGATGACGCCGGAGCCGAGCGGCGCTCCCGCCGGCACGTCGACGTGTGTGGTGTCACCCTCGGGGCTCACCAGAAGGGGTGGCGGGTGTCCGGCGCTGGCAAGGGTGTAACTCGCGGTGGCCGGATCGTAGACAGCGCACAAGCAGGTGGCGACCTGGTCGTCCTCCAGGTCGCGAGCGGCCAGATCCAGGCGGGCGAGGATGTGTTCCGGCGCGATGTCCAGGCTCATGAGGGTGCGGGCCACCGTGCGCAGTCGTCCCATCGTCGCGGCGGCCGACAGGCCGTGGCTCATGACGTCGCCGACGACCAGGGCGCTGCGTCCGCCCGGCAGGGCCACCACGTCGTACCAGTCACCGCCGACGCCGCTCGCATCTACCGGCGGGGCATAGCGGGCGGCTACATCCAGGCCCATGGTGTTCGGTGTGGCGCGCGGGAGGAGACTGCGCTGGAGACTGACGACGCGCTCGCGCTCCTGCTCATACAGGCGCGCGTTGTCCACGAACACAGCGGCCCGCGTGGCGAGCTCTGTCGCGAGCGCGACGTCCGTGGCGGTGAACGGTGGCCTGTTGCCTGCACGGACGAAGTCGGCAAGACCCAGCAGCACGCCTCTGGAGACCAACGGGACGGCCATGTAACTGTGCACACCCGCGCTGCGCATCTGCAGGGCGGCCTCGGGCGTGGGGGCAACCCAGCCGTAGTCGTCGGTACCCATCCGGCTGATGAGCACGGGCTCCAGATCGGTCAGACAACGGACCGAAGCGCTCTCGGGGTGGAAGGAGATGTCGCCGACCGGGTCGGGCTCCAGTCCCTCCAGCGCGTCGATGCTGACCACGGCGATGGCCCGGGTGAGCGGCGGCCGTGCGGCACTCGCTCGCTCGCCTTCCTTGCCGCACAGCACCGAGTCCAGCAGGTCGATGGCTGCGCCGTCCGCCAACCGTGGCACGGTGAACTCGGCCAGCTCGTACGCCGTTCGCTCCAGGTCGAGCGTGGTCCCGATCCTCGTGCCGGCCTCGCCGAGCCACTCCAGATGACGGCGGGCCGTGAACCGGTCGGCGAGCATGGCGGCCCGGCGGCGCAAGCCGAGCACAGCCGCCGCCCCGCTCCGTGCGAGGCGTGAGGAGGTTCGCCGGTCGCCTCCGTGCACGCCAACCTGCCTTCTTCCCGCGCATGAACCCGGACGTGATCGAGTATCTCGCCCTGAGCACGCTCCCGCTGTATCGATACGATCACGACGAAACGGAAGGCGCGCTGCCGTACTGGCCGTCACTGTCTCGACACAAGGGCCGTCCCGGACCCCCGCCCCCCTTCAGACCACGGACGGCGCCGACGACTGTGACGTACTAGCGGCGCCGGCAGGTCGGTCCGGTGTCGGCGAAGAGGGTGTCCACCTGCCCGGCCATCATCTATCTGCAGGTGGAGCACGTGGCGCTGGGGCAATGTGGGTGAGGAACCGGGCACGTCGGCATGCCGACGCAGAGGAGCAGGCGCCTCTCGGGTCGAATCGAGTCCGTGACGAATCCTGCGAGGCCATGGGTTCGCCTGCCACTGGGCGCCTTGAGCGGGCTGCTGGCCGGGTTCGCGGCACTCGCCGTGGCGGAGCTGGTGTCCGCCACGGTCCGGCCCGAAGCCGGGCCGGTCATCGCCGTCGGCGGGGCGGCCATCGACCGGACCCCGGCTCCCGTCAAGGACTGGGCGATCCGCCACTTCGGCGAAGACGACAAACTGGTCCTGCAGCTCGGGATCCTCGGCACGCTGGCGTTGCTGGCCGTCGTACTGGGCATCGTGGCGTTGCGGTTTCGCCGCGTCGGCGCGGCGGGGGTGCTGCTGTTCGGTGTGATCGGTGGGGCCGCGGCCCTGTCGCGGCCCGATTCATCGGGATTCGCCGACGCATTGCCCTCGGTGGCCGGGGCGCTGGTGGGCGCGGTGCTGCTGTACTTCCTCATCGGCCGCCTGAGTGCTGACGCGCGGCCCGTCCGCCCGGACGCGGGGCCGGATCGACGACGGCCCCTGGGAGGACGCCACACTCGCTGCCGAGGCGAACATCGACACCTGGCGTCAGTGGTCCTGCCCCTGGAAGGCGACCTCCGGAAGCCACACCCTGACCGTCCGTGCCACTGAACGCGGTGGGCAGGTACAGACCGAGAAGCGCACCGGCACCGTCCCTGATGGGGCCAGCGGCTGGCCGTCCGTCGTCGTCACCGTCGACTGAGGCGGGGCTGTTGCGCGTCGTCGACGAGGTGGGCGCTCCCGGTTCGCGGCTCCTTGTCTGCTGGCTCCGACTGGGCTTCATTCCTGTGCCGGAGTACCACTGGATTCTGTCCGCAGGTCACGTACGGAAGCTGGCCCAGATCCGCCGGTTTCACAGATCGAGGACGAGGCGTGGGCCGGCGGCGCGTGAGACGCAGATGAACATCGTGTCGTTGCAGGCCTGTTCAGCGGGGGTGAGGAGGGAGTCGCGGTGGTCCACCACCCCGTCGAGGACCACGGTCTCGCAGGTGCCGCATGTGCCCTCCTGGCATGAGGACAGGACCTGCACGCCTGCCTCCTCGACGCTCTGGAGGACCGTCTTATGAGGCGGGACGGTCAGCGTCACGCCGCTTCGGGAGAGCTCGACCTCGAAGGAAGCAGGCTCGACGTGGACAGGGGCCGACGAAGTCTCGTCGTCGTCCGCCCTCGCCTTCGGCGTGAATCGCTCGATGTGCAGCGTGCCCTCGGGCCAGGCGGCACACCGCTGTTCCACCGCGTCGAGCAGCATCTCGGGCCCGCAGCAGTAGACGAGGGTGTCGGCGGCGGGGCCGGCGAGCAGTCCTTCCAGGTCCAGGAGGCCGGTCTCGTCCTGGGGGCACAGTTCCACCCGGTGCGGATGGTCCAGGGCGAGCTGCCCCGCGAAGGCCATGGTGGCGCGGCTGCGCCCTCCGTAGACCAGGCGCCAGTCGGCTCCCCGCCGCTCGGCGACGGCGATCATGGGCAGGATCGGGGTGATTCCGATGCCGCCGACGATGAACAAGTAGCGCTCTGATTCAGCCAGTTGGAAGCGATTGCGCGGACCGTTCACCCGGACCGTGTCGCCGTCGGCCAGCTCGTCGTGCACGTAGTGGGAACCGCCCCGGCTCTCCGGCTCGCGCAGCACGGCCACTTGGAGGAGGGAGGTGTCCCCCGGGTCTCCGCACAGCGAGTACTGCCGTACGAGGCCGGGGCCCAGGACGAGGTCGATATGGGCGCCAGGGCTCCACGCGGGCAACCGCTCGCCGGAAGGATGGGCCAGGCTGAGCCGGACGACGCCCTCGGCTATGTACTCCTTGCGCACCAGGGTCAGGTCGAGTTCGGCCCCGGTGCGCGGAAGGCCCGTGATGGTCATGGGGATTCTCCTTTCGCGGCAGCGGAAGCGGGGACGGCAACGGGAGCAGGAGCAGGAGCGGAACCGGGGGTGAACTCCGGTGCGGGGCCCGGGCGGTGACCCTCGGGATGACCCAGCAGCCAGTCCCACAGCCCCACCGGGTCCTCGAACTCCCGTTGCGCGCCGCAATGGCAGACGGCCAGCAGCCGGTCGGTCCCCAACACCCAGTGGATGCGATAGACGTCGTCCCCGAAGAGGACAGGCGGGTGCGGCGGGATCAACGGGCCACCGCCCGGGTCTGCGTCGCGGGGTCCTCCTGGGCCAGACGGGCGAGGATACGGCGGGCGGCGAGCCCGCCGGTGTCGATGTTGATGCTCAGCTCCTGGTAGCCGGGGGGCTCGGTGTCCAGGGCCTTCTGCAGGACTTTGAGGGCCACGACGTCCTGCATGACCACCGTGTGGTTGCTGCCGCGCAGGAACTCGGTGACGTCCTGGTCGTCGAGGGCGAAGTCGCGGGCCACGGCCCAGAAGTCATACGTCGTCGTCTCCGTCGAGGGAGTGATGCCGTAGACGACCTCCACATGGAAGGCGTGCGGGTCGCTGCCGTCCACAGCCGGCTCGGGGGTGCCGACGGGCGCGATGCGCGAGTGGAGCAGGTAGAGACAGGGCGCGTGGTACTCGATGTCCTGCCAGCGGCTGATCCGGCCCTCGATGCCGGTGGACTTGGCGTAGAACGGAGGGCACTGAGCATCGTCCATGTGACGGCTCACGCGGATGATCCCGGCCGTGTCGTCGACCTCGGTGGTGATGGGTGTCTCGGCCACCTCGGGCGTGCCGATGTAGCCGCCGTGCAGGTACGTCTCGTGGGAGAGGTCCATGAGGTTGTCGACCAGCAGTCCGTAGTCGCCGTCGATCGGCTCCATGCCCGACACGACGGTGTACTCGGGCGCGTCCATCCACGGGGCGCGGGGCGGCAGGGTGCTCCCGGGCTCGCGATCGCCCATCCACACCCACACGAAGGAGTCCTGCTCGACCACCGTGTACGTTTTCAGGCGCGCCGTGCGCGGGATGCGCTGCTGGCCGGGTACGAAGACGCAGGCGCCGTCGGTCCCGTAGGTGAAACCGTGGTAGCCGCAGACCACGCGGTCGCCGTCCAGCCGGCTCGGCGGCTGCGACAGCGGGAAGCGCCGGTGCACACAGCGCTCCGCCATCGCCACCGCCTCGCCGCCCTCCGTGCGGTACAGCAGGATCGGCTCGCTCAGTACGGTGCGTGCGAGCAACTCGCGCCCCACCTCTCGGCCGTAGGCGGCGACGTACCACTGGTTGCGGACGAAAGCAGTCATGACGATTCCCTTCGGAGCGGGATGTTCGGAGCACCTCGGAGCCGGGCGTTCAGGCGCCATCGTGGAGTTGGCGCCCCCGGGCCACCAGAGGGGTTTCCGTATGCCGGGAAACATCTGTGCAAGGGGCCGGTGTACGGGTCGGCCCGCACGGCGGATCAGACCTGCGGCGCGGTCATGGCGCGGGAGATCGCTCGGGCACTCGTACAGACGAGCCGGGCCAGTGCGTGCGCGCTGGTGCTGCCCCGGTGCACCACCAGCGACACCGAGGCGATCACCGTTGCGCCGCGGTGCACCGGCGCGGCGACCGACACGGCGTCCATCGTGACCTGACGGTCGCTGACCACGTAGCCGTTGGTCCGCGCATCGGCCAGCATGCGCCGCAGCTCGCGCGGATCGGTGACCGTGCGTGGCGTGAAGCGCTTGAACGGGCCGGCGAGGGCCTGCTCCTGCACCTCGCCAGGGGCGTGCGCGAGCAGCACGAGGCCGACACCCGTGGCCGTGAGGGCGAACCGCCCGCCGACGCGCGTCAGCACGGGCACCGCACCGGAGCCCGCGATGCGCTCGACGAAGACGACCTCGGTGCCCTCGCGCACCGCCAGTTGAACGTTCTCGCGAGTGATCTGGGAGAGGTCCTCCAGGAACGGCAGGGCGCGCTCGCGCAGACCCTGCCCACGCGGCGCGAGGGAGGCGACTTCCCACAGCCGCAGGCCGACGCGGTAGCACCCGTTGTCACCGCGCTCCAGCGCGCCCCAGGCGGTGAGCTCGCCGAGCATCCTGTGCACGGTCGACACCGGCAGCCCGGACCGACGGGACAGTTGGCTCAACGTCATCTCCGGGCAGTCCGCGCTGAACGCACCGAGGATCTGCAAAGCACGGCCCAGCACCGGCCGCGCACCCGCCCCACAGCCGCGATCGCCGGTCATCTGGCCTCCTGCGTCCGCAGCGGATGAAGGCTCGTCATCGGGCTGCCGCGCCGCACGTACGAACGAGTCGTCCAAAGCGCCCTCACCGCTGTCCCGACGTGCATGACCATCCCGCCGCGCATGCGGGTCGGCGACCTGTCCCGAGCTGTCGCGGTCAGTGTGCAAGAAGTGAGCGCATTGCCCAACCCCCGCGCGAGGGCCGGGCCATGTCCGGGGGCGCCACCCTACCGACTCACACCCCAGCAGAATCCACGGATCTGTCCAGGTTGACCGCCGCACTGATCAGTGCCAGATGGGTGAACGCCTGCGGGAAGTTGCCCAATTGCTCACCCGTGGTACCGATCTGCTCGGCGTACAGACCCACATGGTTGGCGAAGGTGAACGTCTTTTCCAGCGCCAGCCGGGCCTCCTCGATCCGGCCACTGCGGGTCAGAGCCTCCACCCACCAGAAGGAGCAGATCGAGAACGTTCCCTCGGTGCCGTCCAGGCCATCGGGCGCCTCGGCGGGGTCGTAGCGGAACACCAGTGAGTCCACGACCAGGGACTCTTGGATGGCATCCATGGTGGAGAGGAAGAGCGGATCGCGTGGCGCAACGAACTTGACCATCGGCATGACCAACAGTGATGCGTCCAGCACATCGCAGTACGGCCCCTCTGCGTCACTGAGGCGCTGGACGAAACTGGCACGTTCTGTGTTCCACCCCTGCTCCATGATCTGGCAGTACATGGCGTCACGGGCAGCGATCCACCCTGCGAGGTCTGCGGGCAGTCCACGCTGGCGTGCCATACGCACCATGCGCTCGACAGCGACCCAGGACATGAGCCGCGAGAAGGTGTGACGCTGGCGGCCGGCGCGGGTCTCCCAGATCGACTCGTCCTTGCTGTCCCAGTTCCGCAGGAGCCAGTCGACGATCCGGGTGAGGTCCTGCCATGCCGTGGAGGAGATACCTGTCCCGTATTTGTTGAACAGGTAGATGGAGTCGACGAGTTCGCCGTAGACATCCAGCTGTAGCTGGCGGGTCGCCCCATTGCCGACGCGCACCGGCGCCGAGCCGCCATACCCCTCGAAATGCCGCAGTTCGCATTCGGGAAGCACCGCGCCACCATCGATGGTGTACATCGCGTGCAGCGGCCCCAACTCATCGTCCGCGCAGGTGTTGGCCAGACATCGCGTCAGCCATGCGACGAACGCTTCGGCCTCGTCCGTGAAACCCAGGCGCTGCAGTGCGTAGAGCGAGAAGGCGGCATCTCGGATCCACACGTAACGGTAGTCCCAGTTGCGTTCGCCGCCGATGCGTTCCGGCAGACCCAGGGTGGGTGCCGCGACGATCGCGCCGGTGGGCTCGTGGGTGAGGAGCTTGAGGGTCAGGGCGGAGCGGTGCACCATCTCGCGCCATCGTCCCTGGTACGTCGACCGCTTCAGCCACGCGCGCCAGAACACGACCGTACGGTCGAAGAGTTCTTCGGCCTCCCCCGGATCCAGCGGCCCGAGGGGACTGTCGGGCGCAGCGGTGCCCTCGACGTCCAGGACGAACAGGGCTTGGCCGCCCTCGCTGAGCTCGAACTCGCCGTGGGCGTCGCCGTCCTGGGCGGACAGACGCACATCACTGCGCAACTCCAGCGTCAGATGGTCGGAGATGAAGCGGACCCCGCCCTCGCCGGTCACGGCCTGGTGGCGGGCGCGTCCGTAGTCCAGACGGGGAGCGATCCGGGCGCGCATGCGCATGGTGCCGCGCACGGCCACCACGCGCCGTACCAACCGCTGGCGATGCTGCTCATCATGGGGGCGCAGTACCGGCATGAAGTCCTGCACCTCCACCATTCCTTCCTCGGTGAGGAATCGCGTGATGAGGATCGCGCTGTCGGGAACGTAGAACTGCTGCCGGGACGCCGTTGCACACATCGGCGCCAACTCCCAGACCCCGCCCCGCTCCGCGTCCAGGAGCGCCCCGAAAACGCTGGGCGAATCGAACCGTGGCGCGCAGAACCAGTCGATACGGCCGTCGGTCCCGACCAACGCGGCACTGCGCAGATCTCCGATCAGGCCATGCTCGGCGATCGGCAGATACGCGTGGCCTTGTGCGTCCTGGTCATTCACGCCTGTACCTTCCATCCGCGCCGGCACCAGAGCACACCCATCTGCCCCCATCGGCCAGGGCTTTTCTGACAAGCTTCGCATCGGCTGCACGATTCGGGGCGTAACGACCCTCCGGCACTCAAGGCGACCGGGCCCCGGTCCGCGGCCCTTGACCTGCCCGGTGAGTACCCAAGACGCCTACCGCACGTTGGCGTCGGCGACCCACGCTTGGACGTGGGACCAGACCTGACCTACGAGCTCAGGATTTTCGTGGAGGAGGAAGGCGGCAACACCGAGGACCAGCAGGCTGCTCAATTTGCTCCCGCCGGAGGCGGCCCTGTTGCCCTGAAGGTGGTTCCAGCGTTGGCGTGCCTCGACGTCGCGCTGGTGCTGTTGCATCGCTTGCTGAGCTGGGTCGAATGACATGATTCCCCCGTGGACCCCGTGAAGTGAACTCTATGGACGCCGAGACGCCATCGATGCCCTGGCGGTTCCTCTCCACGCCGACCTCACGCGGCAGGTGTAGCTCGTCCTCGGCCCGACGACGTAGGCGCCCTGCGCCCGGTCGCCCCACGGGGTTCTCGGGGCGTGCGAGGCGGCGTGCCACGCGCGGGCGAGCCCCGGCACGTGGCGCGCGCCGGGGGCTCACTCTGAGTGATGTGTCAGCGGTCCATCAGTGCGAACACGCCCCACCCGAGGCATTCGCGCTGGTATCTGGCGTGCTGGACGGGTCCCGCAGCGAGTTCCGCACGCATCTGGTCGGCGAGCTCGTCGTCGGGATTGGCATCCAGCCAGCGGCGGATGTTGAGCCACTGCGCCGCGACGTACCGGTCCCAGCTGTCCTGATCGGCAAGGACCATCTCGACGACATCACAGCCCAGAGCGCCGAACTGTTCGAGCAGTTCCGGCAGCGGGAGCAAGTCGTCCTTGCGGGCCAGGTGGCAGCCCTCGACGGTGGCCTGGTCCTCGGGCTCGCGACGCCAGTACGGTTCGCCGATCAGCATCATGCCGCCGGGAGCGAGACTGCGCCGCAGGAGTTCGACGGTGCCCGCCACGCCGGAACCGATCCAGGTGGCGCCGATGCAGGCAGCGATGCCGACCGGATCGTCGGAGACGTGGCCGGACGCATCCGCGTGTACGAAGCCGACCCGGTCGGCTACGCCCAACTCCACGGCTCGCGCGCGGGCGGCGCCGAGGAACACGGTGCTGATGTCCACCCCGGTGCCGGTCACACCATGGTCGCGGGCCCAGGTGCACAACAACTCACCCTTGCCGCAGGCGAGGTCGAGTACGCGGGTGCCCGGCGACGGACTGATGGCCTGGCCCAGGATGGCCAGTTTCTCGCTGGTAAATGGATTGCAGACGCGATGGCTGCTCTCGCGGATGGTGAAGCTACGTGGCAGATCCACTGTGGGGATTCCTTCGGTCCAAGAGGGTCATGACGGCTGGGGAAGGCGGCCGACGGAAGTTCGCCGCGATTACCTGAGCCGTCATCAAATGCACCTCTTCGGACGTGTGAAGGCTGGGACCGGTCAAAGGTACGGCCGCTGAGATCGTCGCGTCCATCGCATTTGGGTGCGGCTCGTTTCGAGCAATGCACACGGCCATAGGCTGAGTTCTATTCTCAGGGCATGCCAGCAGATGCGTCGCGCAGCCCACGTCGTCCCTATGTGGTGGCGCATACGGCCGTCTCCCTGGAGGGCGCGACCACGGGCTTCCCGCCGAGTGTGGGCCGCTTCTACGAGCTCGCTTCCACCTGGCAGGAGGACATCACCTTGGCCGGGGCCGACACGATTCTGGCCCAGGAGCAGACGCTGGCCGCAGCTGCGCGTCCCGGGCCTGCCACGGATGGGCCGCTCCTGGCCGTCGTGGACGGCAAGGGACGCATCCGGCAGTGGCAGGCGCTGCGCGACGTCGGGCACTGGTCGAACGTCATCGCCCTGTATGCGCAGGACACCCCGGCCCGCGTCCTCGACCGTGCCCGAGCTTGTCACCGGGTCCGAGCGGGTAGACCTGGCCGAGGCGATCAGCGAACTCGGGCGGCGTGAGGGTGCCGAGGTCGTGCGAGTGGACAGCGGTGGTGCCCTTACCGGCGCGCTGCTGGAGGCAGGGCTGCTGGACGAGGTGAGCCTGCTCGTTCATCCTTGCCTCGCCGGTTCACGAGTCCGGCACTTCTGGTACGGATCGGCGTCCCACCCTGCTGACGTGCTGGAGCTCGTCGACAGTCAAGCCTTCGACGACGGCCTGGTCTGGTTGCGCTACCGCCTCGCCGGACGGCCCACCGCGGACCATCCGGGGCTCCCATGAGGGGATCGCACCCATCGCATCTCACGCCCTGCCGAGAGGCTCATCATGCAATTGCGTAGCGGAACAGGCCGGTGGGGTCGTACCGGCGCTTGACCTCGGTCAAGCGCTCATAGTTGCTGCCGTAGTAGGCGTGCTGCCAGTCGCGGAGATCCGGGTCGGGGAAGTTGACGAAGGCCGCGTCGGTCTGGAGGCGGTGGCGGAGCGTTCGGTGCATGGCGCGGGTCTGCTCCAGCAATGCGGCCACCTCGGCCGGTGCAGGGCCGGGCTTCCACTGCGTACCGAAGTCGATCACGAAGGTGAACGACAGCTGATCCGTCATCCAACACAGCGTGACTCACTTCTGGGCGCGGCTCTCAGCCACGTACCGCAGGAGTCGGCCCACCTCCGCGTGGACGACGTGATGATGCCCTCCCACCGGGGCGTCGTCGGACCGGAAGAGGGAAGAGGCATCCACGTTCGTGTAGGGCATTTCATTCAGATTTCCCACCTCCGCTTCGTTCAACGTGGTGTTGGGAGGGCCGTCGATGCCCTGGATCCCGTCGAAGCCCAGAGCGCCCCACTTACGGCTCATGGTGGCCGGCTCCGCGGAGTCGCCGACCATCTGGGACGACAACGGATACATCACGCCCAGATGAGCATCGAGATGGGAGAAAGTGCAGATCAAAGGGCCCTCGACCAGTCGCCGCTGATTCCACAACGCGCCGTGCCCCGATACCTGTTGGGGCAGGCTGTCGGCGAAGACGAAGTGGGACATCTCTGCCTGCAGTAGCGTCAAGGACGCAAGCCTCACCGAGTCCGAACCCTGTACTTCCAGGCCGCGCAGCGAGAATCCGGCCAGGCGGCCGCCCAGCCCGTGGCCGACCAAATGGATACGCGCATCGCATGCGTCCACCAAGGCCGCCAGGCAGGGACCTAGACCTGCTTGCCCCACCACTCCCGCGCGGCGGCGCAGCACGTGACGCACCACTTGGCGGAACAGTTCATGAGCCCCGCGCCACAAGTTCACGGAATCCTGACGGTGAAGTTCCTGCCCGACAGGGCCACCAGCGGCGACCGTGCCTGTTCTGGTCACCCGGTCGCTGAGCGGCGTGGCGGGCCTGTGTCCCGCCACCCGGATCTCGGGGAGGGTGCCTGCTCTGGAGGCCGGGGGGCCGGAAACACCGGTCCCGGCCTCGTGACGGGCGGGTTCGCCCGATTTCTCGTCCACCGGGCCGGTCAAGTCATCTATCGCGGCGGCGAATTCGCTGCACATCGTCTTCGTGTCCTCGAACAGCATGAGCGGGTCGGACTGCGGCAGCACCTCGCCTTCCGTGTCCGCGGCGAATTCGGTCAGTGGGTCCTGCAGCGGCGTCTCCGCAAGTCGGCGCAGCGCCGACCCCAGGTCGTCGAACGCCCCCTCGTGAACGGGCTGATCGTTGAGCAACCCGGCGATCTCGGCCAACGGGGCAGCGCTGTCGGGTAGATGCCGCACCAGATCGTCTCTCATGGCCCGGCTGATACCGGGGCATCCGTCACGTTCACGCTGCGTCTCTTGTTCCGCGAATCCCGGGGTTCCTTCGTCCCTGAAACACAGCGACGGCCACCGCACTTGGAGACAACCCACCGCGGCTGAGTCTTCTCCCCACGCGTCGGCGAGCATGGTGCGAAACGCGTCATCGACGGCTGCGGCCACCGCCTCATCGTTATTGGCGCCGTGCACCAGCACGTACAAGTCCCGTATTCCGCTGTCTTGTACAGCCTCGTGCACCCTCTGCACCTCGGCTTGATCGAACTCGGCCCGTCGGCCGAAATGCAGCGCACCGAGGTCGTGTAACGCATTCTGTTGCGACATGGGGGCTCACTTCACTGAGACGCCGCTCATGCGGCTGTTCGTTGGCGGGATCAGGCCCTGCGGTATGAGTCACCGCCGTTGAGGAATGCGACCCCGCCGGGCGAGGAACTCCCGGTTCCCCGCCCGTGTGAAGTGCACTCGCCGTGCGGCGCGGATTACGCAGTTTCTACGCTGCTGACGCTCATCAGGAGCAGACGGCTTCCCGGCAGACGTACCGGCGCGTCAACGGCAGCCCGAGTTCGGCAGCACACAGATCCGGCTGCGTCCCGAGGCCGCTGACGATCCACTGCTGTACGGGCTCGGCGCGACGGTTCCCGCGATCCAACGGCACGTGGCCGCGATCGCCGAACTCCCGCCGGGTGCCTCCTGGCCGGCGTCCAGCACCTCCTGCCCCACCAGGCGTTCCGGGTCGGGCCACGGGCCTGGAGCGTGCAGTTTCACCCAGAGACACAGGCATCATCGCCTGCCGGAGGCCGCCGGTCATCGCCTCGGGGGACTGTGGTGCCAGAGGGGCCGTAAGGCGCCAAGGGGCGGTGGGGGGCGCCTGGGGGCCCTGCCGTGCTCCGGCGCTACGGTGCGGCTGTGGTCCCGGCGACGACGGCCGTCACCGGCAGGCTCGATGAGCGGATCACCAGCTCGGGCTTGAACACCAGGCTGGTCGGCGCAGCGCCGTCGGTGACCTCGCGCAGGAGGAGTTCGGCGGCCCGCCTGCCGATCGCGCGGGCGGGTTGACGCACCGTGGTCAGGGCGACGCCTGCGGTCTCGGCGAAGTCGATGTCGTCATAGCCGACGATCGTCAGGTCGTCGGGGACGGCCACCCCCAGCCGGGTCGCGGCGTTCACCGCGCCGATCGCCAGCAAGTCGTTGGCGCAGAACAGGGCCTGCGGGCGGCGGTCTGCCGGGCGGGCCAGGAGCTCGCCCAGCGCCGCCGCCCCCGCACGGATGGTCAGCTCCGGGGCGGCGACGACGTCGATCTCCCCGCCGCGGAAGGTCGACCGCAGGCCGTGCAGGCGGTCGGACACCTGGCGCAGGGTGTGCGGTCCGCCGATGTACGTGACGCGCTCGTGCCCGGCGGCCGTGAACAGCTCGCCGACCAGCGCGCCTCCGTGGACGTCGTCGACGGACACGGAGGCGAACCCCGGTCCTGCCGGGACCCGGTCTACGAACACCACGGGCGGGCTGTTGCGCCGGGCGGCCAGCAGCTGCGCGGCGACCGCCTCCTGGATGGGTGAGAGCAGGATTCCCAGGACCCGCTGCTGGCCGAGGTACTGCAGATGGGCGGCCTCCCGCGCCGGGTCACCGTCGCTGTTGCAGACGATCACCTGCGCGCCCTGCTCGGCGGCCACGTCCTCGGCGCCGGCGATCAGGTCGGCGAAGAAGGGGTTGGCGATGTCCAGGACCACCACCGCGATGGTGCGGCTCTGCCCCGCACGCAGCTGACGGGCAGGCTCGTTGCGGACGAACCCGAGTTCGTCGATCGCGTGCTCGACTCGTTCGCGCAGTTCCTGGCTGACCCGGTCGGGATGGTTGAGGACGTTGCTGACCGTGCCCAGGGACACACCCGCGAGCCGCGCGACATCCTTGATGTTGCTCATCGTCCCCTCCGGTCGCTCCGACCGGCCACCTTACCGGGAAGGCAACAACGTCAGGCGTGGGCCGGAGCGGTCTCGCGGGTGTCGTCCGTCGCGCGCTCGGAGAGCACCTCTCCGTAGCGCTCCACCTCGATGTCCTCCAGGCTGCGGCCCTGGGTGTTGGGTGCCCAGAGTGCACCGATGACCAGGGAGAGGACCAGCAGGCCGATCATGACAAGGCCGACGGCGGGGACGCCCTGGTCGGCCAGCATGGTCGGGAAGTAGTAGCTGAGCAGGCCGATCGACACGCGGGCGGCGAAGAACAGCAGACCCTGGGCGCTGGCCCGGTACGGGGTGGCGAACAGTTCGCTGGTCCACACCGCGTAGAAGGCCTGGGAGCCGATGCCCGCCGAGACGCCCCAGCAGACCGCGAACAGCATCAGGACCGGCAGCGAGGCACTGACGAACACCAGCAGCACCCAGGCGACGATGCCGAGCACGGCGCCCACCGTGTAGAGCAGGCGGCGGCTGATCCGGTCGCCGAGCTGCATGAAGCCGAAGTAGGTGGCCAGCACGGTGAAGGACCACATCAGTACCTGGAGCAGGTTCTGCCCGGCGGTGCTCTCCACGCCCGCGGTCTCGTACACCCGGGGCATGAAGATCCCCATCTGTCCCGCGACCACGCCCCAGAAGCCGTAGATGCCGAAGAGGAACAGCAGGGCCTTGACGTTGAGCCGGTTGGAGAACAGTTCCCGCAGGCCGCGGGTGCGGCCTGCGTCCGCGCTGTCCCGGCTGGAGGTCCACTTGGCCGACTCGCTCAGGCCCTGGCGGATGTACCAGACGGCGAAGGCGACGACGAACAGGTGCAGGAAGATCAGACGGCTGCCGAGCAGGCCGAGCGGCCCGGTGAGCACGACCGCGAGCAGGAACCCGATCACCGGGCCCATCGACCAGGCCAGTTGGGCCGTTCCGACGTGTTTGGCGCGCCGCTCGGGCGGTGCTTCCTCGGCGATGTAGGTCCAGGAGGCGGGGACTCCCGCTCCGACGGCTATGCCGGTGATCACGAAGGCGACGAGCAGCATCCCGTAGCTCACCGCGAACGCCGCGAGCAGTACGCCGAGCATATACAGGAGCAGGTCGTACGTGTAGATGAACTTGCGGCCGTAGCGGTCGCACAGCGGGCCGCCGATCGCGGCGCCGACTGCGGCGCCGAACGCGTTGGCGCTGATCGCGGCGAGCAGGCCGACCGCGAAGTCGTCGACGCCGAAGCGTTCTTGCCACAGGGTGAGGCTGGTGGCGATCGCGATGATCGACCCTGCCTCGATGTAGTTGGACATGGCGACCGAGATGGTCGCCTTCCAACCGCTGGTGTTCTTGCTCCCGATGCGCATCGTCGCTGCCTCTCAGCAGTGGTCGGGCGGAAATGCGGGCAGACGTGACCGGCGGTTTCGCTCAGGCCAGGTGAAAGTACGCGGACAGACGCTCCATGCCCTGGTCGGGCGGGCGGTCGTCGGCGGTGAAGTAGCGGGACATGGATGCCTGCCAGCGGGCGTTGACCGGTTCGGCGTCCATGCCGGCGATTGAGGCCTCGAAGTCGGCACACGTCACGACGCCGACGACCAGACCGTCCTGCTCGCGGACAAAGAGTGAGTAGTCGCGCCATCCATGCCGGCGCAGGGCCTCGAGCATCTCGGGCCACACCGTGCGGTGGGCCTCCAGGTACTCGTCGACCAGCTCGGGACGCAGGTGCATCAGGAAGCACACGCGCTCGTCGTCGTTCACGGCCACCTCTCCGGGCGATGACTTCCGTGTCAATGAAGCGTTTCAACTCTGCGATGCGGAGACGCTGCCATGACGCATGGCGAAATACAAGGGCTCAACCGCAGATCGCTCCGGGCCGCAACCATCTCGTTTCATTGACGCTCGCAGACAGGGTGACTACCGTTACTCTCAGTTTTGATACGTTTCAATCATGTGCCCGGCGCCGAGGTATTCGTGGCCGTCGACCCGGGTGCCTCCAGCGGCCGGGTGATGTCCGGCGAAGTCGGCCCCGGCACACTGCGGTTGAGGGAAGCTGTCGCGACGCCCGCCACGGCACCGTGGTCGACGCGGACCACGAGGTTCCGCCGCTCGCCGACGGCCTCGACCACGGCATCGGCATAGTCTCCGAGCCCCGCGGAAGGCCGGTCCGACGGGAGGTCCGGGGCGACGGTCTCATGCCCCAGCGCGCGCAGCTCGGCCTCGAGCAGATGCCAGGACCAGCCGCTGTCGCCGCCGCCGTGGATGAGTACGAAGGTTGCCATTCCCCTTGTATACCCAGGAGTTGGCGCCCTCCGCCTTCTCCGGGCACTTCGACGCCGATCGGCCGTGACGGGAATGGTCGCACATCCGGGACATTGTCGAGGTCACGTCATGAACTGATGCGGCTTCCCTACGACGCTGGGCCCGGCCGGCAATCCTTGCCATCGTGATGACCCGTCAGGGAGCCGCAACCGGCCCCCGATGCGCGACCAGCACGCCACGCTCTGCCCGGCCCGCTCGGCCCACCCGGGCCGGCGTGCCACCACACAGAAACTCGGGGGAATCATGTCGATTCGCAGTCGGCTCACGCGCCGCGCGCAAGTCACTCTCATAGGCGTCACCGCCGGAGGTGTCGCGGCAGCCATCGCCGTCGTACCATCGCTCGCGGACAGCGCCCCTTCAGCGCCGTCGACGGCCGCCGCTCAGAAGGACAGGGGCTACGGGCCCGAGCCCGAGGCCGACAGCAAGCGCGTCACACAGCCCGGCGATACCTCGACCATGGCCACGGCCGCGCTCTCGCGCGACACGATGATCAACCGGGCCCGTACCTGGCTCACGGCCGACAACGGACGCCCCGTCCCCTACAGCATGGAGCGCAACTGGAAGGACGGTTACCGCCAGGACTGCTCCGGCTACGTCTCCATGGCGCTCGGGCTGGGCAAGCCCGGCCTGAACACCGTCGGTCTGGCGGATGCCCGAAACGGCGTCACCAAGCGACTCAGCAGCACGAGTCAGCTCACGAAGGGAGACCTGCTGATCGACTACAGCACCGCGGACGGCGATTTCCGCCACGTCGTGATCTTCGAGAAGTGGGCCAACACGTCGCACAGCGCCTACTGGGCCTACGAGCAGCGCGGCACCTACGGCACGACCCACCGGCAGCTCAAGTACGGGATCGGCAGCGACAACTACGACCCCTTCCGCCCTGTCAAGCTCAGTGGGGGCGGTGGCGGCGGCGAGCTCCCCTCCCCCAGCGTCTCCTGGCCGGTCCTGCAGAGCGGTTCCAAGGGTGCGGACGTGCGCTCCGCCCAGCAGCTGCTGACCGCACGGGGCTACACGGTCGACGCCGACGGCATCTTCGGCGCGAAGACCCGCTCCGCGGTGATCCGCTTCCAGAAGTCCCGGTCCCTGGCAGCTGACGGTGTCATCGGCCCCAACACCTGGTCCACGCTGGTCACGACGGTCAAGTCCGGCTCGTCCGGCCAGGCGGTCAAGGCGGCCCAGACCCAGCTGAAGGTCTACGGCTACGGTCTCACGGTCGACGGCAGGTTCGGCTCGAAGACGAAGTCGGCGACCGTCGCCTTCCAGAAGAACCATCGGTTGCAGGTCGACGGCATCATCGGCCCCAACACCTGGCGCACCCTGCTCGGCGCCCGCTGACACGAACGGTCCCGGCAACCGGCCACGGCTCCTTCCCGCTGCGCCCGCGGCGGGAAGGAGCCGTGGCTGTCTGTCCGCGCAGGCAGAACCGCACGGCCCGCCGCGGGGCTGTGGCTCGTAGATGCCCTCGTTTCTCTTCTCACCGCTGACACAGGCGGAATACGACAGCGGCCCCCGCTACGGCAGCAGGGCCCGCACCGCGCTTCGCGGTCCGGGCCCTGCCCTGTGTGGTGCCGCCCTGCGGCGGCGGTGTGTCAGCTCTGTGCGGCGGTGTCGTCGCCCGTCTGCCCGGCGTTCTCGGCTGCCCCAGTCTTCTCGCGCATCTTCCGCACCAGCTCCGCCTTCTTGTCGGCGGCACTCTGGCGGTCGAGGTTGCGGTGCGGGCCGTTGTTCTGCCGTTCGGCGCGGGACAGCTTCTTGCGCTGGCCGCCGCCCATACCCACGGGGTTGTTGATGTTCTTGCTCACGGGTTCTCCCGGAATGAAGTGAAGTGATCTACGGATTCATCGGTGGGGGACGGGCGCGGCGACGTCGAAAGACGTCAGCAGGGGCCCATCACGCTCTCACTCGTAAATCAGCGTCTGGAAGAACATGACCCATACGGTACCCGGTCCCACCGGCCCCGCACACCAAGATTTCCGGCACGCGCCGATGGTCGGCTCACATGAGGAGTTTCGCGAGCAGGGCCATCTCGGTGGGTGGGTCGATCACCGGCTGGATGAGGAGTTCGTCGACGCCCGCCTGTTCCAGGGTGGCGATGCGGGCGAGGAGGTCGTCGCGGATGCCGACCAGGGCTAAGGCGTTCATCAACGAGGGCAGGACCAGGTCCCGGTCCTGCGGTGTGATGCGTCCGAGGTAGTTGGGATAGAGCTTGGTGTGCCGGTCCGGCGCGGTGGCGGTAGTGCCGCGCCGGTCGAGCAGGAGCCGCACCGCTTCGCGTTCCTCGGGACCTAGTTGCTCGGCGAAGGCAGGTGTGTCGGCGGCTGTGTCGGCGGCGAAGGCCAGCAGCGACAGGACGAGGTGGCCCGTCGCGTCGCGGGCCGCGTCGCCGTGGGGGTCCTCGTCCTCGTCGAGCAGGTGGAGTGAGGTGACCACGTAGGAGTTGTAGGAGTTGCAGGAGTCGTAGGAGTCCGCCCCGGGCTCCGTGTGGGAGTCGGGATCCCGGGGTGCATCCCGAGCGGCATGGCGGCGGTTGTCGCGCAGCGCGTGCCAGGCGGTGGGGTCCAGCAGGCCGAAGGAGATGAGGCCGGTACCGCGGCGGCCGGCAACAGCGGCGGCCTTCGGCCCGAGCAGCGCGGCCACGACGAACTCGATCGGGTCGGCGGTGTTCACATGCGCCCCGGCGTGCAGGAAACGGATGTCGCGGACCCGACTCCCTTCGCGGTACTCCGTCGAACGTCCGGCGCACAGGTCCTGCAGTGCGCCGGTGAAGTCCTCCAGGCTGGCCGCCGTGGTCGGCCGCATGCCCAAGGTGCGCCGGGCGGTGTTTCCGGTGCCGACTCCGCAGATGATCCGGCCCGGTGCCAGGGCGTTGAGGCTGGCGAGCCCGCTCGCGGCGGCCGGGGCCGAGCGCAGCGCCGGTGAGGTCACGCCGATGCCGAGTCTGATGCGGCTTGTGGCCTTCGCACACAGGCTCAGGGCGACGAAAGGGTCACCGTGGGCCATGGGGGTGTCGTTGACCCAGAAGCTGTGCAAGCCCAACTCCTCGGCCCTTAGGGCGAGTTCCTCCACACCGGGCTGCGCGGCGACAACGACGCCTGCACGCATCAAACCTCCAAGGTGTGAGGATCGAATCGAACCTGCTCAGCATGGCAGGTTCCGGCGTGGGGTCGTTGCGTTGCGGAGTCGCGAGATTACACAGCGCCACCAGGCGGGTGGCCGTGCCTGCCCAGGCGTGCGGCCCACCCGGCCGTAGCGAGGTGACGATCACTCCGCCGATCTGGAATTCTTGCGCTGATTGGCGTTGAAGCGCGCCTTCTTCTGGCGATTCCCGCAGGTGTTCATGTCACACCATTTGCGGGTGCGGCTTTGACTGAAGTCGAAGAAGGCGGCTTGGCACGTCGGTGATGCGCACAGGGCCAGCTTCCCGTCTCGTTCGCCCGCGATGATGCTGATCGCGTCGGCGGCGATCACACTGAGGGCATCTTCCACGCGGGAAGCCGAACTGAGCCGCCATCGCCGCTCGCCCTCGGGCGTCAGGATCGCTGCGGCCCGGCCCTGAGCGCTGCAGTCATTGATGACTTGGACAGCAGACGCGGGGAGAGCCTCCTGGGTCGCGGCCGCTGTCGCCGCGGCGTGAATCGACTCCCTCAGTTCCCGGGCGTGGTCGAGCTGGGCGGTGGTGCAGGAGTCCACGGCGAGGCCGTTCACCGCCAGCCAGTCGACGAGGCGGTGCGGAACGGGAATGCGCTCCACGGTGTCGCCATGACGCTCCGACAGCGTCCCCGTGAAGCTGGTCGCCAGCACGGTACCGAGGCGGAAGTCAGGGAAGCCGGCACGCATGGAACCACCTTAGCCGGTTGCAGCGCGACTTGAAGGACTGCTAGAACCGTCTTAGCCGGTTCGCGACAGATCGTAGCCGGTTCCGCGACGGCCAGGAGGTCCTCATGCCCCGTCCCACCAGCGACGTGCAAGCATTTGAAACCCACGCGTCCGACGCTGACCTCGACGATCTGCGCGCGCGACTGGCCGCGGCGCGACTGCCGGAGGCCGAGACGGTCCATCGCGCCGCGCCCGGCCCCCGCCGATGGGAGCAGGGCGTGCCGCTCGCCGACCTCGTCGAGGTCGTGAACTACTGGCGCACCGGGTACAACTGGCGGTCGTTCGAAGAGCGCCTCAACCAGCTCGGCCAGTTCCGCACGACCATTGATGACCTGGGAATCCACTTCCTGCACCGCCGCTCCGCGCGCGCAGATGCCACGCCTCTGCTCTTGACCCACGGCTGGCCGGACAGCATCGCGCGGTTCATCGATGTCGTGGGCGAACTGGCAGACCCGAAAGATGCGGGCGCGCCGGCGTTCCACGTCGTGGTCCCGTCGCTACCCGGCTTCGGCTACAGCGACAGGCCGGCCACCACCGGGTGGGGAACCGAGAAGATCGCGGCCGCATGGGTGGAACTGATGGGAAGGCTCGGCTACGGCACGTTCGCAGCGCACGGCGGCGACTGGGGAGGCAACATCACCACGGTCCTCGGCGGCAGGTTCCCTGAGCATGTCCTCGGCATCCACACCACGTTCGCGGAGGCGCCACCCGGGATGACAACGGACGGGCTGACGGCGGTCGAGCGCAAGTGGACCGAGGAAACCCGCGATTTCTGGAGCCACCGCGCGGCCTACGCGAAGCAGCAGGCGACCCGCCCGCAGACCATCGGCTACTCGCTCGTCGACTCACCGATCGGGCTTCTCGCCTGGATCCTCGACAAGTTCGCCGAGTGGTCAGACACCGAGGACAGCCCGTTCGAGACGATCTCCCGAGACCGCATTCTCGACGACGTCACCCTGTACTGGCTGACGCGGACGGGCGCATCGGCGGCCCGCATCTACTACGAAAGCCACAACTCGCTCGACCCCGAACTTCGGGTCGACGTCCCCTCAGCACTCACCATGTATCCCCGCGACGTCGAGAAGTGTCCGCGCCCCTGGGCACAGGAGCGGTACCGCCAGATCGTCCGATGGAACTCGCCCGAGAAGGGGGGACATTTCCCGTCGTTGGAGGTTCCCGAGTACTTCGTCAAGGATCTGCAAGCGGGACTCGCGGCAGTGCTGGCCGCTCATCGCTGAGCGCGACGGTAGGCCGTCGCCTCGACTCGCCTGAAACGCCCGGCGACAAGCGCCGTGCGTCGTGCGTCGTGCGTCGTGCCCAGGCTGCCGAGAACTCCGGAGGTTGGTGTCCGAGGGGCGTATCAGGCGCGGTCGTGGAGCGTGACTTGGTAGCCGTCGGGGTCGGCGAAGGTGAATGTCCGGCCGAAGGGGCCGTCGATCGGTGCGGAGACGATGGTGTGCCCGTCGGCGACGAGAGCATCGTGGATGGCCTGGACGTCTGTGGCGTGGAGCCAGATCGCGGCACCGATGCCGGGCTGAGCAACGGATGCCAGATCGGTGCCGGGAAGGACGTCGCGGAGTGCGAACGCGATCGGCTTCGTCTCGAAGACGACGGCGTGCGGAGGTCCGGCCTGCGAGCGGACGAGGCCGAGGTACTGCTCGTAGAACGCCTGCGAAGCGTCGAGGTCGCGCGCCTGGAGCGAGATGAAGTCGGGGCCGGTGACGGGCATGATGATGCTCCTTCTCTTCATGTCAGATTCCTGACACAGATCAATGTATGTCAGACTTCTGACATGAGTCAAAAGGGTGACGGCGTCGACCTGGACAAATCACTGGGCTACCTGCTGAAGGAGGCTTCGAGCGCCCTGCGCGCGGCCATGGAGGAGGTGCTGCGGCCACTCGGGATGACCGTGACGCACTACTCCTGCCTCGAGTTGCTGGCCCAACGGCCGGGCTTGTCGAATTCCGAGCTCGCGCGTGGCGCGTTCGTGACGCGGCAGTCGATGAACGTACTGCTCCAGGCCCTGGAACGAGACGGCTACGTGACCAGGCCCGCGGAGGCGCCGGTCGGCAAGGTTCTTCCCGCGCAGCTCACGCCTCGCGGCCGACGGAGCCTGGAGAAGGCGAGTGTCGCGGTCAGGTCCGTCGAGGTCAGAATGCTGGCAGGCATGTCCGAGACCGAACAGGCAGGCGCGTTCCGGATTCTGCGGAGCATGATTCATTCCCTGCGCGATGCCGACGACGGTGCCTAGTTCGTTCCTCGGTGCACGTCTCGCCGCGCCCCTGCTTCAGGTCGTCGCACTGCGGCTGGTGGCGATCTCTCGCAGCAGTTCCATGACGGCTCGGGCACGGGGGGTCTGTGTCACTCCCTGCACCGTTGCCAGTTTCAGTTCCAATGGCGTCCGTCCGTCACTGAGTTCCAGCTCCACGACCTCGCCGCCGCCGTAGGTCTGCCCGGTGGCCGGACGCTGATTGAGCACCGAGTAGCCAAGGCCGTTGGCCACCATGGAGCGGACGGTCTCATAGCTCTGCGTGCGGTACCGCACGTCGGGTGCCGTACCGCTGTCCGCCACGAGCGCGCGGAAGTAGTCGCGCGTGTAGGGCAGGTCGAGCAGGACCAGGGGCTCGGCAGTCAGTTCGGCCAGCTCTACCGTGCCGCGGCCTGCCAACGGGTGTCCGGCATGGACGATGGCGTAGGCCGGGAAGCGGGCGATCGTCTCCCCGTGCATGCCCGGATCCGCGGACAGCCCGAGGTCGTAGGTGAGGGCGAAGTCGATGCGTCCCGCGTGCAGCGCCTGCAGCAGTTGCTCGGCCTCCGCCTCCACCACGTCGATCTCGATGGCCGGGTAACGGCTGGTGGATTCGCTGAACAGGGCGGGGAGGTAGAACGGCGCCAGGGTGACGAAGCATCCTACGGTCACCGGTCCCGACAGGATCTCCCCGCTGCCGCGCGCTTCCCCTTCGACCTCACGCGCACGGGCAAGGAGCTCGCGGGCCTGGTGCTGGAGCCTCTCCCCCGCCGGTGTCAGGATCAGCCCACGGCCCCTTCGGCGGATGAACAGTTGCACCCGCAGGTCGTGTTCAAGGTTGTGGATGGCGGTGGACACCGCGGACTGCGCGATGTTCAGCTCGGCCGACGCCGCCGTCATGGAACCGCGCTCCGCCGCGACGAGGAAGTAGCGGAGCTGAACGAGGGTGAAGCCCACCGGTGACGTCATGTGTGATCCCTGCGCCTTGCCATCCGTATCCGGCCTCGACCTTATGTCGCCGTGTCCAGCGTGGGCTCGTGGGACGGGGCGGACACCTCGCCGGGCACCTCCCCGGACACCTGCTCGGGCACGTCCTCGGGCACGTCCTCGGGGCGCAGCAAGGTGGAGCCCACGGTTTCCCGGAGGGACAGGGCTGCGACGAGCCCGACGGCGGCGAACACCATCAGGTAGAAGCCGGGCAGCAGCGTGCTGCCGGTCGCCGAGATGAGCACGGTCATCACGTAGGGCACCGTGCCTGCGAAGAGGGCGGCGGTGATGTTGTACGCGATGGACAGGCCGCTCTGGCGAGTGCGGGTGGGGAAGATCTCCGCCGACCACACCGCGTAGGTACCGAGGATCGCCGCCAGCACCACGCCGAGCAGCAGACCCGCGATCCAGGTCCCGGCGAGCCCGGTGCGCATGAGGAGGAAGGCGGGGGTGGAGGCGGCCAGGAGGGCCGCTGTCGCCCCGACGAAGACCGGCTTGCGACCGACGCGGTCGGACAGGTGGCCGAACACCGGGACGAGCACGAGCCCCAGCAGCGAGATCACGGTGGTCAGCAGGGCGGCGCTGTCGGCCGACTGCCCCAAATGGTCGGTCTGGTAGGTGACCAGGTACGTCAGCACGGTGTAGAAGGGCACGTGCATGGCGGTCATCAGACCCGCCGCCTGGAGGAGCTGACGCTTCTCCGAGCGGAGCAATTCCCGGACGGGGCTGCGCGGGACGGCGTCGTTGGCTTCCAGTGACCGGTACTCGGGGGTGTCTTCGATCTTGTTGCGGATGATGAAGCCGATGATGCCCAGCGGCGCGGCGATGAGGAAGGGGATGCGCCAGCCCCAGGAGGTCAGCTGATCGTCGTCGAGCCCCGCCGACAGCAGCAGGAACACGAACGAG
This sequence comes from Streptomyces sp. A18, assembly GCF_059026065.1. Classification (NCBI taxonomy): domain Bacteria; kingdom Bacillati; phylum Actinomycetota; class Actinomycetes; order Kitasatosporales; family Streptomycetaceae; genus Streptomyces; species Streptomyces sp. A18. The sequence continues at coordinate 41,836 of NZ_JBWLKL010000034.1, read as the reverse complement.
CCGGCGAGGAAGCCCAGCAGCGAGCCGACCTCCAGCCAGCTGACCCCGAATCCGCGACGGCGCCTGGGGGCACTCTCGGCCAGGAAACTGGCCGCGCTGCCGAACTCGCCGCCCGCGGCGAAACCTTGTATCAGGCGCAGCACCAGCAGGAGTACCGGGGCAGCGATGCCGATCGTCTCGTAGCCGGGGAGCAGGCCGATTCCCAGGGTCGCACCGGACATCATGAAGATGACCAGTGACAACGTCCGCTTGCGGCCGATTCTGTCGCCGAGCGGTCCGAGGACCATGGCACCGATGGGCCGGATACCGAACGACACGGCGAACACCCCGAACACGGCGAGCAGTCCGGTGGTGCTGTCCTCAGCCGGGAAGAACACGGTCGCCACGGTGCCGGCGAGATAGGCGTAGGCCGCCCAGTCGAACCAGTGCACGAACACGCCGATGGCGCCCGCGGCGACACTGGTGCGCAAGGCGACCACGTCGGTGGCCACCTCGACCTCGGTCGTCGTGGCGCCGGTGTTAGGGGTGGGCATGGCGCGCCTCCTTGGGGATGAGGGAGAAGAAAGGGGCCGGAGCTGTACGAATGCGGGTGCGGGTGCGAACGGGTGCGGGTGCGGCCGGAGTCTGCCGTCAGAGCGTGGGCAGGCCGGTCAGGGACGCTGGGCTGGTGAGCACGTTCAGTTCCGCCTCCGTGAGCAAGTCGCGCTCACGTATGAGGTCCAGCGCCGGCCTGCCGGTGTGGTGGGCCTCCAGGGCAAGGGCGCAGGCCATCTCGTATCCGATACTGGGACTGAGCGCGGTGACGAGACCGGTGGAACCGGCGACGATCTCCGCGAGCCGGGGGCGGTTGGCGGTGATGCCCCGCACGCAGTGCTCGGTGAGGACTCCGATGCCGGCGGTGAGGTGGTCCAGGCCGGCGCTCAGGCACCGGTAGATGATCGGCTCGAAGGCGTTGAGTTGGAGCTGCCCGCCCTCGGCGGCGAGGGTGACGGTCACGTCGTTGCCGATGACCTCGAAAGCGATCTGGTTGACCGCCTCGGGGATCACCGGATTCACCTTGCCGGGCATGATGGACGATCCGGCCTGACGGGCGGGCAGGCTGATCTCACCGAATCCGGCCCGCGGCCCCGATGACAGCAGACGCAGATCGTTGCAGATCTTGGAGAGTTTCACGGCGACGCGTTTGAGCACGCCGGACAGCTGCACGAACACCCCTACGTCCTGGGTGGCTTCGATCAGGTCAGGCGCGGACACCAGCGTCCCCAGTCCCGTCAGCCGGCGCAGGTGCTCCACCGCGCGCTCCCGGTAGCCCGGACGGGCGTTGAGGCCGGTACCGATCGCCGTGCCACCGAGGTTGAGTTCGTGCAGCAACAACCTGGCCTCCGCCAAACGCAGTTCGTCCTCGGCAAGGGTTGCGGCGAACGCCCCGAACTCCTGGCCCAGCGTCATGGGCACAGCGTCCTGCAACTGAGTGCGGCCCATCTTCAGTACGTCGGCGAACTCGGCGCCCTTCGCGGCGAATGCCTCACGCAGAGCGGCGAGCGCGGCCAACAGTTCGCCGATGTGCGCGTCAAGGGCCAGCTTCACCGCAGTCGGGTATACGTCGTTGGTGCTCTGTCCGAGATTGACGTGGTCAAGGGGGTGCAGTGAGAGGTAGTCCCCGCGGGTGCGTCCGAGCAGTTCCAGGGCGCGGTTGGCGATCACCTCGTTGGCGTTCATGTTGGTCGACGTGCCGGCGCCGCCCTGGATGAGGTCGACGACGAAGTGATGGTGCAGCGCGCCGTCGCGGATCTCGGCGCAGGCCTCGCCGATCGCCGTGGCCAGAGTGCCGTCCAACGCGCCCACTTCCGTGTTCGCACAGGCTGCTGCGTGCTTCACGGCCACCAGCGCACGGATCAGATGGGGGCGGGAGGCGAGCGTCTCCCCGGTGAGGGGGAAGTTGACCACTGCGCGGGCGGTGTGCGCCCCGTAGTAGGCACCCACCGGGACATCGACGTCACCCAGCATGTCGTGCTCGGTCCGAAGCGGCGATCGCCCCGTCATGTTGGTGCTCCCCCGCCGGACACAGCCCGGTCGATACCGGTCCAGGCCAGCGCGACCGCCCCGTCGAGCAGGGCCCGCTGCGCCTGTCCGCCCACGCAGAACGCGGCGAACTCGTGCTGGTGGTTGGTGGCGGGCAGCGAGCCGATCCCGATGTAGGGATGGATGGCCGGAACCACCTGGGAGACGTTGCCCATGTCGGTGGAGGCGCGGTTCATCCGGGCGGCCTGACCGGGAGGCGCGAATGTACGGCCCAACGCGACGGCGTTGCGGCGGTAGTTGCCCAGTGCCGTCTCGTCGGTGCGGAACTCCGCGTAGGGCTTGCTCTCCGCCTCGACCTCAAGCGTGGATCCGGTCGCCAGAGCCCCGGCCTCGAAGGCCCTCATGACACGTGGCTCGAGCTCGGCCAGCTCGGCGAGCGTCTCGGCCCGTACGTACCAACGTCCGGTCGCCAGCTCGGGGATGGCGTTCGGGGCGCTGCCGGCATGGGTCACCACGCCGTGCACCCGGGCCGAGGCCGGCAGCTGCTGGCGGAGCAGGCCGATGGCGACCTGGGCCACGGTGAAGGCGTCGGCCGCGTTGATCCCGGCTTCCGGGTAGGCCGCGGCGTGCGCCGACTTCCCCGTGTAGGAGATCTTGGAGTGGCTGACCGCGAACGGGCGGGCCTCGGCGACGTCGACCGGCGCCGGATGCACCATCATGGCGAGGTCCACTCCCCTGAACGCCCCGCGGTCGAGCATCTCGATCTTGCCTCCGCCGCCCTCCTCGGCGGGTGTGCCGTAGACCTCCACGGTGAGGCCGGCGTCGTCGGCGACGGCGGTCAGGCCCAGCGCGGCGCCGACGGAACTCGCCGCGATGAGGTTGTGCCCGCAGGCGTGACCGAGACCGGGCAGCGCGTCGTACTCGGCGCACAGCGCGATCCGGGTGGGGCCGCTGCCGAACCGTGCCGAGAACGCCGTTTCCAGCTCCAGGTAGGACGAGGTGACCTCGAAGCCGGCGCCGTCCAGGAGTTCCGGCACAGAGGCGGCGGCGCGGTGCTCCTCCCAGGCCGTCTCCGGATCGGCGTGCAGGCGCTCGGAGAGAGCGATCAGCGCGTCGGCATGCCGGTCGATCTCACTGCGTGCGGCCTCGTGCAGGCTGCCCATCACAGGTCCCCGGGGACGCCGTACGAGGGTGCGGCCGCGGGGTCGAGTCCGCGGCGCACATAGTCGTCGCGCTGCGGCAGCCAGACGCCGAGCAGCTCCGCGAGCCGGTCGACAGGGTCATCGGCCCAGTCCACCCGCAGGTCGGTCACCCGCCAGTCCACGTCCGCGACGACAGCCAGGCCCGCGGAGCGCACCGGCCCCGCCTCGCCGCCCGCCGCCACGGCGGCCAGCAGGGCGGCGATCAGACGCTCTTCCATGTCGCCGGTGGTCTGCGCGTAAGTGTCGAGAAGTACCTGCGGTATGTGCTCGCCGGACAGCATGTTGCCCGCCGCGACGGCGCCGTCCGCGGTGGCCGACGCGTACGTGCCCAGCGTCCCCGCACCGCTGTAGGCGAAGCCGGGGCCGGAGCGGCCCAGCACTGTCAGCTGCCGGTGGCCGATGGTCTTCGCGTTCCGCGCCGCACTCGTGACGTCGGTCAATGCGCGCTGCGCATCACCGTGTTCCGCCAGTCCGGCCAGCAAACTCGCACCAAGGGAGGGGTCGGTGACGTTCTGTGAGGCCGCCGCGCCGACGCCGGGCTTGAGATGGACGACGCGGGCCGCGACCGCGGGGCTCGACGAGCTGACCGCGATACCGAACCGCTCACCATCGCGTACTACCAGGGAGAACGTCATGCCTGCTCCTCCTTGGGGATCACCGCGACCGCGTCGATCTCGCACAGCCACTCCGGGCGGGCCAGCGCCGACACCACCAGGCCGGTGGAGATGGGGTGCACGCCCTTGGTCCAGCGGCCCACCGTGCGGTACACGGCCTCCCGGTAGCGCGGGTCGATCAGATAGATCGTCAGTTTGACCAGATGCTCCATGCGGCTGCCCGCTTCTTCGAGCAGCAGCTTGATGTTGGCCATCGCCTGCTCAGCCTGGGCCTCGGGGTCCCCGACCCCGACCGACTCGCTGGTGTCGAGGTCCTGGCCGATCTGGCCGCGGACGTAGACGGTGTCACCGGCCACGACGGCCTGACAGAGGTCGTTGGAGAGATTCTGCTCGGGATAGGTGTCGCGGGTGTTGAACGGCCGGATCCGGGTGTGCCCGCCGGCGACGATCGGGGCCGTATGCCCTCGGCCCTCGTGCGTGGATGTCATCAACTGCTCCTCAGTTTCCCTGTGCCGACTGCGCTGCGCCGGGCCGCTCGGCGGTGCCATGGGCGAGGTAGCCCCGCCGGGTGGTGATGTGGTCGGCGATGTACCGGGCGTCGTGCCAGACACCCCAGATGAAGCTCGACCCGCGACGGGAGAGCCAGGGAAGGCCCAGGAAGTACACGCCGGGTTCGCAGGACACGCCTCGCCGCTGCTTCGGCCTGCCCTTCTCGTCGAACGTGTCGGCCTCGAGCCAGCTGTAGTCGGCGGCGAAGCCCGTCGCCCAGACGATCGAGGTGACGCCGGCTGCGGCCAGGTCGAGCTCGAGACGGGGGTCGGTCACGCACTGCGGGTCCGGGCCCAGGACGTGGGCCCGCGGCTCCTCGGGGAGATCGAGCCCTTCGCGTTCGACGAACTCGTCGGCCGCGTGGAGGAGTTCGAGGTACTTGGCGTCGCCCAGCTCGATGTTCGTGGCGAGATCCGGTGCGAAGCGCAGTACACCGTCGTCGTAGGACCCGGTCATGCCGACGAGCTCGATTCCGTCGGCGGCCAGGGCACGGAAGTCCACGGTGTGGCCGCCGCGGGCGCCGCTGACCGCGATGGTGACATGTTCGGCGCCCTGGGGAGGCGTTTCCGCGTCCCAGCGCCCGAGCACACCGAGCCACCAGCAGAAGTCACGTTCGCGGTACTGGCGGGGCGGGCGGTCGTGCGGGCCGACGGAGAGAAGGACCCGGCGACCGGACCGGCGCAGCTCGTCGGCGATCTGGACCCCGGAGGAACCGGCCCCGACCACGAGGACCGCGCCCTCGGGCAGCTGCCCCGGGTTGCGATACCCACTGGAGTGGATCTGCACGGGGACGGCGCCGTCCGGGACGATGGGCGGTATCACGGGCCGTTGGAACGGTCCGGTCGCCGCGACGACGAAGCGCGCGTCGATGGAACCTTCCGACGTCTCGACGCGGAAGCCCGGCCGACCGACGTGCTTGCGTACGGAGGTCACCTCGACACCGCACCGGACCGGAGCACCGATCTTCTCGGCATACGCCACGAAGTAGTCCGCGACCTGCTCCTTCGAGACGAAGGCATCGGCCTCGACCCCGGGGAACTCCAGTCCCGGGAACCGGTCGTGCCACGCGGGCCCGTTGGCGACCAGGGAGTCCCACCGCTCCGAGCGCCATCGCTCGGCTATCCGGTGGCGCTCCAGAACGACGTGCGGTACACCATGGGCGCCCAAGTGCTCACTCATGGCCACGCCTGCCTGACCCGCCCCCACGACGACAACTTCAGTCTCTTCACTCGGCACTTCAGCCTCCACTCATGCGGCGGTCCATCCCGGTGTCGTGTCGACCGGGCCGCCGCATGAGAATCCTGGAGCGCGTCTGAAGTACTGTCCAACAGATGTTTTAGTTGCAGGCGATCTGTTTTTCAGATTCAGCAGCCGCCTCAGTGGCGTGTCGGGTGCGGGACGCCAGCGCGTGACCCACCGTGCCGATCAGCAGGAGGGCGCCGACCGTGCCCAAGGTGAAGACCTCGAACGACAGTTGAGAGACCCCCCAGACCTCCTGGAAGTCGTAGGGGATGGCGAGGGCCGCCTCCAGCGTCCCCGGGAAGAGCGCCGCCCACGAGCCGACCAGGATCCAGGCGTACACGAGCCCCGCACAGACCATGAACCCCGGTGTCCCGAACGGCACTCGGTAGGGACGTGGCACCTGCGCATGGCGCACCCGCAGCACCACCAGCGCCGGCACGATCGCCAGATAGGACAGCAGCAGAGTGGTCACGGCGACGGTGAGGACCACACCGAAGACCGCCGCCGCGTCCCCCGCGGCCAGCCGCATCGCGGCCAGCATGAAGAGCGTCGCGATGACCCCGGAGAGCATGTTCGTCCGGACCGGGGTGCCGAGGCGCGGGTGGAAGGCGCCCAGGGAGCGGCTGAAGAACCCGCCGTCCGCCGCGGCCATCGCCTGCATCCGGTCGCTGACGATCATCCACGCGCTGCCCTGCGTGAGCAGCGCGAAGACGAACATCACGGCGACGGTGGTGAGGGCTGCGCCGCTCGCAGGACCGTAGATGTCGAAGACCATCCGGGCGCCCTCCATGAAGCCGCCGATGCCGGTGACCTCGCCTGCCGGTACGACGGCCAGGATCGCGAAGACCGGCAGGAGGTAACAGGCGGTGGCGATCGCGGCCGAGCGGCCGAGCGCGCTCGGCACGTCGCGTTGCGGGTCGTGCATCTCCTCGCCCGCCGCGTTGGGCGCCTCGAAGCCGACGTACGCGAAGAGCAGGACCGGGACCAGGGTGAGGAAGCCAGCGGTGGTCGGCGGGAAGGAGGCGGAGTCGAGGCCACGGAAGCCGTGCGCCATGCCGTACGCGAGGGCTGTGCCGGTGAAGACCGTGAGCGCGAGGACCTTCACTGCCGCACCGGCTGTGGTGATCCACTTGCCGCGGCGCAGGGAGACGACGGCCGTCAGGATCGCGATCCAGATGAAGACGAGCTTGAAGGTGTAGTCGGCGGGTGTGCCCCGCCCGAGTGGCAGGACGAAGCCGTCCCAGGTCTCGGCGGCGATGAAGACGAGGGAGCCGCCGAGCCAGATGGGGTTGGTGACCCAGTAGAAGAGCGTGGTGAGTGCGGCCGGCAGGCGGCCGAAGGCCCGCTTCACCCAGACGTACGGGCCGCCCTCCTGCGGAAAGGCGGCGCCGGTCTCGGCGAACAACAGCGCGTACGGGATGAGGAAGAAGAGGGCGATCGTGCCGGTCCAGGTGACTGCCTCACCACCTCCGGTTGCGATCTGTCCGATGGTGTCGAAGGAGATGACGGCGGCGACGCCCATGGCCGTGATGTCGAAACGGCGGAGACTGCGGCGGAGGTGAGGGGTTCGGAGCTCGGGCTCTGCGGGGGACGGCTTGTCGGGCACGGTCGGTCCTTGGGGCTGGGGTGGGCAGGGACGTACGTACGCGTGGGGGTGATGGTGCGTCAGGTGGGAGGTGGGAGGTGGGGGCGTGCGGGCCATCGCACGGGATGGGGACGTCCCGCTGATATGCCCACGGGCCCGCTGCACGGGGGCAGGGGAAGCCCCCGCGCAGCTGCCTCACCCCCCGCGCCATGTCAGCCCGCGGAGCGGATCTCACCGGTCGGGAGCGTGCGTTCCAGGACCGAGCGCAGCGCCGTCGCCGCTTCCTTCGCCTCGCCCTCCGTCATGATCAGCGGCGGCGACAGGACCAGGCTGTGCGCCGAGTCCCGGACGATCACACCCGTCTCGCGGCGTATCACGTCGTGTGGCATCCGTGCGGGGTCCAACGGCAGCGCAGTACGCGACGTACGGTCCGTGACCAGCTCCACCGCGAGCATCATCCCGACCGAGCGGATCTCGCCGACGATCGGCAAGTCGCCCAGTGCGGCGTCGAGTTCACGGTGCAGGAAGTCACCCATCGTCACCGCCCGCCCCAGCAGCCCCTCCCGCTCGATGATGTCCAGGTTGGCCAGGGCCACCGCGGCGGCGACCGGATGGCCGTTGTACGTGTAGCCCATCGGGAAGCCGTGGTCCAGGAGCAGCGCCTCGGCGACGTGGTCGGCGACCAGGAGCGCGCCCAACGGGATGTAGCCGGACGTGATGCCCTTCGCCGTGGTGATGATGTCGGGTGTCACGCCGAAGTGCTGGGCGGCGAACCACTGGCCCACCCGGCCGTACGCCGTCACGACCTCGTCGAAGATCAGCAGGATGCCGTGCCTGTCGAGGACTTCGCGGACCCGCGGCCAGTAGTCGGCGGGCGGGACCAGCATGCCGCCGACGCCCATGATGGGCTCGCCGATCATCGCCGCGATGTTGCCGGGGCCGATCCGCGCGATGCGCTCCTCCAGTTCCTGGATGAGGAAGTCGGTGGGGTCCTGGCCCTCGTACAGGTCCGTCCGGTAGGGCCACGGCGGCGTCAGGTGCGAGACGTGCGGCATCATCGGGGCGAACCCCTCGTGGTAGACGGAGAATCCGGTGGCCGATCCGCCTCCGTAGCCGATGCCGTGGTACGCCTTGTCGCGCGCCAGGATCCAGGTGCGCGAGGACTCGCCGCGCCGGTGGTGGTAGTAGCGGGCCATCTTGATGGCCGCTTCGTTGCCCTCGGAGCCGCCCGATGTGAAGTAGACGTGGTTCAGCTCCTGAGGGGCGAGGGAGGCCAGGCGGGCCGCCAGCGCGATGGCGCGGTCGTTGGAGAACTCCCAGAAGCTGGTGAAGTACTCCAGCTGCTTCATCTGGTCGTAGGCGACCTGGGCGATCTCCTCGCGGCCGTGTCCGATCTGCGCCAGCCACAGCCCGCCCGTCGCGTCGAGGTACGAGCGGCCCTCGGCGTCGGTGAGCCGGCAGCCGGAGCCGCCGGTCATGATGACGCGCTCCTCCGCGGTGCCGGGAAGGTAGGGGTGGATGATGTGCGCCCGGTCGGTAGCGGCGAGTTGTGCGTGCGTGAGCGGGGTGTTCATGGTCGTACGTCCTTTCAGGGGGCGTCGGTTGGAGGTGCCGTCATGTCGATGGCGGCAAGCGCCAGCGCCTTGGCCGTGGCCACCAGGTCGCTGATCTCGATGTATTCGTCGATGGTGTGGAGGGTTGGGGAGCCGTCGGGGCGGGTGGCCGTCGGGCCGATGCAGGCGGCCGGCGTGCCGCCTAGGCGCGTCAGCGTCGCCGCGTCCGTCCAGGACGGCTCGCCCAGCAGCCGGGGTGTACGGCCCAGTGCGGTGGCGGACGCGGTCAAGGCCCGCACCAGCCGGTGCGTGGGCGGCACTTCCGCGGGCGGGAGTTCGGTCTCCCACGCGAAGTGGGGCGGGTTGGCCGTCAGCCAGCCGTCATTGGCGCACGCGTCGCGTACGGCACGCTCGATGTCGCGGCGTACCCGGCTCGCCCAGCCGCCGCCGTCCGCCTGCACCGGCAAGTAGGTGACGTCGAGGGCCACTTCGCATGCCGCCGGATACGTCACCCACCACTCCCCTCCCTTGATGGTGGTCGGCACGATCGACGGCGGAGGCAGCAGCGGATGGACGTGTGAGGGGTCCGCTGCCCAGCGTTCGCGCAGCCGCTGGAGGGCGGCGAGCACCGGCATCGTCTTCTCGATGGCATTGACCGCGCCGCCGGTACGCCAGTCACCCGGCGGATACTCCGCATGCCCAGGGCGGCCCGCGACCGTGACCGTGCCGCCGAGGATGCCGCGCTGGGCGATGACCACGTCGAGGTCGGTCGGCTCGGGGACGATCGCCGCGTCGGCGCGTACGCCGTGGCCGACGCACGCGAGGGTGCCCGCTCCGTTCCACTCCTCGTCGGTCGCCGTGTTGATCAGGAGGTCGCCGGGCAGCTCGATGCCGAGCGCGGCGAGCGCCTCCGCGGCGACGACGGCCGCCGCGATGCCGCCCTTCATGTCGCAGGTGCCGCGCCCGTACAACCGTCCGTCGCGCACCTCGGCACGGAAGGGGTCGCTCGCCCATTCCCGCTCGGGTTCGGCGGATACGACGTCGATGTGGCCGTTGACGAGGAGTGAGCGGCCGCCGCCCGTGCCCGGGAAGCGGGCGACGAGCTGTGGGCGGCCGTCGAAGCCCAGGCCGGGCGGCGTCTGCGGGGATCGGGGCAGGTCGCCGGGCTTGGGCGTGAAGACGTCGACGGTGGCACCGGCGGCGCGCAGGCGGTCGGCCAGGTGTTCTTGGAGGTCGGCCTCGTCGCGCGCGGGTTCGGCGGCGTCGCCGCGCACGGTCGTGTCGAAGGCCACGAGGTCGGTGGTGAGCCGGATGAGGTCGTCGGTCCGCCGGTCGATCTCGGCCAGGACGTTCGCGGTGGTGGTCATGCGTAGGCGATCCAAGTCGTCTTCAGGCCGGTGTACTTGTCGAAGGAGTGCAGGGACAGGTCGCGCCCGTAGCCCGACTGCTTGAAGCCTCCGAACGGCGTCGCGGTGCTGAGCGCGTCCACTGTGTTGACCGAGACCGTTCCGGCCCGCAATGCGTCGGCGACGCGGTGCGCGCGGGAGAGGTCGCCCGTCCAGACCGAGGCGGCAAGGCCGTACGGCGAGTCGTTGGCGATACGGACCGCGTGCGTCTCGTCGGTGAAGGGGAGCACGGCCAGTACGGGTCCGAAGAGCTCCTCACGGGCCACCGGTGCGTCGGGCCCGAGACCGGTGACGACGGTCGGATCCAGGTACGCGCCCTCCCGGGCAGGCCGCGTACCGCCGCACGCCAGGCGCCCGCCGGAGTCGGCGAGGGCGGCGACGATACGGGTGACTTGCTGCTCGTCGACGAGCGGGCCCAGACGTGTGGCCGGGTCGAGCGGGTCACCGGGGACGTAGGCGGCCGCGTGCTCGACCACCCTGGCGGTGAACTCGTCGGCGATCGAAGCATCCACGAGCAGACGGGTGTTGGCGGAGCAGACCTGGCCCGCGTTGTAGAGGAAGCCCCAGGCGGCGCGTTCGGCGGCGGTGTCGAGGTCGGCGTCCGCGAAGACCAGGTTGGGGCTCTTGCCGCCCGCTTCGAGCCACACCTGCTTCATGTTCGACTCGGCCGCGTAGGACAGGAATCGCTTCCCGACGGCCGTCGAGCCGGTGAAGACGAGCGTGTCGACGTCGCCGTGCAGCCCGAGCGCCCGCCCCGCCGTCTCGCCCGGCCCCGGAACGACGTTCAGTACGCCGTCGGGCAGGCCCGCCTCGGCCGCCAGCTCCGCCAGGCGCAGCGCGGACAGCGGGGACTGCTCGGCGGGCTTGAGTACGACGCTGTTGCCGGCGGCCAGGGCGGGCGCGAGCTTCCAGGTGGCCAGGTCGAGGGGGAAGTTCCACGGGACGACGGCGCCCACGACGCCCAGCGGGGCGCGGCGGACGACCGCGAGGTTGCCGGGCGGGGTCGGTGCTACCTCGTCGTACAGCTTGTCCGCGGCCTCCGCGTACCAGGCGAAGCAGCCGGCGGCGCCGGGCACGTCGCTGCCGTACGACTCGGTGATCGGCTTGCCCATGTCGAGCGTGTCGAGCAGCGCGAGTTCACGGGCGTTCGCCTCGATGAGCTCGGCCAGGCGCAGCAGGACGCGTTTGCGCGCGGAGGGGTCCGCGCGTGACCAGCGGCCGTCGTCGAAGGCGCGGCGGGCGGCGCGTACCGCGGCGTCGATCTCCGGCGCGCCGCCATCGATGACCTGTGCGGTCGCCTTACCGGTGGCGGGGTTGACGGTGGCGAAGGTGGCGCCGTCCGACGCGTCGGTCCAGCGGCCGTCGATGAAGGCGCGGGTGCGGAAGTCGAGGGCGGCGGCGTGCTGCCGCCAGGTGGCGCAGGTGTCCGTCTCGGTCATGGGGCGGGTACTCCGGAGGTCGGGGCGGGAGAGGTCTCAGGTGCCTCTGCTGTGGATTGACGGGCGGTCAGGCGGACCGCGAGCAGGTACGCCGGGACGGTGACGACCAGTCCGGCGATCCAGCCGAGGTCGGTGTCGCCGAGGGCGTGGGCGAGCGGCCCGGTGTAGAGGGACTGGGCCATGAACGGGATCTCGGCGAGGATGCCGAGGGCGTAGACGGCCAGCGCGGTCACGTTCCAACGGCCGTAGATACCTCCGTCCTTGGCGAAGAACGACGCCACGTCGTACTGGCCGTGGCGGACCAGGTAGAAGTCGACGAGGTTGATCGCGGTCCACGGGATCAGGACGTACTGGAGTACGTAGATCAGGTTCAGATAGCTGGCCATGAAGGAGTCGGCGAGCGCGAGGGCGAGCACCACCGACAGCGCGGTGAGTGCGCCGCCTATGACGGCCCGGCCCGTGGCGCGCGGCAGCCACCGGTGCGCGAAGGTCTGCACGGCGGTGACCGCGCACAGCACCGCGCCGTACAGGTTCATGGAGTTGGTGAGCATCGTGACCAGCGCGAAGCTCCACAGGGTGATCTGGCCGAGCGGAGAGCCGAGCAGGTCGCTCTGCGCCGCGATCGGGTCCTCCCCGCCGGCCAGACCGATGGCTGCGCCGACGACCATCGGGATCAGGCTGCCGAGTACGCAGCCCGCGTACGTACACCAGAGGGTGGAGCGGATCCCGGCCTTGTCGGCGGGCATGTAGCGCGAGTAGTCCGAGACGTAAGGGGCGTACGCGATCTGCCAGAGCGCACCGACCGACACCATGCCCAGGAACCCGGCGAGGCTGAAACCGCCGCGGTCGAGGAAACCATCGGGCAGACCGCCGAAGAGCAGCCAGGCGGCACCGGCGAGTTGCACGGCGCCGAAGACCCAGCTGGTGAGCGCGCCGATGCGGTGCATGAGCCGGTAGCCGACGACGGCCACGACCAGGCTGACGAGCGCACCGAGGACGACTCCTTCGTCGCGCCCGACAGCGGGAGCCACTTCATTCAGCGACTGGGCGCCGACCACCAGATTGGAGGCGAAGAAGCCCTGGTACATGACGATGACGACCAGAACGACGGCGAGCGCGCCCACCGACCCGAACTGCCCGCGGCTCTGGATCATCTGCGGCACCCCGAGCTGCGGGCCCTGCGCCGAGTGCAGCGCCATGAGGAAGCCGCCCCCGAGATGTCCCACGAGCAGGGCAGCCAGACTCCACCAGAAGGAGAGCCCGAAGGCCGTTGGAGCAAGCGCGCCGGTGACCACCGTGAGCGGTCCCAGGTTCGCGGAGAACCAGATGGTGAAGAGGTCGCGGGTGCGGCCGTGTCGTTCCGATGCGGGGACTGCGTCGATGGTGCGGCGTTCAAGGACTGGCTCAAGGTGCGGTTCCAGGCGCGGTTCCAGGTGTGGCTCCGTGCTCTTGCGGGGCATCTGGCCACCTCCGTCGTTCTTTGACGGTGGATTCAAACAATGGGTTCAGTGGCCGTCAATGGCTTGAGTTCAGAAACTTGCATTATTTGAATCGAGTAGCAGAGAATCGATGCCATGGGGAGACCGAAGAACCAGACGGCACGCCGCGAAGCCCTCGTCGACGCCGCGGGACGCGCGATCGCGGAACGAGGGCTCGAAGGGCTGCGCCTCAAAGACATCGCGGCCGAGGCGGGGATGTCGGCGGGCTCGGTCCTGTACTACTACCCGGAGATGGGCGAGCTGGTCCTGGAGGTGCACCGGGGCGCCGTCGAGCGCTACCTCGCCGCCCGCCAGGACCACACGGACGGCGTCGCCGACCCCGTCGAGCGGCTGCGCGCACTGATCGGCGGCGGCCTGCCGACCGGGCCGTCCGACCCGCAGCACAGCCTGCTGTACGAACTGCACCGACGCGCGGACCGCAGCGTCGGGCACGCCGCACTGATGGCATCGCTGTTCGCGCGCGAGGCCGCGCTCTACACGACGGTGCTCGAAGTCGGCGCGACAGCAGGGGCGTTCGCGCTCACGGAGTCACCCACCGACGTCGCCCGCAATCTGGTGGCGCTGGAGGACGGGTACGGCCTGCACATCGTCAGCCGCAACACGCGACTGACGCCGGACGAGGCACGCAGACTGATCCTGGGGTACGCGCGGGTGGTGACGGGTTGTGCGGAACTGTGAGCGGTCTGATCGCCTCGGCGCACCTTGCGGACGAGCCGAACCGGGCAGTCGTCCACGAGCTTTCACCCAGGGCAGGGCCCAGGGTGACCGAGCGTGGCAGTGACTCGGCCCGTCTACTTCACCTTTCAGCCGCGCTGGTGAAGTGGCGGGGCGGGCGCGCGCACCACAACAAGGCCGCGTAGGGCCAGCGGCTCCGGGCTTGGGCAGCCATGGGCGACGACGTACGCAGGTGGGACCACGTCTTGTCCGAAGCCGCACGTCGGGGCCGGGGCATCGTAGGGCTCAGCGAATGGGCTGAGCTGAGCGCCAGGAACGAGATTGGGAGCACGCGCGAGCTGCTGAGCGTCGACATGCGGACATGGACAGCGATGTGCGGCGGTAACAGAATTCGCCAGAATGCTTCTCCTGATTCATGCGGGGCTGGTGGGCTGACCGCGCTCAACTCACCGATCACAGGAGGCGCGCGTGAATCTCGTCGTCAACGGCGATGCGGAGAGCGGGTCCGGCGGCACCGCCGACCCCGTCTCGAAAGTCCGCGGCTGGAACGTCACCCAGGGAGCCCCGGCACTCATCGCCTACAGCCTCGGCGGCGGCTACCCGACCACGTCGGACCCCGGCCCCGCCCGCCGTGGCAGTCGCTTCTTCTCGGGCGGCGACAGCCCCCGCACCACGCTGATGCAGGACATCGCCCTGCCCAGGAGCGGTCCGACCGGACGCCGCGCCATCGACGCGGGCAAGGTCCGCTACACGCTGGCCGGCTGGCTCGGCGGCTTCGCCGGACAGGAGGACGGCGCGCGCCTCTCCGTGGAGTTCCGCGACGCCAAGGGCACCCCGGTCGCCCTCAGCGTCCTCGGCCCCGTCGGCGCAGCAGACCGGCAGAGCAAGACCGGACTACTGGAGCGCACGGCCGAGGCCGCCGTGCCGCCCACCGCCCGCTCGGCGCGGCTCCTGCTCGTCTTCACGCGCAGCGGCAGCGGCACCTCCAACGACGGCTACGCGGACGCCCTTTCCCTCACCCTCAGCGCCACCGGAGGCCGCCGATGACCGTCAACCGCCGTGACCTGCTCAAGTCCGCCGCGGCCGTCGGCGGGCTCAGCCTCGCCTGGCCGCTCGCCCCGGGCCTCACCCCGGCGCAGGCCCGTGAGGCCGCCGAGAACCTGGGTGCCGACTACGACCCCGCACCCTTCACGCTCGGCGTCGCCTCCGGTGATCCGCAGCCGCACTCCGTGGTGTTGTGGACCAGACTCGCGCCCGAACCGCTCGCCGCCGAGCAGAGGCTTCCCGAGGTCGTCGAGGTCGAGTGGATTGTCGCCGAGGACGCCCGGCTACGCCGCGTCGTCGCCCGCGGCACGGCACCCGCGTCGGCGACGCTCGGCCACAGCGTGCACGTCCCGGTGAGCGGCCTCGCTCCGGGCCGGCACTACTGGTATGCCTTCAAGGCACTCGGAAGGACCAGCCGCGTCGGGCGTACGAAGACTGCGCCCAGCGGCCGCGTCTCCAAGGTCACCTTCGCGGCCGCCAACTGCCAGGCGTTCCACGACGGTTTCTACGCAGCGCACCGCGGCATCGCCCGTGAGAAGGTCGACTTCGTCGTCCACCTCGGCGACTACATCTACGAGCACGGCCAGGTCGGCGGCGTACCCGAGACGCATGTGCGGGACCACGACGGCCCGGAGATCCTCACGCTCGCCGACTACCGCAAGCGGCACGCCCTCTACAAGGGCGACAAGTCGCTGCGTGAGGCGCACGCCGCCCACCCGTGGTTCCTGACCTGGGACGACCACGAGGTCGTCAATGACTACAGCGGCACCGGCGGCGGCGCCCCGTTCATGCGGCGCCGCGCTGCCGCCTACCAGGCGTGGTTCGAGCACATGCCGCACCGCGACTCCTTCGGCGGGTCCGCGCTGCCCGACCCGGAGATCCACCGGGTGCGGCGCTGGGGCGACCTGCTGGAGCTCGCCGTCCTCGACCTGCGCTCGTACCGCTCGGCGCAGAACCTGCCTGACGGCACGATCCTGGGCACCGAGCAGAAGGCGTGGCTGAAGAAGACCGTCGACCGTGCCCCCGACGCCTGGCACATATGGGCCAACTCGATCATGCTGAGCCAGCTGAGGGGCCGCCCTGGCGGCTCGTACATGTTCACCGACCAGTGGGACGGCTTCCTCGCCGAGCGCAAGGAGGTCCTCGGGCACGTGCACGACAGCGGTCTGGAGGACCTGGTCGTCATCACCGGTGACTGGCACTCGGCGTTCGTCGACGACATCCGCACGGACTTCGACGAACCGGAATCCCCGTTGGTGGGAACGGAGTTCACCGCACACTCGGTGACATCCGGTGCGTACTCCGCGGACTGGAACGCGGCCAACGGCCCCCTGATGGGCAAGGCCAATCCGCACCTGAAGTACTTCGAGGGCAACCGGTACGGCTACGACGTGTACGAGGTGACGCCGGAGCGCTTCAGCGCGCACATGCGGGTCATCGGCGACCGCCGCGACCCGCAATCCCCCATCAGCACGCTGACGACGTTCCATGTGGACCGGGGCAAGGCCGGGTCCTACGAGGACGAAGACACCAAGGGGTCGCCCGCGCAGTACCGCAGGGACTGACACCTGGCACCTGGATGTGTCCCGGCCCGGGAGGCCGGGGCACATCCAGGTGCCGACCAGTCGAGCGGGCGACTGCGGGCCACAGCTGGGAGTGGACCGCGCGGATCGTTGCCCGCCTATGCTGTGGCCAACTCCTCCTACGAGGCAAGCGGTTGAGCGGTTGGCAGCACGGCGACCAGCAGACAGACGAGAGCCCGGCGAAAATCGAGTACGTCAAACGGTGCTCTCCGGCAAGGGTTCAGGAACCGGCCGCTCGACGAGTCGAGCGGAGTTGAGTGCGCAGGGCAGGCAGCCGGGCACAGTCTTCAGACTCAACCAGGCCCTCCCCCAGCGCCAGGAGCGACAGGAGCCGCACCGGCCGGTCGGCCATGGCTGCGGCCTCCAGTTTGTGGTGGCCGTCGAGGAGGAAATGCGTCAGGCCCCAGTGCCGGTAGTGGTCGACCGGGAAGCCGGACGCGCGTTCGCACACGTCCAGCGTTGACACCGCCACCGCCGTCGGAACCGTTCCCTGGCCCATGAGTTCGACGTATTCCCGCACTCGTTCCCTGGCGTTCCACGTCGGGGGAACCATGGGCACGACGAACTCATAGAGGTGCCCGGAAGCGTCGACCGCGGTCTCGAAGGTCCGGTAGTACGGCGTGTGCGGGGACTCCGGGAGGCCCCAGAACTGGTCGAGCCCCCACGTGGCCACCTGCTCGCTGCTGAAGTAGTCGCCTTCCTGGCCGGGGACGATCAGCCGGGGCTCCACGCCGAGCAGCACCGGAAGGTACTCGCCCTGCGGCAGCAACGCACCGAACGCATCGATCACACCGTCGTCGTCCGGGTCGGTCAACGGGCCCCTGAGCCGCTCCTGCACACTCTCCAGCGACAACGTCTGCCGGGCGGTCTCCAACCGGCGGAACAGGAACGGGCATGTGCCGCACCAGAAGCTGAGTTCAAAGGCAGGCTCTCCGTCGACCACGAGCAGCCTGCGCCCCGGCCCGCCCCCGGTATCCCGCTGCTCCGCCTCGAAGCGCAACCGCGCGTCGGGGTCCGGGACGCCCAGCCTGCGCGGCTCGCCGAACGTGATCATCACGGACAGACCGTACGGGACGCGGCGGACCGGCACCACCGGTTACTGAGCAGGCGTCTGGCCGGCCGAGCCAGATACAGCGCTCAGGCACAATCGCCGTACCTGAGCGCTGGAGTCGACCGTCTGGTCGGCCGGGTGCGGAGCGAAGAGCGGGCGGGGTGAGTGAGCCTGGATCGCGGCCATCCCACTCTCAGACGGAGCTGCGTGCCTCTTCGTAGTCCGGCTCCGGTGTCGGACCCTTCTGCCTCCCGGTCTTCTTTCCGGCAGCAGGCAAGGTAATCAGCAGCACCACTGCTCCGAGGAGCGCGATGGCCGCGATCCAGGCCGCGCCGACGTGCATGGCGTGGACAAACGCATTGTCAGCAGCCTGAGCTAGAGCGGGCCGGTGGATCGTGGCGGCGACGTGGCGGGCCTGTTCGGCGGAGACTCGCGCCTGATCCTGCACCGGACCGGGTGCAGCCTGCAGCGACGGTTCGATCGCACGTCGGTACGTGATCGACATGATCGTGCCGCCTACCGCGATTCCGATCACGCTGCCGGTTTGTCGCACGGTGTTGGTGACGGCCGATCCCGCACCGGCCTGTTCCAACGGCAGGTCGCTGATCAATGCGGCCGTAACGGGGCCGATCACCATGCCGATCGAGAGACCCTGGATCAGCAACAGGATCTCGATCCAGACGAGTGGAGTGTGGAGTCCGAGGAACCCGTACCCGCCCATGGTCAGCGCAGCCACGGTCAACGCCGGCACGGTGACACGACGCAGCGGCAGGCGGCGAACCAGGCGCGAGGCAAGGGGCGCCCCCACGAGCGCGCCGAATGCGGTCGGGACATTGGCCAAACCCGCCTTCATCGGTGAATACCCGAGCGCGCCTTGCAGGTAAAACGCGTTATAGAAGGTGATGGCGGCCACACCGAAGAGCAGCAATCCGAGCGCCACATTGCCGCCGCCGAATGTGCGGTGCGCGAACAGTCGCGGATCAAAGCTGGGCACTTTTACGCGCAGTTCAACGAGGACGAAGACGGCCAGCAGAACCAGACCGACAACGATCGGCGCCCAGACGTCGACACGACTCCACACCGCCACCTGCCCCGCCCGGATCAGCCCGTAGGCCAACGCCATGAGCCCACTGATGGACAGCACCATCCCAGCGGGGTCCAGTGGTCGCAGAGTGGGGCTGCGGAAATTCGGAACCAGCACGGCGAGCCCGACCAACGCCAATAGCGCGACCGGGACATTGATCAGAAAGACCGAGCCCCACCAGAAATGATCGAGCAGGAACCCCGCCAGCACAGGACCGGCAGCCATTCCGACGCCGGCCGACGTCGAGAAGATACCGATCGCGGCAGCCCGCGCGGGGCCGGTAAAAGTCCACATGAGGATGGCCATCATGGCGGGCGTGATCAGTGCGCTGCCCACCCCCATCACGGCTCGAGCCGCGATCAGCTGGCTCGCATCGCTTGCGTACGCCGCCCACAGCGAGGACCCGGCGAAGATCACCAACCCACCGGAGAACACAGTCCGGTGACCGAACCGATCACCCAATGCGCCCGCAGTGAACATCAAAGTGGCGAAGGCCAAGGTGTACGCACCGGTCGCCCATTGCAGCTGCCCGGGATTGGCCCCCAGTCCATGGGCCGGGTCCGCAAGGGTCTCGAGCGTCGTACTCAGGACGGTATTGTCCAGCCAAATCAGCAGCGAGCAGAGCATAAGAATGGCAAGAATCAACCGCTGCCTGGACTTGGGCAACGTTGGAGAAGCGGTCA
This sequence comes from Streptomyces sp. A18, assembly GCF_059026065.1. Taxonomy (NCBI): domain Bacteria; kingdom Bacillati; phylum Actinomycetota; class Actinomycetes; order Kitasatosporales; family Streptomycetaceae; genus Streptomyces; species Streptomyces sp. A18. The sequence continues at coordinate 22,605 of NZ_JBWLKL010000034.1, read as the reverse complement.
TGAACACCTTCAGATATCGACCAGCGGGAACTTGAACGACTGGACCATAAGCAAACTCCACGACGCCGTCAAGCTTAGATTCCCTGATCAATACTGTTGCGATTCAACGGGCTATATGCCCTCTGCCATATTTGCGGACTGAACAATTCTGTGCCCTCTAGCAGATTTGCGCTTTGAAGAACTTTATGACTTCCGGAGAGTTGCGACTGAGCGAATTTCATGCCCTCAAGCGAGCGACCGGCGACGGCGTGTTCGCGTAGCGGCCGACGAACTCGCGAATCTCCCGGGCGACGAGCTCGGGAGATTCGTAAGGGGCGAGATGTCCCGCGTCCGACAGGAAGACCAGCCGGCCTCCGGGCATCGCACGGACGTCGGCGATCAACTTGCCCTGCGGGGCGATGGTGTCTCTGCCGCCGATGACGTAGCACGTCGGCACGGCGATCCCGGACAGCTCCTCGAACATGCTCGTGTAAGCACCGCCACCGGTTCCGAGCCAGCTGCGCCAGAACTGCTCTGTGACAGCACTCGTCATCGTGCGCACGACATCGGTCGTCTTGATCGGCTCCAGCGAGATGGCCCCGATGGCCTGCGTGATGGCTTCGACGTCACGGAAGGACCTGGAGAACCGTTCGATGACTGGATCGCCCGCCTCGGTACCTCCCGCGTTCCACGGCATGAGCGCCATCACCGCGAACACCTGGCCGGGCCGGTCGAGGGCGATCCGCACGCTGAGCGCGCCACCGAAGGAGAGACCGACGAGGGCGAAGCGTTCGAGGCCGAGCTCATCACAAGCGTCGATCACTGTTTCGGCGATCGGGGCGAGGCTCGATCCGTCGGCAGGCGCGTGGAGGGAGCCCGCGTGGCCCGGCAGGTCCATGAGAACGAGGCGATAGTCGTCGAGGAGGGGGGCCACCTCGGACCAGCACTCGAGTGAGCACCCGAGTCCGGGCAGCAGAACGATCGAGTCCGGCCCGTTTCCCCGCTCCTCGTAGTGGATACCGTTGTTCGTCTTCGGCATGGGATTCCTCCGTGTGTCACGTGATCAGGGGCTGCCGTTGGTCGCCGCGCTCGCGGGTGTCACGCCGCTACACCAGTGACAGGCTTGCGCGAAGTGAGGCGAGCAGATCCACCACCTCGGAGAGCCCAGCAGCAGTGCCGTAGACGTAGAAGTCCGGGCGAACCAGTACGGCCACGACGCCGGACTCCTTGAGCCAGTCACGCAGCGCCTCGCCCTCTTCCTGGACCCCCTCGGCGCCCACCACGACGGACCGCAGCCCCATCGCGTGCTCGAGTTCCGAGACGGCCGCGGCCGTCGCCGCGTCCGGTTCGACCAAGCTGAACAGGGTGAACCCGCGGCCAAGCACGTCGTCGGACCGCTCGGTCTTCCCGCCGCTCGTACACAGAAAGGGCTGCACAGCCAAGTGCCCGGCCAATGGTTGCCCGTCCCGGAAGCCTGCGCCGACAGGCGGCTCGAACGGTGGCGGAAGCTCGGTCGCCGAGCGCATCTCCTCACGACGTTGCGCCGCACGAACGGGGTCGGTCTCACAGACGACGGTCCCGACCCGCACCGACTCTTCGATGTAGTCGATGACCTGTGGCCTTCTCGAGGGCGTGTACAGGTCCAGCAGCTTCGGTTCTGCGGCGCCCGTCAGCACGAGGTCGAGCATCCAGCCGAGGGTCGCGGCGTCCCGGATACCGGAGCTCATGCCCTGTCCGAGGAATGGCGGCATGACGTGAGCGGCGTCGCCGGCCAGCAGAACCGACCGGTGGCGGAACGTATCGGCCACGATGGATCGGAACTGGTAGACCGTCTGCCGGATCACCTCTCCCTCCTGTGGTCCGATCCAGGGCTTGAGCAATTCCCAGACGCGTTCCGGCTTCACCATCTCCGTGGGATCGTCGCCCTCGACGAGCATGAACTCCCAGCGGAAATACCGCTGAGCGACCCGGCCCATGTGGTTGGGCCTCGCGGGGTCGAGCACCTGGCCGGTGTCGGGGATGTCCAGGGTCGGGGCGCCAGGCCGGGGCCGGACGTCGACGACCAGCCAGTCACCCCGGAAACCGAGGTCCTTCGTCGGAATGCCGCAGAGTGTGCGCACCGCGCTGTTGGCGCCGTCTGCCCCGACCACATAGCGAGCGGTGACGACGCCGCCGTCCGCCAACGTCGCCTCCACGTGGTCGGCCCCCTGGAGCAGGCCGACCAGCTCCGCACCGAAACGCACGTCCACAGTGGATGCTCCGCGGACTGCCGCGTCCAGGACATCCTCGAGTTCCGGTTGGTAGAAGTGGTACGACGCGTCCCAGCCGGAGGGAGCGGCCCATTCCCTTGGCAGACGAGAAATCACGCTTCCATCGGGAGCGAGGAACTCATACACACGAGCTGGTTCGGCAATGCGCCGTACATCGTCGGCGATGCCCAACGACTGAAAGACGCGCATGATTTCGTGATCGAAGTGTCCGGCCCGTGGCGTCTCGTAGCGCCCGACCCGTCGTTCGCACACCAGCACGCGGTGCCCCGACGCACCCAGTAGAGCAGCCAGGGTCTGACCGACCGGCCCGTACCCGATGATGAGGACGTCCGCGTCCACGGCATCCGGCGTGGTCGCGGATGTGCGGGGTTCATCGGCAAGCTTCATATGTCCCAACCCTTCGTTTGCACCGGAGCGTTTACGTGCCGTAAGACCCCCTCAAGTGGCGTCGATGTCCAGCACGATCCGGCCGCGTGTGCGGCTGTCCGCATGGAGCATCCGCCAGGCGTCGGCGGCCTGCTCCAGCGGGAAGGAGCGGTTCAGGGGGACGGACAACTTCCCGGACTCGGCGAGCGCGGCCACCGCCGTCAGCTCTTCGGCGTTCGGGCGTGCCCACACCAATTGGCCACCCTGTTCGGGAGCGGTGATGTCGGCCACGGAGGCGATCCGCGCGGGATCCTTCAAGACCTTCCGCGAGACGGCCACCGCGTCCCCGCCGTAGAAGTCGAGCGCCGCGTCGACGCCCTCTGGCGCGAGCTCGCGCACCCGGTCGGCCAGTCCTTCTCCGTAGGTGATCGGTGTGGCGCCGAGTTCACGCAGGTAGTCGTGATTGCGCTCGCCGGCGGTGCCGATGACGTGTGCGCCCCGGGTGACGGCGATCTGCACGGCGAGCGTGCCGACGCCACCGGCGGCCCCGTGGATCACGACGGTGTCGCTCTCGCCGATGCTGATGCGTTTGATGGCCTGGTAAGCCGTCAGCCCGTTCAGCGGCAGACAGGCCGAATGCAGCCAGTCCCAGGACTCCGGCTTGCGGGCCAGCGTGCGGGCCGGCGCTGAAACCAGCTCGGCGTAAGTACCGTTCTGCGCCCAGTCCTTGACGACGAATCCGATCACCTCGTCGCCGATCTCGAACTCGGTGGCGCCGAAACCGCGACCCTCGACGACGCCGGACATCTCGAAGCCCGGGATGAGGGGGAAGTGGGTCACCATGATGCCGTCGAGGGTGCCGATGGCGATCTTCTCGTCGCCCGGGTTCACTCCGGCCGCCTTGACCCGGACAAGGAACTCGCCGGGCGCGACCGCCGGTGTCGGCTGTTCCGTCAGCTCCAGGTCGTCCGCGCCGCCGTGACGTGGGAGTGCAATGGCTTTCATGGTCACCTCAATGGTCTTGTCAGCTGTCGGGAGTCGGATGCGTGGCCGCCTGGGTCACGCGCGGCCGAGCTGGGCACGGAACCAGTCACAGACAAACTCCGTGCGTTCGGCCGAGTGGTTGTACATGGTGTGGTCGCCGTCGTCCCAAACCCGCAGGGTGGGATGCGCCGACAGGTCGAGGAACACCTTCTGCTGGTCGAGACTGACCAGCGGGTCGTTGCCGCCGTGCAGCACGAGCATCGCGGCGTTCGTGCGCGCGACCGCCGGGTCGAACCACAGGGTGCGGAAGACGGCTGCGGCTTCGTCGTCGGTGTCGACACCCAGGAGCGCCCGCGATTGTTCGCGTGCGGTCCGGAACGGCAGTGGCTCCGGCCTCGCGTTGGCCCCGTTGACGCAACACGCGCCGAAACGGCTGTCGTGCACCGCGGCACGGGCGGCGAGCAGGCCACCGAAGCTGTTCCCCCACACCCCGTACCGGCCGTCGTAGCCGGTACGGGCACGCACGACGTCGAGGGCAGCGCTGAAGGCTCCGTCGACGTGACCGTCGAGGTGGAGTCCGCCGGTCATGCGCGTATCGCCCTGGCCCGGTGCCTCGAGCAGGACAGCGGACAGCCCGCGCCGGGCCAGGGCTTCGGCCTGCTGGTGAAAGGCCGGGCCCCAACCGCTCTGCCCACCGACAATGACCACCGTGGGGCCAGGGCGAGCGCCGGAGCGACTCACGAACCAGGCGGTGCAGTGGCTGTGCAGGAACGGGATCGACAGCCGTTCCACGCGCAACTCGGTGTCGAGCTCGGCCGCGGCCTGGTAGGCCCGGGTGAGCCGGACGTAGAGCGTGCGTTTGGTCGGGTGGTCGGTGTTGAAGGCCATCTGCGCGAAGATCAGCGAGGCCGTTGCCCGGCGTTGGCACGCCACCGCGGTCTCGACATCACCGCGGTCGGCGGCCGCCTCCGCGCGGGTCAACTGCGCCTCGGCCAGGCGAGTCGCGACCTCGTGCCACGACTCCGAGACGGGCGCATCGGCCAGGTGGACGGCGTCCCCGTGGTCCATGCCGTAGTCGAGCATTCGGGACATCGGCATGGCACGCAGCAACGCGGCCCGAAGCTTGGCAGGGTCCTCCGCCGGTACGGGAGCGTCCATCAGGGCACGGCTCCGTCGGTGAACCGCGGTCGTGTTCCGTCCTCCTGCCCCGTCGCACCCCGGGTTCGCAACGGTATGACCGGCGCCGCCTCGGTGACGGTATTGCGCAACTCGCCGAGACCTTCGATCGCCGCGACGACCTCGTCGCCCGGCTGCAACCAGGGGTAGTTCGTCGAGTCGTGAGTGCGGGACAGCTCCAGGATGCAGCCGGTGCCGCAGGTGCCGGAGCCGATCACATCGCCGGGCCTCACTTCGGCGCCGCGGGAGGCGTAGGCGATCATCTCGCCGAAGGACCAGTGGATGTCCGACCACAGGGCGCGGGAGTAGGGCACGCCATTGACTGTGCAGGTCATTTCGAGACGGTGTCCGTTGCCCTCGCGGAAGTCGGCGATCTCGTCCGGGGTCACGAAGTACGGGCCGAGGCTCGTCGCGGTGTCCTTGCCTTTCACCGGCCCCATCGACAGCTTCATCTCGCGCTGCTGAACGTCCCGGCCGCTCCAGTCGTTGAGCACGCAGTAACCGGCGATCGCGTGTTCGGCGTCCTTGGCGGTCAGGCCGCGGCCGCCTTGCCCCACCACGGCGGCGACCTCCAGCTCGAAGTCGAAACGCTCCGCACCCGGCGTCATCGGCACCGGCCCGCAGCCTCGCACGGCGTAGGGGTTGGAGAAGTAGAAGACCGGCAGCTCATACCAGTCCGGTTCCATCTCAAGGCCCCGCCAGGCGCGGCCTGCCCGGACATGCTGTTCGAAGGCGTAGAAATCGCGGACGGTCGGAGGCGTCGCGATCGGCGACAGGGGAACGACGTCCGGAAGCGGCACGGTCGCGCCGCGCCGCAGCGCGGTCCGTCCGGCAGCGAGCAACTCGGCCTCGCCGGCCTCGATGAGAGGCAGCAGATCCGCCGGACCGTCGACGACCCGGACCAGGTCACCGTCCACCACGCCGACGCGTGAGGACGTGCCGTCCGCGTAGCGAACGAACTTCACTGCCTCACCTCCTTGGCTGCGGCACCATCGGCTGCCACCACTTGTTCGCGCGTCCAGGCGCGATAACTCTCCTCGGTGAAACCCGTCGCGCCGTGGCGCTCGACCGAAGCCCGGATGGCGTCCAGAAGCTCCTCGGGGTCGGTCTCGATGTCGATGTGCTCGACGAAGGGCTGTCGTGCCACGAGCCCGGTCCGCCAGTAGACCTCACACCGGTTGCCCTCCGGATCGTAGAAGTAGACGCCGACGGCGTTGCCATGCGAGACGATCATGTCGAGCCGGACGTCGTGCTCCCGGAAACGCCGATGGAAGCCGAGGACGTCCTCGAAGCGCGCACACCGGAACGACACCTGCTGGATGAGTTTGATTCCGATCGGTGCGTCCCGGCCCTCAGCCAGGAGCAGTTCGTGGTGTTCGGTGTCCGGCCGGGCGGACAGGAACCAGATGCCGAGCCGTTCGTCGTGGTCGGTGACCGTCAGGCCGAGGACTTCGGTGTAGAACGCCAGCTGCCGACTCACGTCATGACAGCGCAGGCCCACATGGCCGAGTTCCGCGACGGACGGCGTTGAGGTCGTCACGCCACTCCTCCTGGATAGTGTTCTGCGGTGCAGATCATGTTCTGCACGGTAGCTCGACGCCGGTGGAGCGTCAATGGCGTGGTGTTCTGCTCGACGGCGTATGCTCTGCTCAGCAGAACACGAGAGCGCGGCGCATCAGGCAGTGAATGGTGGCCCCGGTGGTGACTCCGATCGACTGGAGGGGCCCGGTTCGCTCGCGGAAGTGCTCGGAGGCGGCTCCGGCGCCCCCCGGCGGCGTGACGCACCGCCACCATGGCTGCGGACTGATTCGCGAGATCCGTCGAGGCGCCGGGACACCGAGACGCCGAGACGCCGTGAGGAGCTGCGGCTATTCTGGCTGGCGAAATGCAGTTCAATCACCAGAACAGCCGCCGTAGCGACGGCGAGATGGAGGGGTTGTGGCAGTCTCGGCCGCCTACCCGGTGGAATCGATCGACAACGCGGCGCGGATCCTGCTGATGCTGGTGGACAGGCCGACGTTGCGAGTCGCCGATGTGTCCGCCGAGTTGGGGGTGGCCAGGTCGACCGCTCATCGGATGCTGACCACCCTGCAGGCCCGCGACCTGCTCCGCCAGGACACCCAGACCAAGGGCTACGGACCCGGACCCGCACTGGCCAGGCTCGGGATCGCCGTGATGGGGGCGGTCTCCCTCCGCGACGAAGCGCGTCTCCTGCTGGAAAAGCTCGTCGAAGACACCTCCGAGACCGCACATCTGCTCGTACTGGAAGGCACCGAGACCGTCTTCATCGAAGGTGTGGAGAGCCAGCAGGTGATCCGTGCCGGGCTGCGTACCGGGCAGCGAGGCCCGGCGCACGCGTCTGCCGCAGGGAAAGCTCTGCTCGCCGAGCTGCCAAGCGAAGAGTTGCGGCGCCGCTATCCGGGCGCGCGGCTGCGGGGCGGAACCGAGCGCGCGGTAAGTACACGCCGGGCGCTCGAGGCCGAGCTCGAGAAGGTGAGGGAGACCGGCTACGCCACCAACATGGAGGAAAGCGAATGGGACCTCTGCGCGGTGGCCGCCCCGGTACGGAACCGGCAGGGCGTGGCCTGCGGTGCGCTGTCCGTATCCGGCCCGGCGAGGCGGGCGGACGCCAAACTCGCCCTCCTCAGCGGCGCTGTCGTCGCCGCCGCCAACGACCTCGGCGCACGGCTCGGTTAGGCGCGGACTGAGCCCTCGTCCTGGCGGTGGGTGAGGCTCGATGGCTGACTGGTGGACGTGGCGAGGCTCCTGGCAGACGGGTCGGCGAGGCTCCTGGCTGACGGGTGCGGGTCGACGGCTCGGCGGCTCGGCGGGTCAGCGGGTCAGCGGGTCAGCGGGTCAGCGGCCAAGAACAACCGCAACACCAGGAGCGTCGGTGATTGTGTACCCGTCAGCGATCGACCTGCCCAGCTCGGCCTTACGCTTCCTCGCCCGCCAACTCGCCGTCCAGCGACAGCCGATCGGCAGCCGCTGGCGGCGCCTGACGCCGGGGCGGCAGGCCCTCCTTGCCGTCTCCCATCTACGCTGCGGCGACACCTGCACCCCGCTCGCCGCCAGGTTCGACATCGGCTTGGTAGTGCCGCTAGGTCCGTGAAACCGTCGACGCCCTCGCCGCGCGCTCGCCGCGCCCGCCGAGATCCTGCCTCCGCGATGGGGCGGGCGAAGTGGCTGGAGTACGTGATCCTGGACGGGACACTGCCGCCGATCGACCGTACGCGGCATCGGCCGGCGTGTCGGGCAGCTCTGCGTGCGAACTGCGCATCGTGTCGGGCGGTTTCGTCGGTCCGGCCCGGATTGACTCACGCCTCAGCAGGCCGATGAATTCGCCTGCTGCCTAGAGTCTTCCACTGTGACGTTCCCGCCCTGATGGGGCGAGAGGCGGAGCATCCCATGCCATGGAGGAGAGATGGAGGCCAGAATGAGCAATCCGATTCGGCTGTACATGTCGATGTCGCTCGACGGCTTCATCGCCGGTCCGGACGATCGGCCGGGCCAGGAGCTCGGACGTGCGGGTGGACGGCTTTTCAACTGGCTCGACGACCGGGAATCCGACGGGCCCAGCGGACAGGTCTATCGCGAGGCGCTGGCGACCGGCGCGGTAATCTCCGGTCGCCGGACCTTCGAACTCGCCGGGCGTTGGCAGGGCGACCATCACGCCGGTGTGCCGATCTTCGTCCTCACCCACCAGGTGGATGACGGGGACGTGCCGCCCGGCCACGCGCGATTCGTCACCGACGTCGAGGACTGCGCCCGTCAGGCACGCGCGGCAGCCGGGGACCGGCCGATCATGGTCCATGGGGCGGGCGCGGCCCAAGCGCTCCTCCGCGCCGGGCAGATCGACGAGATGGAGATCCACCTGGTTCAGGTGCTCCTCGGGGGCGGCCGACGCCTCTTCGACCACCTTGGTGGTGATCACATCGAACTCGACCTCGTCCGACGGCTCGAGGACCGCGACGTCACCCACCTCCGCTACCGGGTTCGTCGACCCGAGGAAACCGCGTGAAGACGCTCTTCGTCAGCTACCGCGTCACCGACCTGGACCGCTCGCTCGCCTTCTACACCGCCTTGGGCTACGGCGAGCTGGGCAGGGTCGACGCGGGCGACGAGAGTCACCTCGTGATCCTCAAGTTCCCCGACGAGCCGGCGGCCTCGCTCGAACTCGTCCACCGCCCCGTCGGCGGACGCGTCGACGTGGGCAGCGGCTTCGACCACCTCGCTATCCAGGTGGACACCCTGGCCGCCACCCTGGAACGGCTGACCGACGCCGGACTGGAGCCGGGGCCTGTCCAGCACCCGGGCGGCCCCAGCGGCCCGAAGACGTCGTGGCTCACCGACCCGGACGGCTACCGGATCGAGTTGGTGGAGTGGCCGCCCGGACACCCCGACGGCATCACCGCCGCGGACTTCTCCTGAATGGTCCCCTGAGTGGAGTCAGGACGATTGACTCACCCACCGCCGGTGACGCACCCACCGCCAGACGCCGGCACGCGTTACGCCGTCCTGCTCCTCCGGCAGCGGCTCCTCCGCAATGTGCGCGAGAGAACCCGCGGCGTTCCGGCTGCTGTGTTCCCGGCTACACGCCCCGGCTCGCGCCCCTGCTCGCGCCCCGGCTGCCCGCAGCGAGAGCCTGCGCGAGCGCGTCGAGGGTCACGTCGACGATGGCGCGCAGTTGCTCCGCACCCGCCCCCGCTCTGCTCATGACGGCAAGCGACTGGTTCACGGCCGCGATGTGGACGGCGTACGTCTCGGCCGTCTCGTCGTGCAGGCTGCCCGCCTTCAGCGCGGCACGCAGTCGAGTGCGCTGGAAGCCGACCGCCTCTTTGGTGTGCGCGGCGACGCTCGAGCTCAGTACCGGTATCGCCATGGCGGATTGAGCCACCAGACATCCGTCGGGCAGGTCGGGGTCCGCGATGCGTTCCAGGGTGACCTCGAAGAATGCCCGCACGGCTGCGAGTGGCCGATCGGCAGCGCAGGACAGCGCGGCGTCGTACTTCCCTCCGTAGCGCGTGGCGTAACGCTCCAGGCAGCGCATGAAGAGGGCGTCCTTGTCTCCGAGAGAGGCGTAGATGGAGCTGCGGTTGAGCCCGGTTGCCCGGGACAAGTCATCCAGCGATGTGTCGGCGTAGCCGGCTCGCCAGAACTGGATCATCGCGGCATCGAGCACCGCGCCGGTGTCGAACTGCTTCTTGCCTGCCATACCGCACCTCCTTACTGCTGTACCCGGTCTTACTGCTGTGCCCGGTGTTGCCGGCCATCCTATCTTGAACTAACTAGTTCAAGATGGTTAGGCTCGGCACATCCCCGTACTTGCGGCCTCGCCGCCCAGGCCCCGCGCTCATACCGCGCTCACAGGCAACAGGCACCCCGCTCACAGGCCTCACCCTCGGCCGACACACCGAACCCGCACGCCCGACCGACACCGATGAAGGAAGACCATGACTGACCCTGCAATCACCACACGCGTCCCCGACAACCCCGTCCCCGACCTGACACTGCACGATCTGGCCGGTTTCTCCCGCCGCTGGGTCGACGCGGGCGGCGGCATCCGACTTCATACGGTTGAGGGCGGCCGGCCGAACGGCCCAGCCATCGTTCTGCTGGCTGGATTCCCGCAGACCTGGTGGGCATGGCGGAAGGTGATGCCCACCCTGGCCGAGCGATACCGCGTCATAGCGATCGACCTGCCGGGTCAGGGCCACTCCGAACGCCCCGACGGCAGTTACGACACCCACACCGTCGCCGCATACGTCCACGCCGCGGTGGAAGCGCTCGGAGTCTCCGCCTACTGGCTGGCCGCCCACGACATCGGGGCGTGGGTCGCCTTCTCCCTCGCCCTGAAGTACGAGAGTCAGCTGCGTGGCGTCGCACTGCTCGACGCGGGAATTCCGGGCATCACACTCCCCGACACCATTCCGACCGACCCCAAGAAGGCCTGGAAGACCTGGCACTTCGCATTCCACCTCGTGCCCGACCTGCCCGAGACACTGCTCGCAGGCCGCGAACGTGACTACGTCGGCTGGTTCCTGAAGACCAAGGCCCTCTCCCCCGACACCTTCGACGACACCGAGACCGACCAGTACGCCGCGTCCCTCGCCGCCGACGGCGGGCTCCGCGCCTCCCTGGCCTACTACCGGGACGCCGCCGAATCGGCACGGAAGAACCATGCACGCCTGGAACGAAAGCACTTGACGCTGCCGGTTCTCGGGATCTCCAGCAGCCACGGCTCCATTCCTGACATGGCGGCTTCCATCGGGCCGTGGGCCGACAACGCCACCGGCGTCATCGTGCCGGACGCAGGACACTTCATCCCGGACGAACAGCCCGATGCCGTCGCTGCCGCTCTTGCCGCTTTCATCACTGAAAACGACTGACGCAACGCCGACACCCCGATGCAGGCCCCGTCATCGCCCCCGCCCGAGACTTCGTCAATGTCGTCCATAACGTCATTGCCGCCAATGAGCGATCAGACGCGCTCCTAGCGGTTCCTGGCGTAGGTGAGGAAGGCCGTTCCACTCTTCAGGACCGTGCTGTCGGTCAGTTCGTACTGGACCGGGGCGAAGCCGGCCGACGGGGCGAACAGCGGAGTGCCGGAGCCGAGGGTGAGCGGGGCGAGCTTGATGATCAGTTCGTCGATCTCGCCGTACAGCGCGGCGGCCAGCTGGCCGCCGCCCATCAGCCAAATACCCTTGCCCTCCTCCTGCTTGAGCTCACGCACCTTCGCCACCGGGTCGGTGCCGACCAGTTCCACGCGCGGGTCGGGGCTCTCGGTCAGCGTGCGGGAGAAGACCAGGTGCCGCAGGTGCGGGTAGGCGTCGGTGATCCCGGCGTCCAGCCCGTTCTGGTACGTCCGGCGGCCCTCGAGCGCGGTGTCGAAGTGGGTTCCCTCCGCCGTGACGCCGAGCGCGGCCCTGGCCGGCGCGGGCAGGATCTCCGGGTAGACGGCAGCGAGATGGGCCACGTAGTCCTCCCCGACCGGCCAGAAGCCGTCCGGGCCCGTGGGGTCGCTGCCGTCGGAAGCGGAGATGAAACCGTCGAGCGAGGTGGCGATGCAGTAGGTCAACTTGCGCATACAGGTGCCTCTTTCGGTGGGGTGCGGCGGGACTGAGGGTGCATCGGGCGGAGTCAGTGAGCCGAGTCGAGCTTGGGTGCCGAAGGCTCCATGCAAACCCTTACAGTCGATGTACTTTGGTTGAAGTGGTTTGAAGGTAGTACTGTGCCCACAGTGGTGTCAATGACTTTCTACGGAGAGATCCCTTGCGACAGAACCCAGCGCGCCGGACCGCCCTGCTCGACGCCGCCATCGAAGTCCTCGCCCGCGAGGGATCACGCGGCCTGACGCTGCGTGCGGTCGACACGGAGGCCGCCGTTCCCGGCGGCACCGCGTCCAACTACTTCTCCAACCGTGCCGAGTTGCTGCGCCAGATCCTGGCCCGCACCCACGAGCGCCTCACCCCCGACCCGGCGGAACTGGCCTCCACCATGCAGGCGCCGCCCTCCCGTCAACTGGTGGTCACCCTGCTGCACCAGCTCGTCGGACGGATGCGCGCCGACCGCAGCAGCCATCTGGCCATGCTGGAACTGCGCCTCGAAGCCACCCGGCGCCCCGAGCTGCAGGCCGACCTGACCCGTACCTTCAGCGCAATACTGGAGGACAACATCGGCTGGCACCTCGACGCCGGCCTGCCCGGCGACCGCACCACCGTGGTGCTGCTCTACCTCGCGATGCTCGGCCTGATCGTGGACGACCTCACCGTGCCCGAGGTGCTCGCCCCGCACCCCTTCGACGACCTGCTCACGGCGCTGGTGGCACGCACCCTGCCACCAGCCCTAGCGATTCAGCCGCCGGTGGCGCGGCGGTAGTGCTCGGCGATCTCGTCGCTCGTGGTCAGCCATACGCCGTCGTGCCCGGCGATGTACTCCAGCGCCTGGTCAAGGTACTTGGTGCGAAAAGCCTGGCCGATGACGAACGGGTGCAGCGCCAGTGCCATGACGCGGCCGCTGTCCGCCGAGTCGGCGTAGAGCTGGTCGAACTGGTCCTTGACCATCTGTAGGAATTCCGGGCCGGTCATCCGGTGGATGGTGAACAGGCTGATGTCGTTGAGTTCCAAGGTGTACGGCACGCTCAGCACCCCTGGCACGTTCAGCGGGAACGGCTGGTCGTCGGCGGTCCAGTCGAGCACATAGTCAAGGCCGAGCTCGGCGAGCAGTTTCGGAGTGTGGAACGTCTCGGTCAGCGCCGGGCCCATCCAGCCGCGCGGCCGCTGCCCGGTGGCCTTCTCGATGGTGGTGACCATGTCGGTGAGGTAGGACCGCTCCTCGTCTTCGGTCATGTCGGCCTGGAGAATGTTGTTGGTCTTGCCGTGCGCCAGCCAGGCCCAGTCGCGGGTCTTGCCCGCCTCGATGATCTGCGGGTAGTGGACGGTGACTTCGGAGTTGAGCAAGACGCTGGCGCGGATGCCGTGCCGGTCGAGGACGTCCATGGTCCGCCAGATGCCGACCCGGGGGCCGTAGTCCCGCCAGCCGTGGTTGAGCGCGTCCGGGGTCAGGCCCGTGGTCGAATCATTGATGCTGGTGGACGGGGCGCCGAGCCTGAAGTGCTCGACGTTCAGGCCGACATAGAACGCCACTCTGGCGCCGTTCGGCCAGCGGATGGGCTCCCGCTCGGTGATCGGGCTGTAGTCGTAGAGCTCGTTCTCCATGGTCAGGCTTCCGTTCGGGAAAGAGCCCGCCTCGTCGGCGAGCCGTAGGAGCATCTTGCCGGTGTTGACGCCGCGCAGCACGCCGATGACCGCGGTCGGCGCCCGGTCGAGACCGTCGACACCAGCCGGGCCGGAACCGGCCGCCCGCCGAGCCGATCACCCAGGCGGCGCCGAGTTGCCGGGCGAGCGCTCCTGCCAGCACCGGAACACGGTGGAACACTCCGTCGGGCGCTGGGAGGAGGACGGTCTCTCCGAGCAACTCAACACCCCGTCATGACGTCGCGTACGCGGGAGTTGCCCGCGATTCCAGGAGTGACCCGAATCGGCGATGGGCATGCTTTTCTCGGCGGAATTAATCACTCCGCACTACCGCTGGGACATCGCTGTCCGGCCGCTCGAAGAGTTCTATAGGTTGCCTTGACAATATTTTGGTCTCCTTGACCCTGCTGTGCCGCTGATGGAACGGTCGATGGGTGTGCGCAAGTTTCACTCATCGAAATTGGGGGCGGTAGCGTGCTGAATTCAGTGGAGCGACGCCGATTACTGCATGAATTCAATGAGCCTGCCGTTGCCCTACCTGATGTGACGATTCCAGAATTGTTTGCGCGCCAGGCTGAACGTACTCCGAACGCCGTCGCAGTCGTGGACGGCGAAACGACATTGACCTACCGAGAACTCGACGACGGAGCGGATCGGCTGGCGCGGGAACTGATCCTGCGCGGCGTGGCGCCCGGAGCTGTCGTGGGGGTGGTCCTGTCCCGCTCCGCCGCCCTGGCGACGGTCCTCCTCGCGGTGCTCAGGGCCGGGGGAACCTATCTGCCCCTGGACCCGGATTATCCGGCCGAGCGCGTGGAGTTCATGCTGCACGACGTGCGGCCGGTGCTGTTGCTCACCACCTCGGCCGCCGCCGTGAGCCTGCCGACCGTCACCTGTCCCGTCATCGTGCTCGAGGACCTGGACGAGCTGGACAGCATGGCGGCCGCACCGGCGCAGCAAGCGGATGGAAGCGCGCCAGAAGCCGCAGTGGCGGTGCGTCCCGATCACCTCGCGTACGTCATTTACACCTCCGGTTCGACCGGGGTGCCCAAGGGCATCGGCATCTCCCACCGGGACGTGGTGGGTCTCGCGCTCGACCGCTGCTGGCGCGGTGGCGCCCACGAACGGGTGCTGCTGCACTCCCCGTTGGCGTTCGACGCCTCTATCTACGAACTGTGGGTGCCGCTGTTGAGCGGAGGCGCGGTCGTCGTGGACCCCTCCGGGGACCTGACCCCGGAGGTCCTTGCCGGCCTGGTGAGCGACCACGGCGTCACCTCCCTCTTTCTGACCACCTCCCTGTTCAACCTCCTGGCCGAGGAGGACCCGCACTGCCTGGCCGGACTGAAGGCCGTGTGGATCGGCGGCGAGCGCCTCACCGCGCGTGCCGTCCGACGCGCCGTCGAGGCCTGCCCGCACACGCAGTTCGTCAATGGCTACGGGCCCACGGAGACAACGGTCTTCGCCGTTTGCCACGCGGTGGACCCAGAGGAGCCGGTCGGTGACGACATCCCGATCGGCCGCTCCATGGACAACATGCGCGCCCATGTACTCGACGACCACTTACGGCCGGTACCTACGGGGACGGCCGGTGAGCTGTATCTGGCCGGTGTCGGTGTGGCGCGTGGCTATCTGAATCGGCCCGCGCTGTCCGCGGAGCGCTTTGTGGCCTGCCCGTACGGGGATCCCGGTGAGCGGATGTACCGGACCGGCGACGTAGTGCTGCGAACCTCCGGCGGCGAACTGGTGTACCAGGGGCGCGTCGACACCCAGGTGAAGGTGCGGGGCTTTCGGATCGAGCCCGGCGAGATCGAGACGGTGCTCCTCTCCCACCCCGGCGTGGCGCACGCGGCGGTGCTCGCCCGTGAGCCCGCCGGCCGGGCCGGGGGCAAGCAACTGGTGGCGTACGTCGTCCCGGTCGGCTCCGACGCGGGCGGCTGGGGGCCGGCGGGCGGCAGCATCGCCATCGACTCCGGTTTCCGGGTCAGGGACCTGCGCGAGTTCGTCGCGGGCCGCCTGCCCGATTACATGGTGCCTTCGGTCTTCATGGTCCTCGACCGGCTGCCACTGACCCCGAACGAGAAGCTGGACCGGGCCGCGCTTCCCGAGCCGGAGTTCCGCGGCGGTGACTACCGGGCGCCGCGCACGCCCGTCGAGGAGATCCTCGCGGAGCTGTTCGCCCAGGTCCTCGGCCTCGACCGGGTCGGCATCGACGACGACTTCTTCGCGCTGGGCGGCGACAGCATCCAGTCCATCCAGATCGTGTCACGGGCGCGCGCACAGGGTACGCAGGTGAGCTCCCGCGAGATCTTCGAGCACCGGACCGTGGCCGCCCTGGCGGAGGTCGCCGCGCGCCGCGGGTCCGGTACGGAGCCGGTCCTCGCCGAGATGGCCGGTGGCGGCAGCGGATGGATGCCGCTGATGCCGGTGGCGCGGTGGATCCTCGAACGCGGCCCCGGTTTCGACCGGCTCATCCAGGCCGTCGTACTCGAACTGCCGGACGGCATCGACCGGGACGGACTGACCGCGACGCTCGGCGCGGTCCTCGACCGGCACGATCTGCTGCGCGCCCGCCTCGTGACCGGCGACGACAGCGCACCCGGGCAGCCGGGCGAAGGCATGGGCCTGCACGTCTCCCCGCCCGGTACGGCGGACGTGGCCCCGCTGATCCAGCGCGTCGAGTGCTCCGGCGACTGGGACGCGGAAGCCTGGCGCCACCTGCTGGTGCGCGAACTCGACGCGGCTGCCGGGAGAATGGACCCGGCAGCCGGTCTCGTGGCGCAGTTGGTGTGGTTCGACCCACGGGAGGCTGAAGGAGGCGGGCCCGCCTCCGACTCAGTAATCGCTTCATCCTCCGCTGCCACAGCTGCCTCCGCCGGTCCTGGCCGACTCCTCGTCGCGTTCCACCACATGGTGATCGACGGAGTGTCGTGGCGGATCCTGATGCCCGACTTCGCCGCGGCGTGGGCGCGGGTGCGGACCGGGCGCGAACCGGACCCGGCACCGGTGACGACATCGGTGCGGCGATGGGCCCACGCCCTGGTCGACGCGGCCACCGCCCCGGAACGGGTGGCGGAACTACCGCTGTGGCGTTCGGTGGTGGCGGGTCCCGACCCCGTCCTCGGCACCCGGCGCCTGGACCCCGCGGTGGATGTGATGGCCACCGTGGAGAAGGTGCGGGTCCTGCTGCCGGTGCCCGTCACGGAAGCAGCCCTGACGGCGCTTCCCGCGGCCGTGCGCGGCGGGGTCAACGACGGTCTGCTGGCCGCACTCGCCCTGGCCGTCGCACAGTGGCGCCGCCTGCGCGGCGTCGACGAGCCGTCGACCCTGATCCGGCTCGAAGGGCACGGCCGTGAGGAGGACGTGGCGCCGGGCGCGGACCTGTCGCGCACGGTGGGCTGGTTCACCAGCGTGTTCCCTGTGCGCCTCGACCTCGCGGGCGCCGACATCGACGACGCGTTCGCGGGCGGCCGGGCCGCCGGCGACGTACTCAAGGCGGTCAAGGAGCAACTCCTCACCCTGCCCGACAAGGGCATGGGCTACGGCCTGCTGCGGTATCTCAACCCGGAGACCGCCGAGGCCCTCCGCGACCATCCGATCGGCCAGGTCGGCTTCAACTACCTCGGCCGGTTCTCCGCCGCCGACATGCCCGACGAACTGCGCGGACTCGGCTTCACGCAGACCGCCGAACTGGCCGACTTCGCGGAGCTGGCCGAGCTGGACGCCGGGCATGACGCGCGGATGCCCGCGCTGTGCGAGGTGGACATCAACGCGACCGTCACCGACACCGCGGACGGCCCCCGGCTCGGCGCCGTCTTCGGCGCCCCGGCGGGCGTGCTCTCCCCCGACGAGGTACGCGAGCTCGCCGACCTGTGGTGCGACGCCCTCACCGGCCTGGCCCGGCATGCCGCCCGCGCCGACGCGGGAGGTCTGACGCCATCGGACGTCCCCCTGGTGACCGTCACCCAGAGCTCCATCGAGGCCTGGGAACGCCGCTATCCGGGGCTCACCGACATCTGGCCGCTGACCGCGCTCCAGTCGGGGCTGCTCTTCCAGTCGCAGCTGAACGACTCCACGTTCGACGCGTATCAGGTGCAGTACACGCTGCACCTGTCCGGATCCGTCGACCCGGACCGGATGCGCGCGGCCGGTCAGGCCCTCCTCGAACGCCATGCCGCCCTGCGGACCGCGTTCGTGTCCGGCGACGACGGAGACCAGCTGCAACTGGTGGTCCACGGGGTCACGTTGCCGTGGACCCACCACGACCTGTCCGGTCTCGACGGGCCCGACCAGGACGACGCCTTCGAAGGGTTCCTCGCCCAGGACCTGGCGACCCACTTCGACGCCGCGACCCCGCCGATGCTGCGGCTGTCCCTGATCACGCTCGGCCCGGACCGCTCGGAGCTGATCCTGACCGCGCATCACGTGCTGTTCGACGGCTGGTCGCTGCCGCTCCTGACACAGGATCTGCTGCGGCTCTACCCCACAGGGGGCGACGCGACAGGACTGCCGCGCGTGCGCGACTACCGGGACTTCCTGCACTGGCTGGCGCGACAGGACCACACGGCATCGGCCACCGCCTGGGCGGTGGAGCTCGACGGCCTGGAGGAGCCCACTCTGCTCGTGCCCGCCGACGGGCCCAGGAGGGACCTCACCGGCATCGGTCAGGTGGAGGTGCCGCTGCCCGCCGACGTCGCGCGCGCCCTGTCCCGCCGCGCGGCCGAACTGGGCATCACGGTCAACGCCGTCGTCCAGGGCACTTGGGCGATCCTGCTGGCCCGGCTCACCGGCCGCCAGGACGTGGTGTTCGGCGCCACCGTCTCCGGCCGCCCGCCCGCCGTGACCGGCGCGGACTCGATGGTCGGCCTCTTCCTCAACACGGTGCCGGTACGGGTGCGCTGCTCCCCCGGCGACACCCTCGCCGAGCTCCTGACCGCGCTGCAGGGCCGGCAGGCCGCCCTCCTCGATCACCATCACCACCCCCTCACCGACATCCAGCGGGCCACGGGGCTTGCCACGCTGTTCGACACCTACGTCGCCTTCGAGTCCTTTCCCCTGGACCGGTCGGGCATCGGCGAGGCGAGCCGTGCCGCCGACATCACCGTCACCGGCATCCGCCCGTTCGCCACCACGCACTATCCGCTGACCGTGATGGCCCTCGCCGACTCCGACCGGCTGCGCCTTTCGCTGCAGTACCAGCGGAGCATGTTCGACGAGGACGAGGTCGACCGCGTAGGTGCCCGTTTCGGCCGGATCCTTCGTCAGCTGGCGGCGGATCCCGGTCACCGGGTGGGCGCCGTCGACGTGCTGGAGCCCGCCGAAAGGGAGCGGCTCCTTGGCCAGTTCAACGACACGACGGCACCGGAACCCGGGCTGACCGTCCCTCAGGTGTTCGAGCAGCAGGCGGCCGCCACCCCGGACGCGGTCGCGGTGGTGTGCGGCGAGGTGTCGTTGACGTACCGCGAACTGGACGAGCGGGCCAACCGCCTCGCGCGCGGCCTGGCCGGGCGCGGGGTCGGGCCGGAAGACGTCGTGGCGGTGGCGCTGCCCCGCTCGGCCGACCTGGTCGTCGCGCTCCTGGGCGTGCTGAAGTCCGGTGCCGGCTATCTGCCGATCGACCCGCAGTACCCCAGCCGGCGCCTCGCGCACATCCTGCGCGACGCGCGCCCGGTCCTTGTCCTCACCGACCCCGCCACCGGCAGCGCGGTGCTCCCCGACGACGGCACACCCCGCGCCGCGCTCGACGAGATCACGGCCGGCGAGAGCACAGCGGGCCACGGCCTGGGTGACGGGGACCGGGTGCGGCCCCTGCGGGCCGACCACGTGGCGTACGTGATGTACACCTCCGGGTCCACCGGGACCCCGAAGGGCGTGGCCATCACCCACCGCAACGTGACCAACTGCCTGCCGGGCCTCGCGGCCACGCTCGGTATTCCACCGGGGTACCGCATGCTGGCGGGCACCTCGGTCAACTTCGACGTGTCGGTCTTCGAGCTGTTCAGCACGCTGTCCACCGGCGGCAGCGTCGAGGTGGTCCGCGACGTGCTGGTCCTTGGCGAGCGCGACGGCTGGTCCGGCGGTGTGATCAGCACGGTCCCCTCGGCGTTCACCGAACTCCTCGACCAACTGGGCGGCAAGATCGGCGCGGACGCGGTGGTGTTCACGGGCGAGGCGCTGCCCGCCTCGCTGGTGCGTCGGGTGCGCGAGGCGCTGCCCGGCGTGCGTGTGGTCAACGCCTATGGCCAGAGCGAGACCTTCTACGCGACCGCGCTCGCCGTCGACGGTGCGGACGAGTGGCGGGCCACCGCGAACGCGCCGATCGGCACACCGCTTCCGGGCAACCGGGTGTACGTCCTGGGCGACGGTCTGCTGCCGGTGCCACCGGGCGCGGCCGGCGAACTGTATGTCGCCGGGGCGTCGGCGGGGCGCGGTTACTGGGGCCGCAGCGCGCTGACCGCGGAGCGCTTCGTCGCCGACCCCTACGGGCCGCCGGGCGCGCGGATGTACCGCACCGGGGACCTGGCCCGGTTCAATGCGGCGGGCGAGCTGGAGTACGCCGGGCGCGGCGACGCGCAGGTGAAGATCCGGGGCATGCGGGTCGAGCCCGCCGAGGTCGAGGCGGCGCTGACCGCGCATCCCGGGGTCGGCCGGGCGGTCGTCATCGCCCGGGACGGCCACGGCACGGGCCGGGCCGGGCAGTTGGTGGCCTACGTCGTGCCGTCCGCTACGGGGGGTGCGAGGCCCGACGCACTGCGCCGGTTCGCCTCCGAGCGGCTGCCCGAGTTCATGGTGCCCGCGGCCGTCGTCCTGCTGGACGCGATGCCGTTGATGCCCAACGGCAAGCTGGACCGGGCCGCGCTGCCCGAACCCGAGTTCACCGCCGGGCTGTACCGCGCACCCCGGACACCGCAGGAAGAGACCCTCTGCCGCCTGTACGCCGAGGTCCTCGGCGTCGACCGGGTGGGGATGGACGACGACTTCTTCGCCCTGGGCGGCCATTCGCTCCTGGCCGCCCGGCTCCTCAGCCGCATCCGCGCCGAGCTCGGGACCGACGTACCTCTGCGCGCGCTCTTCGACACCCCCCGCATCACCGACTTCTCGAGCAAGGTGAAGGACGCCTCCGCGGCCCCCGAGAAGGATTCCGCCGCGTCGACCCGACCTCGTCTGCGCAAGATGGATAGGAGCAAGTACTCATGATCCCGTTGTCCTTCGCGCAGCGCCGTCTGTGGTTCATCGACCGTTTCGAGGGCCCGTCCGCGGCCTACAACCTTCCCTTCGTCCTCCAGCTGAGCGGTTCCCTGGACGAGGCCGCGCTGTCCGCCGCGGTGCGCGACATCGTCGTACGCCACGAGAGTCTGCGCACGGTGTTCGGCCAGGACGAGGCGGGCGTACCCGGGCAGCGGGTGCTGCCCGAGGACCAGATCCAGCTCCCGGTGCCCGTGACCGATGTGGCACCGGCCGACCTGGCCGGTGCGGTCGCCGAAGCGGTGGCCCACCGCTTCGACCTCTCGACCGAGATCCCCGTGCGGGCCCATCTGCTGCGCCGGGCCGCCGACGAGCACGTACTGGTCCTGGTCATGCACCACATCGCCAGCGACGGCGAGTCGATGGGGCCGCTGGCACGCGACCTGGCCGCCGCATACAGGGCCCGTCTGACGGGCGACGCCCCCCAGTGGCCCGAGCTGGCGGTGCAGTACGTCGACTACACCCTGTGGCAGCGCGAAGTCCTGGGTGCCGAGTCCGACCCGGACAGTGTCCTCGCCACCCAGCTGCGCTACTGGCAGGAGGAACTCGCGGGCGCCCCCGCTCAGTTGCCTCTACCGACGGACCGGCCCCGGCCGGCCGCCGCCAGCCACCGCGGCGACAGCGTCCAGTTCACGATCGAGCCCGCCCTCCTCTCCGCGGTGCAGAACCTGGCCGACGACCAGGCCATACCCGGGCTGACCCCGACGATGGTGATGCAGTCGGCCGTCGCGGTGCTACTGCACCATCTGGGCGCCGGCGATGACATCACGATGGGCTCCACCATCGCGGGCCGCCCGGACTCCGAACTGGCGGACCTGGTCGGGTTCTTCGTCAACACCTGGGTGCTGCGCACCGACCTGGCCGCGAACCCGACCCTTGAGCAGGTGCTCCAGCGGGTGCGGAACAAGGCGCTCGGCGCGTACGAGAACCAGGACGCCCCCTTCGAACGCCTGGTGGAGGCACTGAACCCGGAGCGTTCCACGGCCTACCACCCGCTGTTCCAGGTGATGTTCACCTGGCAGGGAGACTCCCGCGTCGATCTCGCCCTGCCCGGGGTACAGGCACGTCTGGAGGCGGTGCCCACCGCGACCGCCAAGTTCGACCTGGAGTTCAACTTCGGCATCGACCCCGACGAGCGGTCCATGCAGTGCACGCTCGAGTACGCCACCGACCTCTTCGACCGGAGCACCATGGAGGCCGTCGCCGCCCGCTTCGTGCGGGTGGTACGGGCGTTCGTCGCCGACCCGGGTGCGCGGGTCGGTTCGGTGGACGTGCTCGACGCGGCCGAACGGGCGCTGGTGCTGCGCGAGTTCAACGCCACGGCGACGCCGACACCCGAGGTGACGATCCCCGCACTCTTCGAGCGGCAGGCGGCCACCACCCCCGACGCGGTGGCGGTGGAGTCGGACGGTGTGACCCTGACGTACGGGGAGTTGAACGCGCGGGCGGAACAGGTGGCCCGCACTCTGGCGGGGCGTGGAGTGCGTCCCGAGTCGGTGGTCGTGGTGGCACTGCCGCGCACCGCGGACCTCGTCGTGGGGCTGCTGGGCGTACTGAAGGCCGGGGCCGCGTATCTGCCGATCGACCCGAAGTACCCGAGCGCGCGCCTGGACCACATCCTGGCGGACGCCCGGCCCGGTCTCGTCCTGACGGCCGCGGAGTCGGCCGACGTGCTGTCCGGCACCGACGTCCCGCAGCTGTACGTCGCCGACATCGCGAGCGAACCCGTTCCGGCGGACGCCGGGCAGACACCGCCGGAGCCGCACAACGCGGCGTACGTGATGTACACCTCGGGTTCGACCGGCACCCCCAAGGGCGTGACCGTCACGCACCAC